>CAVBXH010000056.1:0-18685 GCA_963599475.1 Acutalibacteraceae bacterium | reverse complement strand
GATGTAACGTTCCTCTGTGTTCATTGCGGTAATGTTGTTTCTGTTGGCAAAGGTAGTGCAAACCGAGCGAAATACAAAGAAAAACGTGTTTTTTCTTTTATTTCCGAGGTGCCGCCTACCTAAGAGCGTAGCTCAAAGGTACGAATAAGCGAGAAGAATACAAAGAAAAACGTGTTTTTTCTTTTATTTCCGAGGTGCCGCCTACCTTCGACGCGAAGCGTCAGAGTACGAATAAGTGGCAACTATTCAGCGAATCTCTTAGCCTAAGCCTTCAGTCCATCGCTATACACACGACCCAAACCCGGGGCAACGCCCTGGGCTATGAGCAGGCTGCCCCTTTGGGGCGTTCATGTTCAGAATAGTCCACTGATGCTCAAAGCTAAGATCGGCTGAATAGTTACTTGCCAAATGTTTTATAAAAAAAGTTGGCGGAGCGTCAATGGATAGATAGAACAGATAGAGGGAGCAGCGTTGGCTGCTCCCTCTTATCATTATACTTCAACAGTTGCGGATTAGTAACCGGGATTCTGATCCCAAGAGGGGTTCAAATCAAGTGTTCCCTGCGGAACGGGGAAGATGCGATGACGCTTGTCGAAGTTTGCATCCGGGAAGTCCTTGTAATGGGGGAAGAACTCGTCCTCGTAATGGCCGAAACGAATCATATCGTTACGACGCCAGTTCTCGTCGAAGAACTCGCGGCCACGCTCGTCATAGATTTCCGACAATGTGGGTTCTGCGGCAATGGTCGGTGCACCAGCATAGGTGCGAATTTGGTTGAAGAGATCCTTGGCACCGCTTGCTCCCTGACGGGTCAAAGCCTCAGCCTTCATCATCAGGATGTCGGCATAGCGGAAAATCGGCAGGTCGTTGGATTGGTTACGAGCATTGTTGTAGTCGCTGGGAGTCGTGAACCACTTGATGGAGTGGCAACCCTGCTGGTAAGCATTCGCATCGTTGCCCACCTCAATCGTGTTATCAATCTGTTTAAGGGTGATGTCTTCCGTAAAATGCACCTGCTGGTCCTTATACATGAAAGGCTCTGTTGTCGGCAGCAACGTCTTCGGGTCGCGGATATAAACGTCACCACGGAGAATGCAGTAGTTGCGGATGTCACCCGTCAAGCAGAAGAGCTTAGCAAACTCGGGAGTCACAACGATGTTGCCACCGAAGGATTGCGTGAACTTTTCCGTTGAACCGTAAACGTTAGGAAGCATATTCTTCAAGTCCTTGAAGGAACGGGGACGGGCATATTGCATTCCCTGAAGGTTAAGGGCATCGTAGGGGATGGCATAGATAAAGTCCTCAACCGTCCAGCCATTGTCATAGGAGAACTTGTGGAGATAGTCCACTGAGCCAAGGTTGAACTTGCCGCTGTTGATGATTTCATCGCAAGCAGCGATACAAGCATCAAGCTTGGGGTTGGCGGCAGTTGCTGCGTCATACTGGTCTACAGACTCTGCAGTATAGACAGCCCAGTTGATATAGAGCTTGGCGAGAAGTGCCTCGGCCATCCATTTGGTGGGCTTGCCGTAGGTATTCTCCGTCACATCCTCTGTCAGTGCGGGGATAATGTCATTCAGTTCACTCTCAATCCACTCGGCCACTTCCTTGCGGGGAGAACGCGAAACAACAGTACCCTCTTCCGGAATGCTCTCCAGAATGGGAGCATCACCATAGCTGTCCATCAGAATCCAAGTGTAATAGGCACGTATGGCGCGCGCAGGAGCCTTCATCTCGTCCGAAGCACTACTTCCCAATTCCTCCAAAATGGTGTTGGCCTTGGTGATACCGGCAGTCACATCGTCATACCAGCCTGTAGAAGCATCCGTTGCGGAATTGCAGTGCAATGCCGTATGGGCATAAGTACCGCTATCATAATATCCACCAGCAAAGGCCAGTCCGGTAAACTCGTCGGAAGCAAGGCATTGTGCCTCCATATAACGACGGCCCAACGTACCGGCAAGATGATAATAGACATCAGCCATCTTGGCCTCTACGACAATCATGGGGTCTACTCCAGAATTCTTACTGGGGTCTTCTGTGTACTGTGACTTCGGACTGACATCCAAATCGGTACAACTGGAAAGTGTCACGGCCATCAATCCAGCCGAAAGAATCAATTTATTGAGTCTCATATTCTTGTAATCTAATTAAATGTTATTATTTGGCAGGAACTTACTTGATGACCTCACGCTCAACATGCTGAGGAGCAGCCTTCTTCTGCTTGGCACCACCGAAATTGATCTTCACACCGACCATGAAGGTGCGTGTGTGCGGATAACGGCTCCAGCGATAGTCAACACCGGGATCGATACCACCGAGGCTCACCTCTGGGTCAAGTCCCTTGTAGTTGCTGATGGTGAAGAGGTTGTTGGCAGTTCCGTACAGGGTCAAGTCCTGAATCCAGTCATTGAAGCAGTTGCGGAAGGTATAGCTCAGAGAAAGAGACTGGAGACGGATGTACGTTCCCTTCTCGATGTAACGGTCGGAAGGCAGCGAGCCAGAAGCGTCGCCTGCGGGGTTGGAGAGGAACTCCTTCAGCACATTCTTTCCGTCGGAGAACATCTGTGCACTGGTATAGTGAGCGCGGGCGCTGTTATATACGTCGTTGCCGAATACACCGGTGATGAACGCGTTCAAGTTCCAGTTCTTGTAGGTCAAGGTGTTGTTCCATCCTGCATTCAGCTTGGGCTGTGCGCAACCAGTGATGGAGCGGTCTTTCAAGCTGGGGTTGTTGGTCGTCTCGCCGGTGCGGTTGCCGTTCTCGTCGAGCACATAGTATTCCGAGCGTCCGTTAACAGTTCCTGCATACTGGTAGGTATAGAAAGTACCGATAGGCTCACCTTCCATAATCCGCTGTGTCCAACCGTCAGCAGATACACCGGCAACCTTCGGGTCACCCTGGGTGAGGTTGGTGGTCTGGAATATGTCGTTCTGCATCTTGTCGACCGTGTTCTTGTTGTGCGACAGGTTGATGGTCGTACTCCACATAAAGTCCTTGGTCTGCACGGGAACGGCGTTCAAGGTGAACTCAATACCCTTGTTGGTCATCTCACCCACGTTGGCGTCCATCCAACCGTAGATGTACTTGGTTGTCGATACAGGGTAGCTCCAGATGAGGTCCTTGGTCTTCTTGTGGTAAACCTCAACCGTACCGTTGATGCGTCCGCGGAGGAAAGCGAAGTCAAGGCCGACGTTCAGCATACCCGTCGACTCCCATTTCAGGTCGGGGTTGGCGTTCTTCGTTGCGCCGTAGGTGCGGTAGGTTTTGCCGTCATACACGAAGGTTCCGGAAGCACCGTAAGTGGCATAGGAAGTGTAGGCATCGAAGCCCATAGCATTACCGGAAATACCGTAACCGGCGCGGAGCTTCAAGTTGTCAAAGAGGTTCTGGTTCTGCATGAATTTTTCCTCGGTGATATTCCATGCTGCCGAAACAGAGGGGAACGTACCCCAACGGTGGTTGGCACCAAACACGGAAGAACCGTCACGGCGAACCGTTGCCTGCAACATATAGCGGCTGTCGAAGGAGTAGTTGACACGGCCATAGAACGAGATGTTGCGGATGTTCTCCAGATAGCCGCTCTGTACGGAGTTCTGAACACCAAGAATGGTCTGCGCGTAGGTCAGGTTATACCACGAGAGGTCATCGTTGTAGTAACCCTCTACGGAAAGTCCGAATCCGTCGTTGTTCTTCTTCTCTTCCCAAGAGTAACCGGCCATCACACCCAGCTTGTGCTTGCCCAACTGGACATCGTAGTTGAGGTAGGTCTCAAAGGTCTGCTCGCGTCCGAAATAGGTATTGCGGGTGGCCTGTCCATTCTTGTTGCCGATACCCTCAAGCTGTGAGTTGTGGGTGTTGTAGGCACTGTATGTGCTCTGGTAGTTGCTCCAAGAGTAGTTCACGTTCCACAGCAAGCCCTTTATGATTTCGAGCGATGTCTTTCCAACGAACTGGTTACGCTTCCAAATGGTCTCGGACTTGTTCTCCTCCATCAGGGCCAGCGGGTTGTAGTTCTTCGAACCAGAACCCAAGGTCCATGTGCCGTCGTCGTTCTTGGCAGCGTTGGTGGGAGAGTAGTAGTTCATGGCATCAAGTACAGAAGCACCTTCGTCGCTCGTGGGCACTCCAAAGTGCTTGCCGTACATCATATTGGCACCGATAGACACGGTGAGGTGATCCTTCAGTGTCTTGGTAGAAACCAACGAACGCACGTTGAAGCGATCCATACCCGTCATCTTGATGACACCCTCACGCTTCATGAGGTTGGCACTGACCATATAGCTGGTCTTGCCGTTGCCACCGTTGATGCCCACGTTGTGGTTGTGGCTGATACCCGTGCGGAGCACTTCGTTCTGCCAGTCCATGTTGGCACCACCGTCCTTCAGGGTAACGTTGTTGGTCTTGGCGTACTGGCGCAGCTCGTCAGCGGTACATACATCATAGGTGTTGAGGATTTTGTCGAAAGCCACATAACCGTTGTAGGTCACATTGGTCTTCTCCTCACCACCCTTCTTCGTAGTGATGATAATCACACCGTTGGCAGCCTTCGAACCGTAGATGGCCGTTGCCGTAGCATCGCGGAGCACATCAATGCTCTCGATGTCGTCAGGCGACACGATGGAGATGTCCACACCGGGGATTCCGTCCACCACATAGTAGGGCGACATAGCACCGGTACGGAGTGTGGAGGCACCACGAAGAGTTATCGAAGGAGAACCGTTGGGGTCTGCGGTAGAAGAAACCACAAGTCCAGGAACCTTGCCCTGCAACATCTGACCAGGGTCGGTGAACACACCTCTGTTCAGGTCTTCAGCCTTCACGGTGGTGATGGACGAGGTCACGTCCTTACGGCGCATCGTACCGTAGCCGACTACCACGACTTCGTTCAGGGTGGTGTTGTCTTCCTGCAGCACGATCTTCTTGTTGGGGCCTGCCGTCACGGTCTGCGTGGTGAAACCGATGTATGAGATCTTCAACTTGGCACCGGGCTTCACGTTCAGGGTGTAGTTACCGTCCATGTCGGTCACTGCACCGTTCTGAGTACCGACCTCGATCACACTCACACCGACAAGGGGTTCGCCGTTGGCATCCGTGATGGTGCCGCTGACCTTACTCTGTGCAAACGTGAGCGAACTCACCAGTAGAAGGGCGGAAGAAAACAAGATTCGCTTCATGCTTCTTCCAATAGTCTTTTGTACTATTCGCATAACTTGTTTGTTTTGGTTATAATTGATTTGATTTGCGGTGCAAAGGTAGTTGAAACCTGTTACACCAAGGTTAAATTCTCGTTACAGTACCGTTACGTTCCTCACAGGCCATGGGTGTCGCCACCGTAGGAAATCCCTGGTCCGGCCTTCACTGTCAGCCCGTCGACAGTCACCTCGCTGGCCTGCTCCACATAGAGGCCGTACACCTTGTCGTGGACGAAGCCCTCGCCACGGCAGGGGCGTCGGTCGTAGACACCGCCGTCGTAGCCGGTGGTCTTCTTTAGGTTCAGACGTACATTGTTGAAATGGATGTCGCGCACCTTGTCCGGCGTGTCGCCGCCGATGAAGCAGCCGTTCTCGGAGGTGGCGTAGATGTTGTTGAAATAGATGCGGGCCACCTCGCCACACCGTCCGACGGTCTGTCCCTTGGGGAAGCGCCAGTTGGCATCCTTGTGGTTGCCGTTGGCACGGGGATAGGAGGTGACATAGATAGGCTCAGCCTTGCCCCACCACACGTCGCTCCAGAGGCGGCAGTCCAGGATGATGTTGGAGAAGACCACGTCGGTCACCGTGCCCTCGTCGCGGTTCTGGATGCCGAGGCCGCGGTTGCTGCCCTTGATGACGCAGTTGTCAATGGTGACATTATAGATGGAGTCCATGTTCTCGCTGCCGATCTTCACCGTACAGCTGCGGCTCTCCATCACGCAGTTGGTCACCACGATGTCGTGGCAAGATCCGTATTCCTCGTATTCGCGGCGGTTCTTCAGGCAGATGGCATCGTCGCCACTCGTGATGTGGCAGTTGGCGATGCGCACATTTTTGCTGTGGTCGAGGTCAATGCCGTCACCGTTGCGTATCTTTAGGTTGTTGAGCAGGCTGATGCCGTCTATCACCGCCCCGTCGCAACCGATGAGGTGTACCGTCCAGTAGGCCCCCTCGCGGATGGTGATGTCGCGGATGCTGAGGTTCTTCACGCCAATCAGCGTCAGTACGTGCGGCCGGGGGTCGAAGGTGGTGACAGGCTTGAGAGCATAGCTGTCGGAGAGCTCCTCGCCCATAAAGCGGATGCCGTTGCCGTGGATGGTGCCGTGACCGGAGAACGAGAGGTTCTCGATGTCCTTGGCCCAGATCCACATCATGCCCTCGCCCTCGTTCTTGCCAAAGGCACTCTTGCGGTAGATGCGCTCGTCGGGATTGGCTTTCCACACGGCGTTGGTCTCCAGAACGATGTTTATATGGGATTTCAACTGCACGGGACCTGACAGGAACACGTGGTTGGCAGCGAAAACTACATCGCCTCCTCCTGCTGCCGTACAGGCATCAATGGTCTTCTGGATGGCCACCGCGTCATCGGTCGTTCCATCGCCCTTTGCTCCATAGTCTCGGATGTCATAACTACCAGCCAAGCAGACTACTGGAAGAGCCAGCAGGAGTGCCAAACTATATACGAATTGCTTCAAGTGCATTGACAGAATGTTTCAGTATTTAGGTTTTACTGTGCAAAGATAGGAAGAAAAAACGAACCGACAAACATTTCAGGCTTTTTTTTTGACGTTATGTCATTTTTATTGTTTTTCTTTTGCATTTCCCCGTGTCAACGCGCTCACAGTCCCCCGAATTTTCTACACCCTACCCAAGCCCTACCCAAGTCCTACCCAAGTCCTACCCAAGCCCTACGCAAGTCCAAAAGGCTGGTTTGGGTATGGCTAGGAGGAGAGTGTTTGCTTTCTGCTTGCTTTCTGATACGATGCTAAACACTTTCTTCAGGCTCTTGTTCACGAGCGTATTCCCATGCTTTTTCCCTCGCTTAATCGTACCTCTGGCCTGCGGCCGAAGGCAGGCTGCACCTCGGAAATACAAAGAAAAACGCGCTTTTTCTTTGTATTTCCCTCGGTTTGCACTACCTTTGCACACAAAGAAACCTAAAGAATATGAAATACAGCCGTATGAAAACACTCATCATCAGCTTGGTTTGCTGGCTGGCCGCCACCGCTGCCACCGCTAACCCCGTGACCCGTCTCCTGGAGCGCATCGACAAGGGCGCATCCAAGAAGTTCAAAACCGAACTCGTGAAGCAGGACAAGGACTTCTTCGAGATCGACCAGGCTGCGCCCGCTGCACCTATTATAATAAGGGGCAACTCCTGGGTAAACATCGCCGTGGGACTCAACTGGTATCTGAAATACTACGCCGGCATCCACCTCACCTGGAACAATATGCAGGCGACGCTGCCGGCCGTGCTGCCAGCCGTGGCGAAGAAGGAACGACGCGAGACGGATCTCACGCTGCGCTACGACTTCAACTACTGCACCTTCTCCTACTCTATGGCGTTCTGGGATTGGAACCGCTGGCAGAAGGAGATAGACTGGATGGCGCTGCACGGCGTGAATATGCCGCTGGCTGCCGTGGGTGAGGAGTGCGTGTGGCGCAGCATGCTCCTGAAGCTGGGCTACTCGGAAGAGGAAATAGGGCAGTTCATTGCCGGTCCGGCCTTCCTGGCCTGGTGGGCGATGAACAACCTCGAGGGATGGGGCGGCCCGCTGCCCCTCTCCTGGTATAAGCAGCAGGAGATACTCCAGAAACGGATTCTCGCCGACATGAAGGCGTGGGGCATGCACCCCGTACTGCCGGGCTACAGCGGCATGATGCCCCACGACGCGAAACAGAAGTTAGGACTCAACGTGAGTGACGGTGGAAAATGGAACGGCTACCAGCGCCCCTCCAACCTGCTGCCGACAGACAGCCGCTTCGCAGAGATTGCCGACCTGTACTATAAGGAACTGACACGACTGTTCGGCAAGGCGGACTACTACTCCATGGACCCGTTCCACGAGAGCGACGACGATGCGGCCATCGACTATGCCAAGGCCGGCCAGGCGCTGATGGACGCGATGAAGCGTGCCAACCCCAAGGCGGCATGGGTGGTGCAGGGATGGACGGAGAACCCACGCCCGCAGATGATGCGCGACCTGAAGGTGGGCGACCTGCTCATCCTCGACCTCTTCTCGGAATGCCGCCCGATGTACGGCATCCCCTCCATCTGGAAACGCGAGGGGGGCTACGGACAGCATGGCTGGCTGTTCTGCATGCTGGAGAACTTCGGTGCCAACGTGGGACTGCACGGACGCATGGACCAGCTCATCAACAACTTCTACCAGCCACGGGGCAACCGCCGCGGCATCGGCTTCTCCATGGAGGGCTCGGAGAACAACCCGGTCATGTTCGAACTGATGAGCGAACTGCCCTGGCGACCGGAGCGGTTCACGAAGGAGGACTGGATACGCCAGTACTGCTTCGCACGCTACGGCACACACGACGAGACCATCGAACAGGCATGGGCCATCCTGGTACGGAGCATCTACAACTGTCCGCTGGGAAACAACCAGCAGGGCCCCCACGAGAGCATCTTCTGCGGTCGTCCTTCGCTGAACAATTTCCAGGCCTCCAGCTGGTCGAAGATGCGCAACTACTACGACCCGGACGACACGCGGCAGGCCGCCATCCTCTTTGCCAGCGTGGCGGACAAATACCGGGGCAACAACAACTATGAATACGACCTGGTGGACATCTGCCGACAGGCGCTGGCCGACCAAGGACGACACCAGTATCTCCGCACCATCGCTGACTACAACGCCTTTGCCCGCAAGGACTTCTCGCGGAACGCGGCACGCTTCTTGGAGATGATTCTGCTGCAGGACAAGTTGCTCGGCACACGGGAGGAGTTCCGCCTCGGCCACTGGACAAACGCGGCGCGGAGCCTCGGCACCACGGCAGCGGAGAAGGGCCAGTACGAATGGAACGCACGGGTGCAGATCACGACATGGGGCAACAGAACCTGTGCCGACCAGGGTGGGCTACGCGACTATGCACACAAGGAGTGGCAGGGTCTGCTGAAGGACTTCTACTACAAGCGGTGGAGCACCTACATGAAGGCGCTGGACGACCAGATGGAGGCCGCGACACGGGCGGACTATGAGGCACTGGGCGCTGGAAAGAACGCCAACAAGACATCGGCGGAGCTGTTCCAGATGGCACTGCCAAAAGGCCCAGCCATCGACTGGTATGCCATCGAGGAGCCGTGGACGCTCCAGCACAACGACTACCCCACGGCAACGGAGGGCAACAGCGTGGACGTGGCCAAGGAGGTCGTGGCGTTCATCCAACAACAGTAATATCATCCCACAAAACCTACCGACAGCATGAAACGCTTACAAGCTCTGGATATCCTGCGGGGTCTCACCGTGGCCCTGATGATACTGGTCAACAACGGTGCGGGAAACGAGATATACCACGCCCTGAAACACAGCAAATGGAACGGACTGACACCCTGCGACCTGGTGTTCCCCTTTTTCCTCTTTATGGTGGGTATGTCCACCTACCTGTCGCTGACGAAGACGGGATTCCGACCGTCCTCCGCCGTGCTGCGGAAGATCGCCAAGCGGACGGTGTTGCTGTTCGTCATCGGCGTGGCCATCAACTGGTTTGACATGCTCTGCGACGGACGGCCATTCGACTTCGCCCACCTCCGCATCTGGGGGGTCATGCAGCGCATCGCGCTCTGCTATGGGGCTGTGGCCGTACTGGCTGTCACCCTCAACCACCGCTACATCCTGCACGTCATCATGGCACTGCTCGTGGCCTATACGGGCATCCTCCTCTGGGGCAACGGCTATTCCTATGAGGCCGACAGCAACATCCTCATGCAGGTGGACCAGTGGCTCTTCGGCTACGACCACCTCTACCACAAAGGACCGGTAGACCCGGAGGGACTGTTGGGCACCATCCCTGCCATCGCCCACACGATGATCGGCTTCTGGTGTTGCATGAAGATACAGCAGGAAGGACAGCGCATCGGGGACAAGGTCAGCATCTTGAAATACGCGGGACTGGTCATGGTCGTGCTGGGCGTCGCCCTCTCACTGGCGGGACTGGGCATCAACAAGCGCATCTGGAGTCCCAGCTATGTCTTTGTCACCTGCGGTCTCGCCGCATGGCTGCTGGGACTGCTGATACAGTTCATCGACCGCGAAAAGGAGACGGAGAGGGAGGCAGGCAAGGCCAGCAAGAGTTGGTGGGTCAAGCTATGGGTGGCGTTCGGCGTGAATCCGCTGTTCCTCTACGTGGCGAGTGAGGTGCTCGGCATCGCCTTCGGCGCCTTCGGCATCAAGGACTGCATCTACAATGCCATCCACAGCATCGTCACGGACGGCTATTTGGCCAGTCTCATCTATGCCGTGTTCTTCGTCGCCATCCATGCTGCTATGGGTTGCTGGCTCTACAAGAAACGCATCTTCATCAAAATCTGACCAACAGGAATATCGCATACTATGGCATTTGAGACGGTAATCGGGGAGTATGAAGATTGGAGGGCGAGGTATCAAGCGCAGATCATAGCCCAGATGAGCAAGGAGGAGTATTTCAAATACAACGAGGTGCTCTTCTCCACGCACTCGTGTGCCATCGAGGGGAACTCGTTCTCCGTGGACGACACCCGGGAACTCAAGGAAAAGGGACTGGGCATGATACCCGTAGGGAAGACCCTGCTGGAGGCGTTCGAGATGCTGGACCATTTCGAGGCCTTCGAATATATGGTGCAACACGCCCAACATCCACTGGACGAGACGCTGCTGAAGGAAATAAACAGGCGGGTCACGTCTCACACCTTGGCCTACCACGCACCGGATGCTGTTCCCGGGGAGTATACCACCACGGATATGGCCGCCGGGGATACGGTTTTCGGCGACCACACCGAGCTGGTGGCAAGAGTGCCACGGCTGTTGGAGTCCACGGAACAGGCGATAGCGGACCATACGAACCACCCGATGGTGCTGGCAGCCCGCTTCCATGGTTTCTACGAATACCTCCATCCGTTCCGGGACGGCAATGGAAGGACGGGGCGCCTGCTTAGCAACCACATCCTGCTGCGTCTGGGACATCCTCTTCTGATTGTACCGTCGGAAGCCCGACAGGAATATATCTCGGCACTCCGCATGATTCGCACGGAAGGGACGGACGAACATCTCGTCCGCTTCTTCTTCAAGATGGCCATACAACGGATGCAGGCGGAACTGCAACAAAAGGAGGACAACACCAGACGCTTCACGGCATTTCTTTTCTAATCATAACTTCGGAATACAATGCATATAACAAAGACCAGGATTGACGGCATACTGATTCTCGAACCCAAGGTGTTCAACGACGCACGTGGCTATTTCTTCGAGTCGTTCTCGCAACGGGAGTTCGACGAGAAGGTGGCTCCGCTACTGGGACATACCGTCCATTTCGTACAGGACAACGAGTCGATGTCCAGCTATGGCGTGATGCGCGGACTGCATTTCCAGCTACCGCCGTTCACGCAGAGCAAGCTGGTGCGCTGCGTGAAGGGACGGGTGCTCGACGTGGCGGTGGATCTCCGCAAGGGGTCGCCGACCTACGGCCAGCATGCGGCGGTGGAACTGACGGAGGACAACCACCGACAGTTCTTCATCCCCCACGGCTTCGCCCATGGCTTCGCTGTGCTCTCCGAGACGGCCGTCTTCCAGTATAAATGCGACCAGTTCTACCATCCCGAGGCGGAGGGCGGCATCGCCATCACCGACCGCTCGCTGGGCATCGACTGGCAGCTTCCCACCGACCACGCCCTCCTCTCCGACAAAGACACGCGACACCCCATGCTAAAGGACTTCAACAGTCCTTTCTGCATGGAAGAGTGCACATAACGATTTGCATGGATTTTCTTTCCCCATTTTTGAGACTAAAAAGCAAAGACAAAATATATATTAGTAAAATGTTTGTTACTAAAAACATTTTTATTAACTTTGCACTCAAAATATAAATCAGCATTTGTATGGAAGACAATCCTTTCGTATTTGGCAAGGCCGTTGAAGGCAATTTCTTCACGGATAGAACAAAAGATGCAGAGCATCTGGCGGCAAACCTGACACATGGAATTAACACCATTCTCATTTCGCCACGTCGATGGGGAAAGACTTCCCTGGTGAAGAAGGTGATAGCCAATGTGGACAGGGCAGACCTCAAGATCATCTATATAGACGTTTTTGCCTGTAAATCGGAATATGATTTCTATCAACAGTTCGCAACTGCTATAATCCAACAAACTTCATCAAAGATAGAGGAATGGATGAAAACTGCCAAAGAGTTCCTTTCAAGAATTATCACCAAAGTATCCTTTAGTCCCGATTCCATTCAGGAATACGCTTTGTCTTTCGAGTTTCCTGGAAAGGAGGATGCCGAGAGTGACATTCTTCAACTCCCAGAGCGAATCGCTCAAAACAAAGGAATACGGATTGTTCTCTGTCTTGACGAGTTCCAACAGGTAGCGGAGTTCAAGGACTCTATCACCTTCCAGAAGAAGCTTCGCTCCGTCTGGCAACACCAGCAGCATGTTTCGTACTGCCTTTTCGGCAGCAAGCGCCACTTGATGACAGAATTGTTTAGCGACACCAGTAATCCTTTTTATAAGTTTGGGGATATGATGTTCTTAAAAAAAATACCGACAGAGGATTGGGTTCCCTTTATTTGCCGAAAATATAAAAAGACAGGAAAGGTCATCACTGAACAGCAGGCAGAGAAAATATGCCAGGTGACGGAAAACCTGTCTTCTTATGTGCAGCACCTATCCTGGATAGTATGGTACAAGGCCAATCCAGTTGTTACCAACGAAATGGTAAGTGCGTCCATTGATGAACTTCTGGAGCAGAACAAGGTGTTTTTTCAGAGAGAGGTTGAAGGTTTGACAGAACTTCAGCTGAATCTCCTAAGAGCAGTGGCTAGCGGTGTTGATACAGGTTTCGGAAAAAAAGAAATCATAAAGAAATATAGGCTTGAAAGTTCCGCAAACGTGCAAGGCATAAAGAAATCTTTGGTCAAGAAGGATATTATTGATGTCGATGGACCCTTCATTGTCTTTAACGACCCCATATTTAAGTTATGGATAAAAAGAAATATCCCCAACAATGTTTAGCTAATTTGAACCCCACAGAGAAGCCTCTCAAGTTATTTTCAAGTTTTTTGGTTCAAGATGCGCCATTGTGGTGCAAAGTTGTTCAGAAACGAAGAACGTCCACCTTGTGGGTGAACGTCTGAATCCCTATGTTTATCAGCATTTTAGCGGAGAGAACAGAACATAAATTCCAGGTCTCCTATTCTTCTCGTAGATATTGGGAACCAACAACTTACAGCAGGCGAACTACTCAGGGTTGTACGTTACCTCTAATTGTTTCATCTTCTATTGTATGCAAAGGTAGGCTTTTTCTTCGAAACTGCCAAACTTTTCTGCAGAATATTTTTCCAAGGTGCAGTCAAAGTTTCTCCAAAAAGGGAGCGGAGAAAGTGCCCCCAAATGGCGAAATCGGAGTATCTCCACCGTAAGCCATCAGTAAACCCCGTATTGCAGGGTTTACTGATGGCTTACAGTTATACAACCTCATCATTTATACATGGCTGCTATCTTCTCCATCGTTTCCTTCATCTTCATCCTCATCGATTCCGGTTTGGCAATCTCGATACCATCGCCGAATGAGCGGATAAGGGAATAGAACTCATAGTTGGGTTGTACTTTTAGCGTTATTTTCCATTTGCCGTCATCCAGTCGTTCCGGGCGCGTGCATTGCGACTCATGTAAAGGTTTGGTTACGATATAACCTAATGCCTTGTCTGTGACGTGCAGCTCAACTTCTTCCACGGGGTCGTTCGTCACAGATACACCTATCACATCGCTGAAGTACTCGTCAAAATCAAAGTCTTCGGGCAATGGCTGATACTCTGCCGTTGTTTCCACTACATTCTCGATGCGGTCGATGGCATAGTTGGAGAAATACGGACAGTCATCGTGCTTGGCTATCAGGAACCAACGGTTGTTATATTGCTTCAGATAGTAGGGGCTAACACGAATGGTACGATCTTCCTTACCGAAGGGATGATAGATGATGTCCACGACGCGCTTGTTGACAATCATGTCGAAGAGCACCTTATACCATTTCATGCCTCTTAGGTAAGGGTTGTGCTGAAAGCTCACCACTGAGTCCTTGTTCATCCCTAATTGACTGGTAGTGTAAAGACCAGACTCCACGTCAGCCAGCCATTCAAATTGTGGCACCCCGTCAAAACGTTTCAACAGGAGCAGGGCATCATGAAGCATATCTACCTCTTCCTGCTTGATGGGTTGGTCTTTCAGCGTCTTCGACCCTGGTGCATAACGATAGTAGGTACTTCGCCCGTCCTTCACTCGTTCTATTTCCACCCCGAACCCCAAAGGGTCTTCCATAAAGTTTAGGTCGTTGAATATCTGGCGGCGTTGCACACCCTCAGCGCCCTTGCTTCCTCGAACACCGTTCACTTCCGAAAGGGCATGGTTACACGCATCAATCAAGTCGTTGATGTAAAACCGTCTTTGTCGATTCTGTAGGCATCTGTTGAGCGCCTGGTATCTTATCATTGCATTCTTGTTGATTGGCATAGTCTTCTTTTCTAACAGTCTTGTAACGAAATATCAAACTTGATGTTTTGACGACGTTTTAGCACTATCACGTCCCTTGTGTCTGTATTCTCTAGGGTAAAACGCTTGCGGTTCAATGTCCAGTCATGCAGCAAGTCCCACCCGTTGGCGAAACCACCGTCCGGATAGATGCTCAGGCGTTTCCCGCCACATTCCATGATGAGCACACGCCAATGTGGAAGTTTATTGTACGGTTTTGATTGTATGGGGACAAGTTGACCGTTCACATCGTGATCGTTGTCCAAATCATTCAACCATCCTTCCGTCAAGTCCGATAGAATAGTGTCACGTTGGGCATTGTCTTGGAGATTGTACGTAACAGTTCCTCTGTAGTTCGGATCGTTATACACTTCCATCAAGAACTCCAATGTGAAGTCTTTGCCTATTTCCTTCACAAAGCCGCCAATGGTCTGGAGCGTCAGCACCATTCCCATCACGCTCTTCAGATGCTCGTCCTGATAACTGATAGTCAATGGTGCATCCTGTTGTTGGCAATGGCTGATAAACTTGTCTATGATGCCATCGGATGACTTTCTTAATACAGAGAACAAGTCTTTGGTCTTGATTTGTTCCGTATCGGCACCATCCAGTATGACAATCTTTGTATTGGGTTTATAGGCACAGTCCACAGGTGTAGTACCCTTGCAGATGTTGCCCACACGGGCACAATAGAGCGTCTGGTTACTCCAAGCATCATTCAGGTTGGCATTCTCTTCATTGTTGGTGAAGTAGAGCGTCTTGCCGATGTATGCTATCGGATAAACGGACTTACCCAATGTCTTCATAGGCATTTCCACCACAGTTTTTGCCCAGCCATCCTTTACAGAACGCAAGGTGTTGATGCAAGGCTCTGGTATATCCTTGTCGCTGTTACGCAATACACAAAGTGTTGTCTTCTTGTCCTTGATGCCCAGTTTGTTGAAGAAATGGGTTCTCCAGCCATGGTCACCTTCATAGTTCCATTTCTCAAAGTCGTCTTGAGTGAAGAATACGGTTTCCTGCACTTCGCAGGCGTATGCCTCTGCCATGCTGACGTTGCTGGTTTCTGATGCTTCCGCAGAAACTGATGCCACCTCCTCTGGCAATACACCACGTGCTTCCTCCTCTTCTTTTATCCAGTCCAAGGCGGCATCGATGTCTATCAAATCGATATAACGAAGTGTAAACTTGTTGAGCAGGAAATCCTTTGAGTTTCTGCTCTTTGCTTCGAGGAGCATCGTCTTTGCCGCATTGATAACGTCCTTCATTAACGGGAGGTTTGCCAACTGGTTGGAATATCCAGCTCCTCCCTGATTGGTGTCGAAGAGACAGAGGTGTCCGTTGGGCATCACGGCAAAATCTACGGAACCACGTTCCTTTCCCAATGTATCAAGCAGGGCTTGCGTAAGGACAATACCCAAGGTGAACAACAGGTTATCTTCCACTCTGCTGTCCATCCATTTCTTCTGTCCTTTGTGACGTATCCTTATCTCCGAGAAGTCGGTCTGTATCAGTCCTCCAATGATGATGTTGCGACGAATGGCCGTACTGTCGTGCGAACCGACACAATATTTACGTGCATCCTTTCCTGCCACGGCAAAATGATAAAGCGGCTTGTCCGGGTCATCCGGGTTTTTCTTCTTGTGAACACGTGTATTCATGTCATACGGCAAACTGCCAAGCGTGTCGTCAGGGTCTGCCACGTCATTTTCCAGTACCGTTCGTCCACATTTTGCGCACATGCAATATCCATAGCCAGTACCCTCGTTGTAATAGAGAATCTGGGCATAGCCAGAGTCACGGTTACTTCTCACGGAGAACAGGTGCGGCTCTGTCACGAGGTCAGCCCAATCGGTCGTACCTATCAACTGTGCGTTGACGTGGGTGTATCTATTGTTGTCTATCACTCGACTTTTGTCCTCGTTCATGTCAGGTACGAACCCTACGGGTTGAACCAACTCCAATCCGACCTTTCCGTTGACACTCCACCGTTGCTTGTTGTCCAGCGACGAGCCGCTGTCAATGACGCATTTCTCGGAGTTCCTGTAAATTTGCTTGAATGAACGTGCGCCCTGGTACATGTTGGCAAACTGTAAGCCTCTCACTACATATACCACTCCGTCCACTACGATGCTGTTGCCGGGAGCATATTGTGCGATGGCCTCACGCAAGCCGTATGAGGGGTTGGATGAAGCCGTAGTGCGATAGGCTGTGGATGAGCCAAGGCTGTTCAAGTCGAGAGATAGTACCTCAACAGGCATGTTTGCATTGGGCGTGAATCGGTGGGTAGCCCAGAAATTGAGCAACCGTTCGAGTAACACCTCATAATATTGCATCTTCAACAACGTGCGGAACTTGTCGTTGGAGGCATCTCTGAAAGCGAACTTCAGGTCTTCCAGTTTCATATTCAGCTCCTTGTAGCAACGTTTGTTGTCTTCCAGTGCATTGTCCACCACTTCTGTCACCATACCGTCATACACCGTTCCTCGCAACAGTTGCTCCAGACCTTCCCGTATGTCGTCATCGAGAGCGTTCATGCACTTTTGGTTGAATACCTCGTACATGGTTCCAGTCTGGTCACCCAACTTATTGTTCGGCGAGCACTCCTCATTGTCTTCTGGTTTAACCACTACCGCATGATTGCCTTCTTTTCTTCCTATAAAATTGGAATAATAGTTATAGACAGCTTGTGTCAACCGTCCTCCACAGTCACCGTCCTTGAACACGCCAAACGAACGTATTAAATAAGAGTTGACATGCCGTTGCACCACCTGTGGACTCATCAAGTCAACCATTGGCACGCATACGGGTCGGCTGATGATGGAAGGAATCGGATTAAACAGAGTTCGCAGACCGATGGCATCACTTCCGCACAGTGTGATACATGCACTTTTCACCTTATTGTTTCGGCCACTTCGACCAGCACGTTGCTTGTAGTTGGATGGCATAGGCGGCACGCTGGTAAGCATCACCACCTCCAAGTTGCCCAAGTCCACGCCCATTTCCATGGTGGTAGAGCAAGCAAGGATATTGATGGTGTGTTCCTTAAAATCGGTCTGTAAAGTACGCGAAACGTCCTTGTCCACCTGCGCTGTGTGCTCTGCCTGTATAAAGAGGTTGGGCTGGGCGTAGATGTCGGTCAGGCGATTTTCAAACACGCCGTTCTCTCCCCATAGATGGTTGTTCCAAAGAATCTGTCTGTTATCTTTCGCCCAGAGCCTTACTTCTTCTTTCGACATGGCTTGCGTGGTGGGGAATGCAAGCCATCGCTCATGCCATTCTTCTTGGAGTAAGCATACCTTGTTGCCGCCAAGATAGGGTGCGAAATTCTTGAAGTGGTTCTCTATCGGGCGCAGACATACCGTGTGTTGTTTTGTCGCATCTGTATTTGTATCACATAGATACACATCCTCGTAGAGCTTGAAGCACAAGTTTTTCAAGTTCATACGATAAGGAGGATTTTCATCCTTCTGTTTGTCTGTAACGAAGCACTGCCCATCCTTGTCCCACGATTGTGACAACTGCAGCAACTCGGCACCCTCACGGGTAACGTCTTCCCATAGGGCTTTCATCAGATTGCTAATCAAGCTGAAATTCTCCCGATAGGCTTCTGAGGCGTTTCCACCCTGGTCTTGTTTCAGCAGTTCGCAGATGAAACGCACAGTACGTGCATTCGACATTTTCTTCGGGTCAAGAACTGGTTCCTTCACAGGACGGCGGCGAGGCTTCTCCGTAGCAAAACGCTCACAGGCAAAGATGTCTATCGGATTGGAGTCTGCAATCTTCAGATACAAAGACTGGTTGGATCGCACTGTATAGTCCATGAATATCTGTATGAGATGGTGCCAATCCTCCTTGCTTATCTTGTTTTCCTCGTTGTGAATGTTCTTATTGAAACGTTCCACAGCCGCCGGCAGCTCGATGCGTTCAATCTGCGGATAGCAGGTGCAGAAGAGTCCTAAGGTTTCCGGGGCTGCT
>CAVBXH010000055.1:0-18810 GCA_963599475.1 Acutalibacteraceae bacterium | reverse complement strand
AAAACCGTAACACACTTTTTTCGGGACAGTCCGCGGAAATTCCACGGAAATTCCACGCGCTCGGCAGGGAGGAAAATTTCTCTGGGCAGGAAAAAATATTTTTCTAGGCAGGGAGAAAAATTTCTCTGGGCAGGGAGAAAAAATGCTCTGGGCAGAGAAAAAACGGCCTTCCCTTTGCCGTTTGCTTTTTTCTTTGTAATTTCGCAGCCGAAAAAAACGACTTTAAGAAAAGAGATATGAAAAAGATTCTTACACTGGCTGTGATGCTGACCATGGTATTGTCTGTCGCAGCGCAAAAGAAAGCAAAGTATGTGTTTTACTTCATCACCGACGGCACGGGCGTGAACACCGTGCTCGGCGCAGAGATGTACCGGGCGGAACAGCAGGGACGCATCGGCCGCGAGCCGTTCTGCATGACGCTGTTCCCCGTCATCGGCGTGTCGTCCACCTTCTCGAACAACAGCGGCGTGACCGACTCTGCCGCCTCGGGAACGGCACTCGCCACGGGCGTGAAGACGCAGAACGGATGCCTCGGCCTGCAGCCGGACCTGAAGACGCCCGTCACCTCCATTGCCGTATGGGCCAAGGAGGCCGGCATGAAGGTGGGCGTGGCCTCCAGCGTCACCGTCAACCACGCCACTCCGGGCGCGTTCTATGCCCATCAGCCCAAGCGCTCCTACTATTATGATGTGGCGAAGGACATGATTGCCGCCGACTTCGACTTCTACGCCGGCGCGTCCATCAGCAGGGCTGACGACCCGAAGAACCATCCGGGCGAGCCGAACCTCTACAAGGCGATGGAGAAGGCTGGCTACGCCGTGGCCTACGGTACGGCAGACTACCAGAAGAAGGCCAAGAAGGCCAAGAAGATGCTTCTCGTACAAGACCCCGAGCACCTTAACCCGGCTTCCGGCAGTGAGGCGCTGCCCTACGCCATCGACGCAAAGTCCGGCGAGATGACCATTGAGGACATTCTCCGCTGCGAGCTGGAGTTCCTTATGCGCGACAACGACAAGGGTTTCTTCCTCATGAACGAAATTGGCGGTAAGGTGGACTGGGCTTGCCATGCTCAGGATGGTGCTACGGCCTTCGCTGAGGTGGGAGCAGTGGATCGCTGCATGAAGATTGCCTACGACTTCTATAAGCAGCACCCCGACGAGACGCTCATCGTGCTCACTGCCGACCATGAGACGGGCGGACTGGTGCTGGCCGACAACAACATCTACGCGCTGAACCTCAAGGCGCTGACCTATCAGAAGATGAGCAGCGATGGCTTTACGCAGGTGCTCCGCAACCTGCGCCAGCAGACGGCCAACAAGGTGACGTGGGAACAGGCCAAGCAGGCTCTCTCCGACAACTTCGGGTTTTGGAAGGAGCTGCAACTCAACGAGAAGGAAGAGGCACGCCTCCACGACGTATGGCAGAAGTCGTTTGAGAGCAAGGCTGAGGACGTGAAGAACGAATACACCGCCAACGAGCCGCTGGCCGACGAGGCGAAATACATCATCAACAAGAAGGCGCTGCTCTCCTGGTGCACCGGTGGCCACTCCGCTGGTCTCGTACCCGTCTACGCCATCGGCGTGGGTTCCGAACAGTTCACGGAGCACAACGACAACGCCCGCATCCCCGTCAAGATTGCCAAGGCTGCCGGTTATCCGATTCCGGCCTATCTGAAATAAGATTCTGGTCTACCTGAAACAAAATGCTATGGAGCGCGCGGTCAAACCGTGCGCTCCATAATTTCCAGACACATCCGGCTGTTGTGGTAGGGGCACTTCCAGAAGCCGGCCTTGTCGTCGACTAAGTTCAGACTGCCGTCCTTGTGGCGACTCCAGTACCACTCCCCATTTTCGTAGTCGATGAGGTTGTCCTTGATGTACTGCCAGCAACGCTTGGCTTTCTCCAGAGCAGCCTCATCGCCGAAATGCTGCCAGATATTGAAAAAGCCCACCACGGCCTCGGCCTGCACCCACCAGTGGAGGTCGCTGTCCACATAACCCGTGTCGAGATTGGCCTCGTGCACCATCGAGCCGTCGGCGTTCAGTCCTTTCTCCGAAGCCTTCGCCACCATCTGCACCACCGGCTCCACCTTCTTCAGCACGTCCGCGTCGCCCAGTACGAGGGCGGCTTCGTGAATCAGCCACGAGCACTCGATGTCGTGGCCGTAGCTCTCCAGCGCCCCTGCGCCGCGCGTCCAGTCCATATCAAAGAAGAGGTCGAGATGGTGGGTTTCGGGGTTGAGAATGCGGTCGGTGAAGATGTGGATGAGGTTGCGCAGGGAAGCCTCCAGTTCCGCTGACCGCCACACGCGGTAGAGGTTGGTGTAAGGCTCGATGATGTGGAGGTGCGTGTTCTGCGACTTGGGATAGTTGGCGTCAAGGTCGGAGAGGCGCATGTCGGCAATGGGTTGCCAGTCGCGCGTCTGCGCCTCAATGTAGCCGTTGTATTCCCGGTCGAGGGCGTGCTCCTCAATGCAGCGGTAGAGGGCGATGGCCTGATCCAGTGCCGCACTGTCGCCCGTGGCGCGGACGAACTCCGACAGGCCATAGAGGGCAAAGCCGATGGCATAGAACTGCTTCTTCGTGTCGAGCGGTCTGCCCTCGCAGTCCACGCTCCAGTAGACACCCCCGTAGTCCGGGTCGATGAAGTGCTCCACCAGATACTGCCGGGCGCGCTGCGCCGCCTCCAGATATTCCGGATCTCCCAGCACGCGGTAGGCCGCTGAGAAAGCCCAAAGGATGCGAGCGTTGAGGATGGCTCCCTTCTCCGCGTCGGCGTGCAACTGTCCGTGGCCGTCGATGCGGCCGTAGAAGCCGCCGCGCTCCCGATCCTGCATCTTGTCGAGCCAGAAGCGCAGGATGTACTTCTGCAGCACATCCTGCATCTCCTGCTTCATGGTTGTTGTAATGTCCATAGTCATTTCTTGATGGGGAACTTATAGGCCAGCAGCATGAGCAGCAGGGCGATGAACGCTGGGAACAGAGAGAAGAGCGACCACACCATCGTCAGCACCGAGTCGGTGATGGAGGCCGGGTCGATGGTCGTATTGCCCATGCTGTCCGTCACCATGTGTGCACCGGCCAAGCCGAGCAGCAGGGCTATCAGCGAGCCAGAGATGGCCGTGCCAAACTTCTGCGACATCGTGCCCGAAGAGAAGATGAGTCCCGTGGCCGACGTGCCGAAGTGTTCCGTGTGGTAGTCTGCTACGTCAGCATACATCGACCAGAGCAGCGGCGAGTAGATGCCGATACCCATGGAGGTGATGATGACGAGGAGAATCATCAGTCCGATGTAAGCCTTGTCCATTGGGATGAAGAAGAACGCCACCGACGTAATCAGACAAAGCACTGCCGCCCAGAAGAACGCCATACGCTTCGACCCTACCTTCTTGGCAAACCAAGGAGCCACGCCACCGAACACCATGCACGTCACCTCGCCGAAGGCCATGAAGACCGTGAAGTTGATGATGAGGTTGTCCACCGTCACGTTGCCGTGCAGACAGTAGTCGAACATATAGCCGGCCACGGCGTAGCGGAAGCCGTTGAAGAAGTTGGTGCACACGGCCATGGCGGTCATGTAGAGCCACGCCTTGTTGTGCACGAGGTCGGCAAACTGCCGGAACGAGAAATTCTCCGCCCGCACCGGTTTCAGCCGTTCCTTCGTGAAGAGGCCGCAGATGAGCGTCATCACGGCAGCGATGCCGCCGAACACGGCACCGATCACCGCATACTGATGCGCCTCCGTTCCACCCACCCATTGCTGGAGGTACGGGAAAGAGAGCAGCGTGGCAAAGCCCATGGCGTAGGCTCCTATCATACGGTAGGCCGAGAACTGGTTCTTCTCGTTGTCGTCCTCGGTCATCACGCCGAGCAACGATCCATAGGGCACATTGACCATCGTGTAGATGGCCATCATCAGCAGGTAGAGCGTATAGGCATAGATGCGCTTGCCCGTCAGTCCGAAGTCGGGCGTATAGAGCAGTAGCGCGAAGATGATGCCAAAGGGAATGGCACCGAAGATGAGCCAGGGGCGATACGTACCCCAGCGCGACTGTGTGCGGTCGGCCAGGCTACCCATGATGGGGTCGGTGACCACATCGAACATACGCGCCACGAGCATCAGCACGGCGGCATCCGCGAAAGTCAGTCCGAAGACGTTAGTGAAAAACAGGGGAAAGGCGATGGACATCACCTTCCATATAATGCCTCCTGCAGCAGCATCGCCAAGGGCATAGGCGATCTTTTCCTTAAAACTTGCCATAGGTGTGTTAATAGGTGTGTGTTTATGGGTTCAACGATTTGTTCTTGTCCACCAGACGGTCGATGGTCTCCACGCTGAACTGCGTGCGGTAGCCGTCCGCCGGTGTGTTCATGCAGTAGTCCACCAGACGGTCGACGGTAGAGGTGGCCACGTGCAGCCGCGTGTCGGACGAGGCGTAGTAGATGAACACCTTGCCGTCGTCGTCGACAATCCAGCCATTGGCAAACACCACGTTCATCACGTCGCCGATATACTCCTCGCCCTGCGGCACCAACAGGAAGCCGCCCGGCTCGGCAATGACCTTCGTGGGGTCGTCCAGTGCCGTCATATACATATAGAGCACATAGCGCAGGCCACTGGCACAGGCGCGCACGCCGTGAGCCAGATGCAGCCATCCCCGGTCAGTCTTGACGGGATGCGGTCCCTCTCCGTTCTTCACCTCCTGGATGGTATGGTAGTGGCGCGCATTGATAATCTTCTCCTCCGTAATCTCCGCGTGTGTGATGTCGTCGACCAGTGCCCAGCCGATGCCACCGCCAGACCCCGTGTCGATAAAGCCGTCCTGCGGCCGTGTGTAGAAGGCATACTTGCCGTTGACAAACTCCGGGTGGAGCACCACGTTGCGCTGCTGGCTCCGCGTCTTCAGGTCGGGCAACCGCTGCCAGTTGACGAAGTCCTTGGTGCGCGCAATGGCCGCCGTGGCCGTGGCGGCACTGAGGTTGCCGGGCTGCGTGTCGTCGTGGCGTTCGGCACAGAACACGCCATAGACCCACCCGTCCTCGTGGGCGGTGAGGCGCATATCGTAGATGTTCGTGGCCGGCACGGTATCTTCCGGCATGGTGATGGGCTTCTCCCAGAAGCGGAAGTGGTCCACGCCGTTGGGACTCTCCGCCACGGCAAAGAAGCTCTTGCGGTCAGCCCCTTCCACGCGCACCACCAGCAGATACTTGCCGTTCCACTTGATGGCACCGGCATTGAGCGTGGCATTCATCATGATGCGCTGCATCAGGTAGGGGTTGTCCTTCTCGTTGAAGTCATAGCGCCACTCCAGCGGAGTGTGCTCAGCGGTGAGAATGGGATTCTTCCAGCGGTCGTAGATGCCGTTGCCCCACACCTCCTTCTCGTTCTTTCTCGTCAGCAGCGCCTCGTGGTGTGCGCGCAGCGCCTTTACTCTTTCTTCAAAATTGCTCATATCTATTTCTTTAGTTGTTGCTTGTAAGGTCTTTCAGAAACAGGACATTGCTGGCCTCGTGGAGCTGTTGGAAGTCCCTGGCACAGGGCAACGCGGGCGACGGCCCGAAGTATTCCTTCCGAGCATTGCGCCACAGGAGGAAATAGCTGATGGGATAGCGATCCATCACGGGCTGGAGCACACGAGTCCACCAAGTGCTGTCCGGCATATTCTTCAGTCCACATTCGGTCAGTGCCAGCAACTTGCCGTTGCGGCGCGCAAAGCCACTGAGGAAACTGAGGTCGGCCGTCACCTGTTGCACGAAGTCCTGCTCCGTGCCCCACTGGTAGGCATCCTCGCCAATCAGAGTCACGCGGTCGTTGCCGGGATAGCGTTGCCGGAAGCGTTCCTCCGTCCAGCCTCCATCCAGATTGGGTGAATAGCTCCACAGCAGGTTGTCGAGCCCTCGGCTGTTGAGATAGTCCTGCAACATGTTCCAGAGCTGGCGGTATTCCGTGTCGGTGCAGAGCTTCTGTCCCCACCAGAACCACGAGCCGTTGTTCTCGTGCCAAGGCCGGAAGATGATGGGAACAGGCTGTCCCTCCTTCGTTTGCAGTGTGGCGAGGAAATCGCCCACGCGCTGCATCCACAACTGGAACTTGCCGTGGCATCTTCCTCCGGGCAATACGCTGCGCACCACGGTAGAGTCTGTCACGTCCCATGCCGTCCCCCCAGTCAAGGGGTTGCGCGGATGCCAGCTGACCGTGACAATGCCGCCGCGCCCGTGGTGGGCGATGAGTTCATCGTGGATGCGTGTGAAGGGCACGCTGTCGAGGTTCTTGCGGTCTCCCCTCTCGATGCCTCCGAGGTCGAAGCCCATCACTGCGGGATAGTCTCCCACCGTTTCGAGCACATCACTCCTACCCTGCTCCCACTCCCAGGTCACACCATAGAAGGGGGCATCCTGATGACCCATCATATAGCCTTTGGACTGCAACTGGCGCAGCCGCTGCTCCAACTGTTTGCCGCCGGTTTCTCCGTCGACGGCCTTCATCTGTTCGAGCAACCAGTTCTCCCACTCGTCCCACTGCTCTTGATACCAGAAATGGGCGGTCTGCTGATAGGGAGTCACGGACTTGGGGCCCTTCACGATGTTATAGGTGGCCCAAGCCGTAGTGGGCGGCACCACGTTGTCGTTGTATCCGAAGGAGAACCAACCCGTTTGTTTGTCGGTGATGCGGCGCGCGAAGTTCACGCCGTCGTAGTAGCGCGAGGTCTCTATCTGTTTCTCCATACCCTTGCCTTTGTTCCAGTAAAAGAAATGCGGCCATCCGCAGGCCGTGCCCTGCAACGAGGCCGTATGGTCGCAAAGGGCGGCATGAACAGGCGCATAGAAGGTGACGCGGCGGTCGAGTCCGGCACAGGCCAGCGAGAGGAAGCCGCCTTGGCTTGACCCTGTCACACCCAGTTGTCTGCCGTTCCATGGCGTGTACTGTTCGATATAGTCGATGGCGCGGATGCACCCCAGCACCACCCGTTTGTAATAGCTATTGTCGCGGTTGTCCATCCCGTAGGCCCAATAGCCGTTGAGGGCACCCTGTGCCAGGTCGTCGTAGACGGACTGCTGTAGGGTGACGGGGATGCCGTGGATACCGATTTCGAGGGTGACAGCTCCCTGCGACGCGGTGTAGACATCGCCGCTATACGGGCGCACACCAGCACCGGGCACGCGGAGCAATGCCGGATACCTGCCGGGCTTGACCGGCTCGCAGAGGATGCCATAGGTGCGCGAGTTCGGACGCACGTTCTGGAAGCTGACCTCATAGACATTCACATCCTTGGTGCAGCGTTCGGGCAGAAGCCGCTTGGTGGGTTCGAGAGCTGTCCGGCGCGCCTCACTGATGGCGGTTTGCCAAAACTGGTCGAAGTCGGCAGGGTTGCCTGCGGTGGGCATCAACTGTTCAGGTGAGAATGTCGCGGCACATGCGCCCCGATATTCCTTGCCCCCGACGGTAGCCGTCACGTCCACGCGGTAGAATCCCGGACGGGTCATCTTCCCCTTCACGGTCATCGTGCCGTCTTTCAGCACCACGCCGTTCTTCTCTACGTTCTGGTACATCTCCGGCCCAGCCTTGTAGCTGATGACCGCACCAGCCAGCGGGGTGGCCGACTGGGTGACGGTGATGCGGAAGGTGGCGGTCTCCCCCACCTTGTAAGTCCAGTCGCTGTGGTCGGGCACTACGTGGACTTGGATGTTGTAGCCCTTGATTTGTGCGGCCACAGGCCAGGCGCAGGCCACGGCCAGCAACAGCAAGACGGTTTTCAATAAATGTTTCATGTCTTTAGTCATTGGATGTTCTGTTGTTTCTATTTCAAGTCGGGTAACTGGTCGCGCGCGATGACATTACTGTCGGACATCGCGTTCTTCCACCAGCTGTCGCTACACATGGTGTCGGTAGAGCCTTGTTCGCTCTGATACCACACCAGGAAGTGTCCCCACTGTGCCCCGGCCGTCCAGCAACTGCCGATGTCGCCCTGTGCGCCACTGTCTCCCTTGCCGCACTCGCCCAGCACTACCATCTTGGTGGGATAGGCCGCCTGCAGCTCGCTGAACTCCTGTTTGTTCTTTTCCACGCCATAGCCATAGAGGTCGCGGGCAATAATGTCCACATACGGATTGCCCGGATACCAGTCGCTGTCACTGTTGTACGTCGTGGCATCGCCGTTGCAGTTTTGGGAGGTCCATATCCAGATGAGGTTCTTCACCCCTTTCTGTTTGAAGTAGTCAAACATGGCGATCCACAGCTTCTTGTATTCTGCGGCACCGTCAGCTCCCCACCAGAACCACGACGTGCCCCAACTGGCTCCCGACTTGAGCGTAGCGTTACCGGCAGCTTCATGGAAGGGGCGCCAAGTAGCTGCAATGCCTGCATCCTGCAGTTTCAGCAGCACGGCCACCACCTTGTCCATCTCCTGATAGAACCATTGGTTCTCCCAAGTGCCCTCCTTGAGGGCGTTCGATGCCTTGAAGGTGGTCTGCGACGGTGAGCAGGTCACCGCGGTATTGCCGTTGCCGTCCGCACCGTCCGTCCCGAGGATCTGCCCCTCCTTGACAGGCACATTGAAATGCCACATCAGCTGGACGATACCGCCCTGGTCGAACCAGTTCTTCACGGGTGTGATGTCGGTATAGTCAATCCAGTTGTTCTGGGGCACATAGATATGGATGAAGTCGAAGCAGTTCATGGCCGGATACTTTCCCGTGAGCGTCTTCACCTTCTCGGCCAGCGTCGTGTTCCAGTTGACATTGGCCATCACACTGCTGATGGTCTTTTTGCCGTACTGCTCCAGAAAATAGTTATAGAGCTTCGTCACCTGCTCCGTCTCGCCAGCCACCAGCGTCTTGGTGATATTGACTTCGGGGGTGTCCGGTGTGTCTGGCGTGTCTGGAGTCTCCGGTGTTTCGGGAGTAGGTGTCGGTTCTTCATTGTCGGCAACAGGGTCATCGCCGCCGCAACCGATAGCCAGCAAAGCCACGGCAAGCATCGTTAGGAATCGTGTAGTTTTCATTGCTTTGTTATTGTAGTCTGATGTATTCGTAATATCGCTTGCAAAGTTAGTACATTTTCGTGAATAACACCAATACTTTTTTGCTTTTCTCACATACTTTTTCCGTTATCCATGCAAACAGGCGCACCCCGAGAAGGAATGCGCCTGTTGAAAGATGGGTAAACCGCTTGCTCCGTTACGGAAGAACACAGATCTTGGTGACATTCTTCAAGTCACCCTGCAGGATGAATGCCGTGTCGCTCCATCCGTCGGAGATGGTGAGAGCAGCCATCATGGCATCGTCGAACACTTGTTCAATCTTGCTCTCGGTGCCGCTCCAGTCGGCAATGGTATAGATACCGCCCCAGTTGGCGTTGTTGATCTGCACCTGTCCTGTAGCACCCTGCTCCTTGTAGAAGATGAGCTTCGATCCGCTCTTCACACCCCAAGCGTTGAGGTCAGCCTTCATGATGCGGAAGCGTCCGTCGTTATCCCATGTAAAGTTGTAGGGATAGGTGATGGCAGAGCCGTCCATATTGCTCGTCACCGCGGCGATGTCGCGCTCGGCAGGAACAACACTGAAGTCATAGGCTTCAGTCTGTACGCCGTCGAAGTCTTCCACGATAACCTTGTACGAGCCAGCCTCGGCCGTTGTCGGAACGGTGCATACAATCTCGGTATTGGAACGTGAGGTATAGCGTGTCACCTTGTACGAACCGATATAGAGCGTCTGGATGTTCTGCAGGTTCTTGCCCTTGATGGTAATCTTGTCACCGGCACAAGCCTCAGCCGGGTCAATCGAGGAAATGGCGGGTGCAGTGGCTGCCTTGATGGTCAGCGTACCACTGACTTCCACTGTGTCCCCATTCTTCAATTTGAGCGTGAAGCCTGTCCCTACACTTGCAGCAGGCACGGTGAGAGCGATTTCCGATGCGCGCTGTGCCGAGAAGGACTCGACGGTCTGGGGCTCGTCACCGGGGAAGGTAACGCTCTTGACCAAGTCGAGATCGGTGCCTTTGATAACCACCTCGTCACCGGCGGTCAGTTCAGCAGGTGCACAAGCCGTAACGGTCGGCTTCACGAGCGTGTAGGCCACGGTCACCGTCTTGCCATTGGCGAGGGAAAGGGTGATGTCGCCCTCCTTCGCAGCCTCGGGCACGGTAGCAGTCACCTTGTCGGCAGTCACCTTCAGCTGGGCATCGGCACCGTCGGCATTGGGGAAGGAAATGCCGGTGATGAGGTCGATGTCCTGACCCGTCACGGTAATCTCCGCACCGTTCTTCACGGGAGCGGGAGCAGCGGTCAGTTCGGAAGGAACGACAGTGGTGATATTGCCTACGGGAATCTCTACGCCGCTCTTGCAGACGAGGGAAATCTCACCGTCGGTTGCCTCTGCGGGCAATGCAAACGACAGGGTCGTACCGTCAGCAGAAACGGAGAAGGTCGTGGTCTCAGCGCCGCCAACGGCCACTGCCTCTATTAACTGCAGGGAGCTACCGGTCACCATGATGGTTTCACCGGCCTTGGCCGTGACAGTGCCTTCGATGGCAGCCTCCTCACGTCCCTTCACCTTGGTCACGGTGGGGACTCCCACGATGAGACGGTCGTTGGTCGTCACAATCTGATAGTCGAGCTTCGAGGCATCGCCTACGGTCAGGTCGGCGGTAAAGAACTGGAGCTTGCCAGTCTTGGCCTCGTCCGGCACCCGTACCTTGATGGTATAGCGGTCGTGCTGGATGAAATCGTTCTCACCGACAATCACGTTGTCAGCAAAGGCCATTGAGTGCACGAGGTTCAGATAGCCATCCTCGTCGCCCACAATCTCTATCACCTCACCAGGCATGGCCGAGGATGTGAAGCTCTTGATGGTGATGCCCTCGATATAGGTCAGCGTCGAAACGGTGGTAATCTCCTTGTCGTTGTTGGCCACGAGTACTACATGACCCGCTTCCGGACCGTCGTGGGGGACGGACACACGGATTTCGCTGGGCACGCCGGCCTTCACCACCTCGATGGCGGTAATGGCATCAACGCCGGGAATGCGGACTTCGCGAATCTGGTCGAGGTTGCTGCCGATGAAGCGCAACTGACCGCCGCGCATCACGGGAGAAGGACCGAAAGCGTTGAGCGACACACCACTCTGATACTGGTTGGTGTCCAAATCGTCGCTGCTGCACGCTGTCAGCGACAGCCCCACCAGGGCCGTCACCAACAGGGTGAATATGTTATTGATCTTTTTCATAATATCCTATAGTTATTGATGGGTTATTTGTTGGGAACCACACGGATGTTGTCATAACGGAGGATGGGCGTGCAGGCCGTCCCCTTGACACCACCTTCGATAGGCCACATGATGAGTGTATCGAAGCTCGAGAGGCTCATCGGCGTGGCGGCCTTCGTTCCGTCGAAATTGTAGATGAACTCGGAGAGCGGAATGGTCACCGTAATCCACTCGTCACCCGTGTCGAACGAACCGGTAGACTTCCAAGGATTGTAGAGGGCACGGGGCAGATCCTTACCGCCATTGGCAGAGGTCTGGATATAGCTGTTGTTCTGCCAAGAGTCGTTGGCGCATATCTCGTTGTTCACGAAAATGACCTGTAGCGCACCTGCCGACCAAGGATTGCTGGACGGGATGTAGAGTTCAAACTTGAACGACATGTTCTCCCAGTCCGAGAAGTCTATGATGTTGCGCAGGGGGACACCGGCACCTTCCTTGATGCTCAACGGGTCACCGTTCCAGTTGCCGCACCAGAATGGGAGTTTCAGCTCTTCCACCCATCCGCCTTCGGTTTCCTTCGGACCGACCTGGCAATAGGAACCGCTGATACCGTTCTCGGTGGAGTAAGTGGCGGCGATGTTCCAGCCCTGCGGGATGACGCCCTTTGGACCGGCATGGTTCTCTCCGTCAAAGTCGGTGATGATGTTACGCGTGTCAGCATAGTAGAAGCTGGACGTTCCCTCACCGTAGATACTCGTCACCTTGATGCGGCCTTCCGATACGCCCTCGGGTACGACGAACGAAATGGAAGAAGCAGTGATGCTCTTGATGTTCTCACGGGGAACAGCCACATTGATGGAGTTGTCTATGCCGGTGAAGGTCAGGGTCAGCGGTTGGTTGGGGTCGTCCACAAAATACTGGCCGTTGATCTGCGCCACATCGCCCACGTTGACATATTCACACTTCATGGAAGAAACCACGGGGGCCGGCACCAGCACGCTGAAGTCGTAGGTCGTGGTGTCCTGGTCTTTGTTGACCATATAGATCTTACCGGTGTTGCTGGCCGGAATCTCGTTGGGAATCGTCACCAGCATCGTGTGTTCGGTGATATAACTGGTGTTAAGCACCGCCTTCACATCATTGAAATACATCTCCTTGATGCTGGTCAGGTTGTTACCAACGATACAGATGCCTGCACCGGTGTAGGCGGAGGTGAGCAGGGAGTCCTTGGCGGCCGCATCCTGCGGACGGATATAACTGATGGAAGGATTGCCCCCAGTCAGTTCAAACTTGTCTGGTTCGTCTTCACAAGCGGTGAAACCCAAGGCGAGTGTCAGCACGCCAGCTGCGAGGAGTAACCGTTTCATATTGCTTTTCATAATCATTCTGTTTCAGTAATTACACATTAATAAGTATAGCTCTCGCGAACATCCACGTGGACACTCGGCATACCGCTTGCTAAGTTCGGGTTGAGCGAGACATCCTCACTCGGGAACGGCAGCGTGAAACTGGCAGCCGTCACGTTGGGAACCTCTGTCTGATAATCATACTCTACCGTCGTGTCGCCTACGGTAAGGCTCCAAGCGCCGGATTCATAGTAAGCCTTATAGAGGGCATCGCAGTTCCAGATGGCATTGCGGTGCTGTGCCTTGAGTTCGGCAATACAGCTGTTCACGTCATAGTAGGAACGGCGCACGAAGTCGTACCAGCGGTCACCCTCATGGGCAAACTCCAGACGGCGCTCCTTCCATATCATGTCGAAGGTCAGCGACTTGACCGCAGAGGCTGCGGGAACGGCGCGTTGGTGTACGGCATTGTAGGCATCCAGTGCCGACTGTTCCGTGCCACGGCCGAGCAGCGTCAGGGCCTCGGCATGGATGAGGTAGACATCAGCCAAACGGAGGATGTGGGTGGCCAGTGCCGATGCCATCTTGCCGTCAGACATTCCCATCTCGGCTTGATGGTCGGCCGCATTGCCGTACAGGTGCTTCACGTTGTTGGCACCGCAGGGACCTTCCAGCTGGCCGGTGGCAGAGGCGTTGTAGTCCTTGTCATAGATAAAGCGGAGATAGTCGAAACCACCCTTGTCGCGCCAGAAATAGGAATACTTGTCGCCGGCAATCATCATGGTGGCCTTGCGGCGGGTGTCAATGTCGGAACGACTGTCCGGGCTCTGCCACTCTACGAGGCGCGAAGCTGTACCTGTGCCGTCAATCTTGAGGACACCGAAAGCCTCCATCAGGTCGGCAGACGGGCCGCCCCAACCGCCCCAGACACTTCCTACCTCACACATTCCTTCGATACCAAGGTCAGACTGCAACGAGTTCTGGCTGGTCCAGTGGGCACCGACAGTCCAGCGCCAGGCTATCAGACTTTCCGAGCACGTATTGTTGGAACCGCGGAAGATGTCTTCGTAGTTTTCCATGAGCTTACGTCCGGAATTGTCTATCACATCCTTGGCATAGGATGCGGCCTTCTCCAGGTCGCTGCTGTTGAGCGTACCGCTCACGCCAGCCTTGGTCAGGTAGACCTTCGACAGCAGACCCTCGGCACAGTAGTAGTCGATGCGTCCAGCAGCGGAAGACTTGGGAAGCAGTTCCATAGCCTTCTCCAGGGTCATGATGATGTACTCGTAGACATCGGCCTTTTCCACCTTCGACATCTCGTTATAGTCACCCTTGGCCAACGTGGCAGAGTTGTCGTGGATGATGGGCACGTCACCGAAGGAACGGACGAGATAGAAGTAGGCCATTGCCTTCCACGTCAGGCACTCGCCCATACACTGGTCCTTCACCGACTGGGATGCCGTAGCCCCTTGAATGGACTGATAGACCGTGGAGCAATGGGCTATCTCTGCCCACAGCGAATACGACATATTGATCAAGTCTTCTTGGGTGCCGTTCACCGAGAAGTTGAGATAAGGTGACGAACCCCAGTACATATTGCCGGAGAACACCTCACCCACCTTGATGAAACCGCGTTGGAAGTCATACCAGGGGGAATTGTAGAGATAGTTGACGCCCGAAATGCACGCATCGTCGGAGGCATAGTAGTTGTCCGTATTGTAGTTATCCTCCGTAGGACGGTCCAGAAAATCGTCGCAAGAGGCTGTCAGGAACGATGCTGTAAGGAGTGCACCGATTCCCAAAACATTTTTCAAGGAAATATTGATATTCATATTGTGTTCTGTTTAGAAGTTGTCAGAATGAAACGCTAAGGCCGAAAGTCCACGAGGTCGGTGAGGGATAACGTCCGTTGTCAAGACCAAACACGTTGGCACTGGTGGTGGAGGCACCGATTTCGGGGTCGTAGCCGTCGTAGCCAGTCAGGGTCAGCAGGTTGGTGGCGGAAACGGTGGCGCGGACATTGTCCAGTCCGAGCTTGCCGACCAGCTTCTTGTCAAACGTATAGCTGAGGCTGATGTTCTTCAGACGAACGTACGAACCGTCCTGAATGAAGCGCGAGCTCCAGACATCATTGTCGTTCGGGTCGTTGATGGAGGCACGCGGATAGGCACCGTTGCCGGTAGCCACCACGTTGGCGATGTTGTTGTACCAGCCGGAGGCATAGACACCGTCGGCAGGGGTGAGTCGTGCACGGTCGTTCACGGCCGTCATCTGGTTGGTCCAGGCAGAGTTCATGTGGGTGAGCTTCATCTGGTTGTAGTTACCCACCTTGTTGCCGACAGAACCGTTGATGAACACGTTGAGGTCCCACTGCTTGTAGTGGAAGGTGTTGTTCCAACCGAAGGTGAAGTCGGGCAGCGGAGAACCGATATTGGTCTTGTCCTTCTCGTCAATCACACCGTCGCCGTTCACGTCCTTGTATTTGATATCGCCCACGAACGTGGTATTGCGGGGATTGTACTTGGTGGGATCGGTGCTCCACTCGGCCTTGGTGACATTGCCGTCTGCATCGCGCTCCACCGTGACGGGGTTGTTTGCCTGCAGGGTATTGACAGGTGAGCTGAGCAAGTCCTCAAAAGAGGTATAGATGCCTTCCACCTCATAGCCGTAGAAGTTGTAGAGCGACTCGCCCACAACGGAACGGGACACCACGTCCGTCCACTGGCCGTAGCCCACGAGGGCGGTGGAATTGGAGAGGCTCTTCAGCTTGTTCTTGTTGAAGGAAATCTGGAAATCGGAACCCCAAGAGAAATGCTTGCCTTCAATGGGACGGGTGTTGAGGGCGATTTCAAGACCTGTATTCTCAATGTCGCCGTAGTTGCCGTAAGGAGCTGCAAGGGCGGAAGATCCGTTACCCGACGTTCCCATATAGGAGGGGAGAATCAACTGCATCAGCATATCGGAAGACTTCTTCTTGTACCAGTCCACCACGAGGTTCACCCGGTTGTTGAGGAAGCCGAGGTCAATACCGACATTCAGCTGTTCCTGCGTTTCCCATTTCACATCGAGATTCTTGATATTGGCAGGGCGATAGCTGGTGCCGAGTCCCGACTCCATAACCGACATGGCAGCACCCCACTTGTAACCACCGATGTTCGAGTTACCGGTCTGTCCCCATCCCAGACGGAGCTTACCGTTGGAAATCCATTTCACGTTCTCCATGAACTTCTCGTTGGTGAAACGCCATGCAGCAGCCAAAGAGTGGAAGCCTGCCCAACGCTTGTTGGGACCGAAATTGGAGGAACCATCGTAACGGTAGGTATAGGTGGCCAGATAGCGGTCGTCATAGTTGTAGGTCTCACGGGTGAAGAACGAGGCCATGGCGGAAGAACCGAAGCCCTCGCCAATCTGCGGGTCACCGGTGCCCAGAGCTGGATTGTGCACCACGTCACTGGGCAGTCCTGTGTTCTGTATCGACACGTAGTCGTACTTCGACTCCCAGGCCTCCTGACCGAGCATGGCCGTGAAGCTGTGCTTGCCAATGGAACCGTTGTAGGTCAAGTAGTTCTTGAAGGTCCAGTAGGTGCTGGAATTCTTCTGTGAGCGTGCCTCATTCTTTTCCACGTTATACGTGCCGAGGTGCATCGTGGGATTGAAGGTCTCGCCGTGGGTCCATCCCAAGTCCCAGCCGAACTCCGTGTGCCAAGTCAAGTTCTTGAGCGGTGTCACGTCGAAGAAGATGTTACCGTTCAGCTTCTGGCGCTTCAGCGTGATGTCGTTGAGCAGTGCCATAGCAATGGGGTTGGGGTTGGTGAAGCCTTCCTTGCTGACCGATGAGTAGCCGCCGTCGATGTTGTAAATCTGGATGTCGGGAGGAGTGGTCAGCGAATACATGATGACACCTTCCTCGGAGTCGGCCTTCAGCAGGTCTTCATCCGTCTGGCTGTAGGATACGTTGACACCCATCTTCAGCCACTTCTTCAGTTCGGCATCAACGTTGGCACGCAGGGAGAGACGCGTGAAGTCGGAACCGATAATGGTACCTTCTTGGTTCATGTAGCCTGCACTGACATAATACTTCATCTTGTCGGAGCCGCCCTGTGCACCAATCTGGTGCTGATGCTGCAAAGCGGTGCGGAACACGGCATCCTGCCAGTTGGTACCCTTGCCCAACACAGAGGGGTCGGAATAGGCGGGGTCTGCCTTGGAGATTTCGCCCTGCGCCACGAGGTCGTTGTAGTATTCGGCAAACTCGCGGAGGTTCATCATATCCAGACGTTTGGTCTGGCGCGAACAGGTCAGCGAACCGTCATACGTGAACTTGGCCTCGCCGGCCTTACCGCGCTTGGTCGTGATGAGCACAACACCGTTGGCACCCTGTGCACCGTAGATGGCGGTGGCCGAGGCATCCTTCAACACCTCCATGCTGACGATGTCGCTGGGATTGATGGTAGACAGCGGAGAGATGGTAGACACCGATCCGTTGCCGAGCTTGTCGCCCAATCCGTAGTCAGCACCCGACTGACCGCCGGACTGGAAGATGACGCCATCCACCACATAAAGGGGTTCGGCACCGGCATTGATGGTGGCCTGGCCACGCACGCGGATGGACGAGGCTGAACCGGGCGCACCCGAGGTCTGTACTGCAGACACACCCGTGACACGACCGGCAAAGGCCTGGTCGATATTGGTGACGTTGGCATTCTTCAGTGCTTTCTCGTCCATGGTGAACGAAGCACCGGCCAAGTCGCTCTTCTTCATCGTACCGTAACCGACCACCACGACTTCGTCAAGCATCTTCTTGTCTTCCTCAATCGTGATGTCGTAAGTGGTCTTGCTGTCAACCTTCACTTCCTTGGTGATGTAACCGATGTAGGAAATGACAAGGGTCTGTCCCGGGTTGACGTTCAGGGTGAACTTACCGTCGAAATCGGTGGCAACACCGGTCGACGTACCTTTCACCACTACACTTGCACCAATCACGGGACCCATCGCATCGCTGACGATACCCGTAATCTTCTTGGACTGTTGAACTGCCTGTGCCGATGTCTCTGCGTGCACAGCCATCATCGGGGAATAACCCCACAACAGCGAACACGTTCCCATCAACAGGGCAGTCTTTCTGATTTTTTGATTCATACTTTAGGTATTAATAAAATTGATGTAATAAACATAGTTTTTGGGCGTGGTAGCTCTGAACCACGGTGCAAAGGTAACACAAACGAACGAGAAACGATAATGTTTTAATGCCCTTCTATAATACTATTTTGCCATTTTGAAAAAAGTACAAGTCTACACCTTATATATAATACTTTTTCATTACCGCTTTTTGTCCTACCAAGTAATTACGTTGTCCACGATTTCTTGTTGCTCCATACTGCTACGGCGCAAGTAAATGCGTGTAGTCTCGATGCTCTCGTGTCCCATGAGATCGGCAAGCAAGGCTATGTCATTGCATTTCTCCAAGAAGTTCTTTGCATAGCGATGGCGGAATGAGTGAGGATAAACCACCTTTTCGTTCAGTCCATACTTCACGGCATAGTTCTTCAACTGTTGGGCAATGCCTCTTGTCGTTATACGTTCGCCAAATCGGTTGAGAAAGAGATAACCGGAGGTGCGATTGTCCTTTTGCAACCATTCTGCGGTTTCGGTACGGAGCATCTTAGGAATGTAGATGCGGCGTATCTTTCCGCCCTTTGTATAAATGTCGTAATAGCCGACAGCCACATGCTCCACCTTGATTTGGACCAGTTCGCTAACTCTGGCTCCTGTCGCTGCAAGGAAACGAACCACGAAATACCATTCCTTGTTGTTTTCCTCTTTTAGCTTGTTTTTCAGGAAGGTGTAGTCGGCATTACTTATCACGTTTTCAAGATAAGAACGTTGCTGAACCTTTACCGATTTCAAACGCAGACGTGGCTTGTTGCAGAACTCCAAGTATTTGTTCATTGCCTGAATGCGTTGGTTTACCGTCTTCGGCTTAAACGTCTCAATAAGATACGTCTTGTAGACCAAGAGGTTCTTCTTGTTCAGTTCCTTGTGTCTTGTGTTAAACTCTCGCACGGCATAACAATATGCCGAAATGGTGTTCTTTGCCATATTCCCTTGGCGCAAGAACTCTTCAAAATCAGATTCTGTCATTCTTAAAGATTTGTTTGTAAAACATAGTGTAACGGTTCTCTACTATTATAATGACATCTTCTTTGAGTTCCTATTATGAGAAGATGCTCGCCCTTATCTTAAAAACAGCATAATATGGAACA
>CAVBXH010000054.1:0-19511 GCA_963599475.1 Acutalibacteraceae bacterium | reverse complement strand
ACAAATGTTGTGTATTTAAAAAAAACTGTTTACCTTTGTATATCGAACGAAAAATACCCATTTTACACCAAAACGACCCTATTATGGAGATGAAAGACCGCATCAGGCGCATTATGGAAGAGCAGCACATGAGTCAACAGGTGTTTGCCGACTTTATAGGACTGTCGGCTGCCACGTTGAGCAGCATCTTCAACGGACGTACCCGTCCCACCCTCAATATTGTCGAGGCCATCAAAAAGAAGATACCGTCCATCAACACCGACTGGCTCCTGATGGGCATCGGAAATATGCATGTTGATGCCGGTGAAGGGACGACGGATGCCCCCGCTGTATCCACTTCCACCCCATCGGAACCGATGCTTGATTTTGAGACCGCAGCTCCAGAACGGGTAATGACCAGTCAGGTACATGCTTATCCGCACAGTGTACAAAGTACACGTATGGATTTGATGGCCGTAGATGTGAAAAAACAGGACAAAGAGCCGCGTAAAGTGACTGAAATCCGCGTTTACTACGATGACCAAACCTACGAGACCTTTGTGCCTGCCAAGTCGAAGTGACAGGCACTAGTAACCGTTAATGATATTTTGCAAAACCTATTAATATTCCTAAAATAAGGTGTCGGAGCTACCGTTGTATTCGGCGGTATGGGGATATTATTGTAACTTTGTCCACAAATATACTTTGATTCATGACCATAACTATAATTGTACTGATTGTAACTATAGCCATGTTTATCTGGGGGCGTGTGCGTGGCGATGTTGTCGCTTTGTCAGCCCTCATGGTGCTTACGGCTACGGGTGTGTTAACCACGAGTGAGGCATTAAGTGGTTTTTCATCTCCTATTGTCATTATGATGGCGGGGCTGTTTGTTGTCGGAGGAGCTATCCTGCAGACAGGACTGGCCCATTCTGCCGGTAACAGTATCTCGCGCATGGCCAAGGGCAACGAGACGCGCGCGTTTATCTACGTCGTGCTGGCGACATCGGTGATAGGTGCCTTTGTCAGTAATACAGGAACCGTAGCCATCATGATGCCCATCATCATGAGTATGGCTGCCAACTCGGGCATACGGTCGTCGCGCCTGTTGATGCCCGTCGCTTTTGCTGGTAGTCTGGGAGGGATGTTGACCCTCATCGGTACGCCTCCCAACCTTGTCATCAGCGAGACGCTGGAGGAGAACGGCTACGCTCCCTTGGCCTTTTTCTCTTTCCTGCCCGTGGGTGTCATTGTCATCATGATTGGACTGGCGGTGTTGCTCCCATTGAGCCTGTTGCTGGTGAAGAAGAAGGACAAGCAGGATCGTGGAGAAGCAGGGAAGAGCGTGAACGATTTGGCGGTGCAGTATCGCCTGTTCGACAATATCTATAAATATAGAGTAGACGATGAAAGGGGCGGTCTGACGGGAAAGCGCGTGCAGGAACTGGACTTGCAGAGCCGCTACGGTCTGTCGATCCTTGAAATACGCAATGAGACGAGAAACGCGTTGGGGAAGGAAATCCGGCAGAGTATGGCCTGGGCAGGAACGATAATCGGCAAGGGCGACATCCTGTATTTCTATGGAGACCGGCAGGGGATGGAGACGTTTGCCAAGGACTACAGTCTGACGCGGATAGTGACCGACCGGCTGGACTTCTACGACATCGGCATCTCGGAAATCGTGGTGCTTCCCGGTTCGCGGCTGATAGGGACGCGCATCAGGGACTCGCGGTTGCGCGAGGACTATTCCGTCAACATCCTCAGCATCTGCAGGGACAAAGAATATATCAAGGAGGAACTGGGCGACCATCGTCTGCGCAATGGTGACATCCTGTTGGTGCAAGGGCAGTGGAACAAGATCATGCAGTTGAACCACGAGAACGAGAACTGGGTGGTGTTGGGACGGCCAGACAAGCTGATGGAGAAGGTGTCGCTCGACTATAAGGCGCCGGCAGCGGCCGCTATAATGTTGCTGATGATTGTGATGATGGTGTTCGACTTCATTCCTGTAAGTCCCGTGACGGCGGTGATTACGGCCGCCCTGCTGATGGTCTTTGCAGGCTGTTTCCGTAGTGTCGATGCTGCCTACAAGACGATTAATTGGGAGAGTATTGTGCTGATTGCGTCTATGATGCCGATGTCGATTGCCCTGGAAAAGACCGGTGTGTCGCAGATCGTGTCGGAGAACATGGTGGGCAGTCTGGGGGCTTTGGGGCCTTATGCCCTGTTAGCAGGTATGTATTTCACCACATCGCTGATGACCATGTTCATCAGCAATACGGCAACAGCGGTGCTGATGGCCCCTATCGCCCTTACTGCAGCCCAGCAGATTGGCGTGAGTCCGTATTCCTTCATGTTTGCTGTGACGTTGGGAGCTAGTATGTGTTTCGCCTCACCGTTCTCCACGCCGCCCAATGCCTTGGTGATGAAGGCTGGTCGATACACGTTTATGGACTATGTCTGGGTGGGCCTTCCCTTGCAGGTGATTATCGGTGTTATCATGACTTTCGTCCTGCCTTTGCTCTTCCCCTTTGCTTGACGGTGTGGGGGGCTACTCCTCGATATGTGAGATCGAACGGAAGATATTGCCTACCAGATTGAAGGGCCACTCTTGTGGGAAGAGATACAGGTGTCGGATGGCGCAGCATCTGCGTAAAAGGAAGGAACGGATGTTGAATTCGCGGATGAACCGCCGGGCTTCTTTGGGCGACGAGGCTTCGGCAAACGGAATGTCGTCGGCCGTGTAGTCAAAGAGGCAGACCAACAAGGATGCTGTGAGACTGGCCATCTGCTTCATATGGAGTTGGACAATCCACGTGCGGATGCGTCCGTAATCAATGTCGTCGCGTGTGGTGTGAAGATAGATGGCCAGTTCGGTGAGTCGCCGCAGGTGTATGCCTCGGGTGAGCAGGATGCGTGCGAGTCCCACTAATCGGAGCATGAATGCCGTTGTGGCCAGTCGGCTTTCAACCGGAAGCTCCTGCTCCGCCTGCCGTAGCAGTCGGTGGAGTTTCCAGTTGAGTAGGGGATTGGAGAAATGTTGCTCCTCTTCCTCCAGTTTCTCGTTGTTATATTCTGACTGTTCGGAAGAGACGACTGCTCGTTGCCAACGGTCGCGTTGCTTCCCGTCGATATGCAGAAAGAAATCATCGGCAGACAACCGTATTCCCTCATAGACCCATGGCGTGAGGTCGTGGGTCTGGGCGAAGTTGAGCACCCTGTTCCACTTCCATGCCGACATAGGTTCCAGCGGCAGGTGCTCGTTGAAAGCCCCTTCGCGCAGTAAGCAAATACTGTTGCGCTGGATGATGTTCATGGTTCATTACAGTGTAACACCATTCTTGAAGATGGAAATCTCGCGATAGCCGTGTTCTTCGTTGCGTGACCGTTGTCCGCTGGCCACGGCCAACACCTTATCAATGAACTCGGGCAGGAGTTCCTGCATGGTGCGCCCCTCGATAAGCTGTCCGGCAGAGAAATCCACCCAGTGTGGCTTGTTGCTGGCCAGGGTGGGGTTGGTGGCAATCTTCATGGTTGGTACGAAGGTGCCGAAGGGCGTTCCCCGTCCAGTGGTGAAGAGCACGATGTGGCAACCGCAGGCCGCCAAGGCGGTGGCGGCCACGAGGTCGTTGCCTGGTGCTGACAACAGGTTGAGTCCGGGGTGTTGTAGGCGGTCGCCGTATTCCATCACGCCGCTGACGGGAGCCTTGCCGCACTTCTGCGTGCAGCCCAGTGCCTTGTCCTCAAGCGTGGAGATGCCTCCGGCCTTATTGCCGGGACTCGGGTTCTCGCCGACGGGTTCACCGTGGGAGAGAAAGTATTCTTTGAAGTTGTTGATCATGGATACCGTTTGCTGGAAGAGTTCTGGAGTCTTGCAGCGGTTCATGAGAATCGTTTCCGCTCCGAACATCTCGGGCACCTCGGTCAGTACGCTGGTGCCGCCCTGAGCCACGAGCCAGTCGCTGAAGGCTCCCACGAGCGGGTTGGCGGTGATGCCGCTGAAGCCGTCGCTGCCGCCGCATTTCAGTCCGATGCGGAGTCGGCTGACGGGCACATCAACGCGCTGGTCTTGCCGTGCGGTCTCATAGAGCTGCCGGAGCTGTTGCATGGCGGCCTCCACCTCGTCGCCCTCGACGCGTTGCGTGACTAACAGTTTGATGCGGTCTTTGTCGTAGTCGCCCAGCATAGCCATAAAGTCCTCGGGTTGGTTATTCTCGCATCCTAGGCTGAGCACGAGCACGCCCCCTGCGTTAGGGTGGAGGCAGATGTCGCGCAACACCTTGCGCGTGTTCTCATGGTCGTCGGAGAGTTGGGAGCATCCGTAGTTATGGTGCCACGTCCAAATGGCGTCAATACCCTCGCAGTGGGTCTCGGCTTGCAGGCGGTGAGCCAGTTGCTCGGCGATGCCGTTGACACAGCCTACGGTAGGCACAATCCATATCTCGTTGCGCACGCCCACGTCACCGTTCTTCCGGACATAGCCTTTGAAGGTTCGGTGTTCGTCGGCGATGTCTAAGGTAGCATCAACCGGTTGATAGGTGTATTCCAGTGTTCCGCTGAGGTTCGTCTTCAGGTTATTCTCGTTCACCCAGTCACCAGCCTTAAGGTCAGTCTTGGCGTGTCCGATAGGGTAGCCGTATTTGATGATGTCGTCCCCTTGTTTCGCATCCTTGATGAGCACTTTGTGTCCGGCAGGCGTGTCCTGGTTGACGGTAATCTTTTGGCCGTCGATTTCAATGGTGTCGCCCTTTTGTTTGGCTTCGAGACACACCACAACCGAGTCGGCAGGATTGATTTTGAGATAAGTCTTGAGTGGTTTCATGTTATGAAGTAGTTTGATTGGTATGTACGGTGTTGGCGTGTTATCCGACGTTGGTGCGCCGGTAGAATTCGATGTTCTCTTTGGTGAGGAGTTCGATGGGCATATAGTTGATGGGTTCCACCTCCTTCTTGAGCACGATGGCGCGGAAGAGGGTGTAGACGCACATGTAGCCCTGCATGAATCCGTGTTGTGCGATGAGGAAGGAGATGCTGCCTTGCCGCACACACTCCGCATTCTTCGGCACCATGTCGTAGCCCATAATCTGGACGTTGCGCCGATTGGATCGCAGGAGAAACTCCCCCACCAGGTGCGCCTTGGAGTTGAAGGTGATGCAGTGGTGCACGAGGGGGTGTGCGGTGAAGAACGCCTCAAGCTGGTCGTCGTATTGTTTCCGATCGTCGTCAAGCGACAGGTTGACCTCGTTGATGGTTACATCCGGGAAGTGGTCGTGCATGTAGTGGCGGAATCCCGTCTCTCGGTTCTCCTGCTGTTTCGATGCCACATTGCCGTTGCGCATCTGTTTCATCAGCATAATCTCCGTCTCGTGTGGCGCCATCATCATGAGAATGCGTGCGGCGAAGTATCCGCTGGAGAACGAGTCCTGTCCGAAGAAGGTCAGTGGCTTGAGGTCGGGCATGTAAGAGTCGAGCAGGACGAACGGAATCTGCTGCAGGTGGAACTGGTCACAATACTTGCGCATGATGTCAATCTTTGTTGGCACCATAATGATGCCGTCGGGTTGTCCCTTGAGGCATTCGTCCATGACATTTTCAAAGGTCTCGGCGTCAAAGCGGTTGTAATAGAGTAACTTGACTGACACCCGGAAGTCGCGAAGCCGTTTGCAGGCAGCTAACGCCCCTTCCTCCACTTCGTCCCAGTAAGCCTCCGAGTCGTGTTTCGGCAGGATGCAGTAGAAATGGTATGACTTGTTATAAGCCAGTGCCGAGGCATACATATTGGGTTGATAGTCCATTTCGGCCAGGGCTTTCTCCACCTTTTCGAGTGCGCTTTTCGACACGTTCGGACGCTTGTGGAGCACCCGATCCACCGTGCCGACGCTGACGCCTGCACGCTCGGCAATATCCTTGATTCTTATTTTTTCCGTATCCATAATTTGCTGCAAAGGTAGTGCAAACCGATCGAAACACCAAATTTTATTTCTTTTATTTCCGCTTTCTGATGCCGAACAGGTCGCGTAGGTCGCTGAAGTCTTTCTTGAGAATCAGACCGAGTCCCTGCGTGTTCAGGCTGGACTTGGTGAAATAGCGGTCGTTGGTTTGGTTGTAAACCTTCAGGGACAGGTTGCCGCTGGGCACGAGCAGATAGCGCACGTCAAAGTCGCCGATGAAGGTGGTGTTGGCCGTGTTGGCCTTGTCTCGGTAACCAAACTGCCCGTTCAGCAACAGGCGGTTGTTGAACATCCGTCCGCTGACCGTTCCTTCGTATTCGGCATTGTTCCATCCCTCGTCGCCCGTCGAGATGTTGGCACCGAAGCTCCAGTCGTTGCTTTTGATGACCGACTTGAGGAGTGTGTTGATTTGGCTGCTCAGTGTGCCGGACAGCAGACTCTGCATGGCCAGTGAGGTTTGGCTCTGTTGCGTACCTGTCTTTGCATTGTTTGCCCCTTGCGGATAGAAGCGTCCGATGCCCAGCAAGTAGAGCACCTGCTGGTTCATCTCTTCCTGACCGTTGATGATGGAACGTACCATCTGTTTCTCGTCCGTATTGACGTTGGGCATGTCGAAATCGAAGTCGACGATGGGATTGGCGGGTTGACCCGTGATGTTCATCAGACAGTTGACCTTGACCGTGTTGGAGAAACTCTTGCCTACGTTGAGGTCGCTGAGCGACACGCCATTCACCGTGTGCATGGCCTGAAGGTTGAGCGTGGCCTCGTAGGGGTCTCCGGCAAAGATGATGGTTCCGCCAGACTGGAAGGTGAAATCCTTCTTGATGATTTCTTGTATGGTCACGCCGTATGTCCCGTGTTCCACGCGGTAGGTGCCGAACATTTGGAAACCGCCCTTGTTGAACCACGTGGCGCGCAGCACGCCGTTTCCGTTGAGCGTGATGTAATCGTCGGTCTGGCTGTCCATCAGTAGGCGGAGTGTGGCCTTTGGCGTACAGTTGATGAGGAAGTTGATTCGCATGTCCGACCGGTCTTCCAAGGGGTTGTCGTTCTGTTTCTTTCGCTCCCCTTTGTCCGTTTCCGCGCTGTCCGTTTCCGCGCTGTCCGTTTCCGTGTCGCCGCCGTTTCCCCAGCGGATGAACTCCTGGTTGCCAATGGCGTCCGGCTGTGCCACGTTGTAGGTGAAAGAAGAACCCTGCTCCGGCGTGATGTCGAGGTCGATGGTGGTCTCGTTGGGACGGCCGTGCAGTCCGACACGTCCGGTGCCGTAGACAGTGCCATAGAATGTCTCGTCGCCGAAGTCCGGGAAATCGTAGGCCAGCAGTCGTTGCGCATCCACAAAGATGTCATAGGTGAGATTGGTCAAGTGCTGATGGTGGATGCCTCCCGTGACGATTCCCTTCTGCCCGTATTTGTCGTGGATGGGACAGGAGTCGAAGATGATTTCATCGGGAACGAGCGTGATGGTGTCGTTCTGCATCCAGTAGGTGCATCCCGTCGGTTGGATGTCTGCCTCACCGTTGATCACGAGTTGCCCGGTGATGTTGATGGTGCTGAGTGGTCCTGCCAGTCGGACGGCTCCCTCGGTCGTCCCGTCCAGCCGCGAGATGAAACTCTTGGTGAACGCGTGCATGAAGTCGGTTCGTGTGTGTTGTGCTCTGATGTCGAGGTCGATAAAGCTCTTCACGGGCGACACGTAGCCGTCAATATACGTCTTTGACAGTCGTCCGTCCGGGTGTTGTCCGTCGTCGGCAATGGCGTGGATGTCTATCTGCTGTTGTTGGTCGTTCCATTCCGCATTGGCGTGGAGCACCCCCATCCGCCCGTGTTCGAACTTAAAGTCGTTCACCCTCAGTTGTGCCGCAGCCTTGGGCTTGTTGCTAAAGACGGCACTGGCCTGCACCAGTCCTGTAGCCTGTCCGTTGAAGTCCACCGCGTGGAAGTTGACAAGCTCCAGCATGTATTCAATGTCCAGATCGTTGAGCGTAACACGGACGCTGTCGGTGTTGTGGGGCGATGCCGTGCCGTCAACAATAAGGTGCTGGTCGTCGTGTCGGATGATGAAATGGCGGATGTCTACATGGTTGGGCGCATACAGAATGGTGCTGGGTTCCACGTCCCACCGCGTGTTGTGAATGTTGATGTGCGACGGGTTGAAGTGGATGTTGGCCGCCTGTTGCCCGTCTTCCGTCTTGTGGAATAGGGTTGTCGCATGGAGTGTTCCCGCCACGGTTTTCTCCGTTTTGTGGTTGTCCCATTGAAGTGTGGTGTTCAGCCTGTTGTTGCGCGCCGTTGCCTGTACATGGATGTCCATCTGATCCTCGTTGTCCATGATCTTCACCACCCCCGTCTGACAGGCCAGAGAGTCGCCGGGCGTACTGATGCGTGCATAGCCGTCGCGGTAGCAGTTCCCGTTGTAGTAGAACTCGGGGGCCTGTGCGGTCAGACTGGCGGTGCGCGTGTTGCCGTGAACAAAACCGTTGATGGTGACGGGTTGCCGAATGGCCAAGGGAATCTTCAGTACGCGTTGCAGCCAGTCGCTCTTAGTCATGGTGAGGTGTAGAGAGAAATCGTTCTGTGCTATGGTGGGCAGGCCGGAGAGGGTGGGGAGTCGGCTGTCCAGAAAGTTGGTGAGGCTTCCCTTCAACGCCTTATAGTCAAAGGTTCCCTTGATTTCCGCCTGGGCAAAGTCGCTGTTCAGGCGGATGAAATGGGTCGAGGCATCGTAGCCCGACTCGATGCGCAGCTCGTCCAGCTCGTAGCCGTCTGTCGGTGAAATCATCGAGAAATTGCTGATGCAGAGGCGTCCCGTGGCATTGTCCGCCCTGCTTCCGCTGATGTTGGATTCCACGTCCGCAAAGAAGCGGGCTTCCCCCCATTTGTCGGAGAGGTTGACGGCTTTCGGGGAGAAGTTGAGCAGCGAAGCCTTGACCTGTATGTTCTTGTCGTCGCTGTCGGTCTGGCAATTCCCGGAGACCGTGAGTCCGATGTTCGGGTCGTCAATGGCGAGGCTTCCGCTGACGAGTCCTGCCCGATACTGCCCGTCAATGTTGATGTTGCGGTAGGGGTAGTTGTTGTAGACAAACTGACCCACCGTCCCTTTCACGGTGGCAAACGTGTTGTGGCTGTCCAGCGAACCACTGACGGCAATGTCTGCCGTGACCGCCCCGAAATGGCTGTTGTCCAGTAGTTGTTGGAGGTTGATGCCGTCCGTCTTGACGGTCGATTGGAACGACTGGTCGGCCTCTTTGGTGAAGTGCAGTTGCAGGTTGCCGATGTCGGTGTGGATTTGCTGTTGGATGCGCACCTCGTCCAAGGCTGTTCCGCTGGCACTGCCGTGCAGACGCACAGCCCCCATCCTTATCAGGGGGTCTGGCACGTGGATGCTGTTGCCTTTTAGATTCTCGGAAATGAAATTGATGGTCTTGGCCGACAGCGACATGGTGTTGACGTGTGCCAGCCATCGTGGTTTCTTCGTGAGAGCTTCCACCCTTCCGTTGCAGTCGACGGTAATGTCGCCGGTGGTCGAGGCCACAGACAAGTGGCGGATATGGAGGTTGTCCTTCTCCCCCGAAAAGCGAGCCTGCAGCGTGACCGTACCCGAGAAGGAGTTGAGGGTGGGCAGCAGGGCACACAGGTCGTGTGGGGCAATCTCCGAGGACTTGATTTCTCCACGGTAGCGGAGCGCGTTCAGGTTGAGCTTTCCGTGGTCTATCCGATAGTCGGCATGGATGTCGGCGAGCTGCAGCCGGGTAGTCGGCAACTGAAGGGTGAGCTGTTTCAGTTCACTGTGCGTGCGTCCACACTCCAACTGGAACGACAGTCGCCGGATGTCCAGTCCGCTCTGTTCTTTCAGCGCGATGTTCTTGGCCGTGAGGCTCAGCGAATCGTTGGTCAGCGTGTGGAGCAGCAGGTGAGAACTGATGTTCTCCGCCTTGAGGTGGTTTACGTCCAACTGCCCCTGTTTCCGCGGCATCCATTTGCGGTCGAAGCTGACCGTAGAGCGTCGCATAATCAGCGAACCCAGCCGCACGTCAAGACGGCTGTCGCTCTTCGGTTCTTTCGAGGCGAGCGAGTCCAGCACAAACTGAAAGTTGGTCTTGCCGCCCGGCCGTTCTTGATAGAGCTGGATGGTGGCACCGAAAATCTGCGCTGTCGAGATGTCAACTCGGTCTGAGGCCAGCAATGGCAGGATGTTGATCCGGACACTGAGGCGGTTGGCCGTCAACAGCGGCTTTCCCGACTGGTCGTCCATGCGCACCTGGTCAATAATCACCCGGTTGAGCCATCCGGGATTGACGGCACCGATGCGTACTGTTGTGCCCAGCTTATGACTCAACACCGCAGCCACCCGGTCTCCGGCATATTGTTGGATGCTGGGGATACGGAATATCAGGATTGTCAGCAGGTAGACAGCAATGACCGTCCATACGATGAATTTCAGAACCGATCTCAGTATGTTCACAGGCTCATTCGATGCATTTGGGGCACAAAATTACGCCAAAAAGTTGGGAATATTGAATATTTTAGAGATTATTTTCGCCGTTTAGACCTATTTTTACTAATTTTGCAGTCACCATTCGAGCAATTAATCTTAAACAAGATAGACAAATGACAGATGTGATCAAGTTACGCAAAGGCTTGGACATTCACCTTCAGGGCAAGGCCGAAGGCAAGGTCATCCAGTTGAAATCCAACGGGCAGTATGGTATTGCCCCCGCCGATTTCGAGGGTGTCGTTCCCAAGGTTGTCGTTCACGAGGGCGACCATGTCAAGGCTGGGGATGCCTTGTTTGTCAACAAACAGTATCCCGAAGTGAAGTTCGCTTCGCCCGTCAGTGGCACAGTACGCGAAGTGGTGCGCGGTGAGCGCAGGAAGGTGCTCTGCATCCGGGTGGAGGCCGACCAGAAGCAGGAGACCATCGACTTTGGTCGGAAAGACCCGTCGCAGATGGACGGCAAGGCTGTTGTCGAGGCATTGCTTGAAGCCGGCATCTTCGGTTATGTCAACCAGTTGCCCTATGCCGTTTCTACCAATCCCACGGTTCAGCCGAAGGCCATCTTCGTTTCTGCTCTCCGCGACAAACCCCTGTCGTGCGACTTCGAGATGGAGGTGAAGGGCGAAGAGGAGGAGTTCCAGTTGGGACTGACCGCCCTTTCCCGTATCGCCACCACCCATCTGGGCTGCGGCAAAGGCTCTTCCTTCGTCGAAGGCTATCGGAACGTCGAGGCTCACGTGTTTGACGGGCCGTGTCCTGCCGGCAATGTCGGCGTACAGGTGAACCACATCGACCCAGTCAACAAGGGCGAGGTGGTGTGGACGGTTGAGCCTACCGTAGTGCTCTTCATCGGTCGTCTGCTGAAAACCGGTCGTGTAGACCTGCATCGTTTGGTGGCCCTTTGCGGCAGTGAGGTGAAGCAGCCCGCCTATGTGCGGATGACCGTGGGTGAGGAATTGTCCACCCTTCTGTCCAACAGCTACGATGCCGACCACCGCGTGCGCATCATCAACGGCAATGTGCTGACAGGTCGTCCTACTACTAAGGAGGGCTTCCTCGGTGCCTACAGCAGTGAGGTGACCGTCATTCCCGAGGGCGACAGCGCCGACGAACTGGCGGGCTGGATCATGCCGCGCTTCGGACAGTTCAGCACCAGTCGCAGCTATTTCTCGTGGCTGTGTCCCAAGAAGAACTATGCGCTTGATGCGCGCGTGAAGGGTGGTGAACGCCACATGATTATGAGCGGCGAGTACGACCGTGTGCTGCCCATGGACATCTACGGTGAGTTCCTAATCAAGGCCATCATCGCTGGCGACATCGACCGGCAGGAGCAGTTGGGCATCTACGAGGTCAGTCCCGAGGACTTTGCTTTGGCCGAGTTTGTGGACTCCTCCAAACTGGAGTTGCAGCGCATCGTCCGCGAAGGTCTGGACATTTTACGTAAAGAAAACGCATAACAATAAAGAATATGAGTGCACTAAGGAATTTTCTCAATAAAGCAAAGCCTCATTTCGAACCCGACGGAAAGTTGCACGCCTTCCGTAGCGTGTTCGACGGTTTTGAGTCTTTTCTGTACGTCCCCAACACCACAGCGCGCACGGGCGTGAACATCCACGATGCCATCGACTCCAAGCGCATCATGAGTATGGTGGTCATTGCCCTGTTGCCTGCCCTGCTGTTTGGTATGTATAACGTGGGCTACCAGAACTATCTGGCAGCCGGTACGCTGGCCACGGCCAGTTTTCTGGAGATTTTCGTCTACGGTGCCCTGGTGGTGCTGCCCAAGGTGCTGGTGAGCTACATCTTCGGCCTGGGCATCGAGTTTGCCTGGGCACAGTGGAAGGGCGAAGAAATCCAGGAGGGCTACCTCGTCAGTGGCATCATCATCCCGCTGATCGTCCCTGTGGGCTGCCCGTTGTGGATACTGGCACTGGCCTGCGCCTTCGCTGTCATTTTCTGTAAGGAGATTTTCGGCGGCACGGGCATGAACCTGTTCAACCCCGCCATTTCCGCCCGTATGTTCCTCTTCTTCGCCTATCCCTCCAAGATGACGGGCGACCAAGTGTGGATTGCCCGCGACAGCATCTTCGGACTGGGCAACAATCTGCCCGATGCCTTCACGGCAGCCACGCCGCTGGGACAGATTGGCCAGGGCATCAGCCCTGACGCCTCGCTCCTCGACATGGTCCTGGGCTTCATCCCCGGCAGTATCGGCGAGACCTCGGTGGTCGCCATTGCCATCGGTGCCGTCATCCTGCTTTGGACGGGCATCGCCTCCTGGCGCACCATAGTCAGCGTGTTTGTAGGCGGTGGACTGATGGGCCTGCTCTTCCAGTCGTTGGACATGACGCAGATGCAGTGGTACGAGCAGTTCCTGCTGGGCGGCTTCGCCTTCGGTGCCGTGTTCATGGCCACCGATCCGGTGACGTCCTGTCGCACGGAAGGCGGTAAGTACATCTACGGCTTCATCATCGGTGCCATGGCCGTCATCATCCGCGTGATGAATGCCGGCTACCCCGAGGGCATGATGCTGGCCATCTTCTTCGGCAACATGATTGCGCCCACCATCGACCACTTCATCGTGGAGCGCAACGTCAGCAAGCGCATGAAGCGTGTCAAGTAACAAACCATTAACAGAGAAAACAAATGAGCAAATTCAATACGAACTCAAACACGTACATTATCATATATAGTACGGTGCTTGTCGTCGTCGTGGCCTTTTTGTTGGCCTTTGTCTTCAAGGCCCTCAAGCCCGCGCAGGACGCCAATGTTGCGCTCGACATCAAGAAGCAGATTCTCTATTCGCTCAACATCCGTGGCCTCGACGGAGCAGAGGCGGAAGCCCGCTACAACGAGGTGGTGAAGGACGAGAAGCAGGAAGAGACCAGTGGACAGTCGTTCTACCGCTGTGAGGTGAAGGGCGAAACCGTCTATGTGGTCAGCATGAAAGGTATGGGACTGTGGGGCGGCATCAGCGGCTTCGTTGCGATTCACGGCAATCCCGTGACCATCTACGGTGCCTATTTCAACCACGAAGCCGAGACCGCCGGTCTGGGTGCCGACATCAAGGACTCCCGCGCTTGGCAGGAGAAATTCATCGGCAAGCGCGTCTTTTCCGGCCATGCGGACGGAGACGTGGTGCTCTCGGTAAGGAAGAAAGTGGAAGACCCCTCGTGTCAGGTGGATGTGGTGACTGGTGCCACATTGACTTCCAACGGCGTTGACCAGATGTTGAAACAAGGATTGCAGAATGCCTGCCAGCGCATCGGCACCCTCTTCCCGGAGGAGGCCGCCGCCGTGTCGGGCAGTGCTACAGAAGTAAAGGAGTAATTAGCCATGTCGTTATTCAGTAAACAAAACAAAGAGGTGCTGATGAACCCCATCAGCCTCGACAACCCGATTCTCAGCCAGATACTGGGCATCTGTTCCGCGCTGGCCGTCACCTCGCAGCTCAAGCCGGCCATCGTGATGGGACTGGCTGTCACCGTGATTACCGCATTTTCCAATGTGATTATTTCCATCATCCGCAACACCATTCCCACGCGCATCCGCATCGTGGTGCAGCTCGTCGTAGTGGCCGCCCTGGTCACCGTGGTGGCACAGGTGCTGAAAGCCTATGCCTACGATGTCAGTGTGGAGCTCAGCGTCTACGTCGGACTCATCATCACCAACTGCATCCTCATGGGACGCCTTGAAGCCTTCGCCATGATGAACAAGCCTTGGCCGTCGTTCCTCGACGGCATCGGCAACGGACTGGGCTACGCGCTGATTCTCGTCATCATGGGCGGTGTGCGCGAGCTCTTGGGGCGCGGCACGCTGCTGGGCTTCCAGATTGTGCCCCAGGCACTCTATGATGCTGGTTATATGAACAACGGAACGATGACCATGCCCGCTATGGCCCTTATCCTCGTGGGCTGCGTCATTTGGATTCATCGTGCTTACTTTATAAAGGAGAAATAATATATGGAACACGCAATCAGTTTATTCTTCCGTTCGATATTTGTCGACAATATGATATTCGCCTTCTTCCTCGGCATGTGTTCCTACCTTGCCGTGTCGAAGACGGTGAAGACCGCCCTCGGACTGGGTGTGGCCGTCACCTTCGTGCTCATGGTCACGGTCCCCGTCAACTACTTGTTGCAGACCCGCGTGCTGGGTCCGGACTGCCTGGTCGAGGGTGTGGACTTGAGCTATCTGTCGTTCATCCTCTTCATTGCCGTCATTGCTGGCATCGTACAGTTGGTGGAAATGGCCGTGGAGCGTTTCACACCGGCCCTCTATTCCGCGCTGGGCATCTTCCTGCCGCTCATCGCCGTCAACTGTGCCATCATGGGTGCGTCGCTCTTCATGCAGCAGCGCATCCTGCTCGACCCGTCCAACTCCCAGACCATCACGAGTGTCACTGACGCTGTGGTCTACGGACTCGGTTCGGGCATCGGCTGGACGCTGGCCATCGTGGCCTTGGGAGCCATCCGCGAGAAGATGCAGTATGGCGATGTGCCCCGTCCGCTCCAGGGGTTGGGCATCGTCTTCATCACCGTGGGTCTGATGGCCATGGCGATGATGTGTTTCAGTGGACTCAGTATTTAATCATTTGTAGACAACGAACATTATGACACAATTTATAGTTTACAGCATCGGCGTATTCCTGCTGGTCATCCTCCTGCTGGTCATCCTCCTGCTGGTGGCCAAGAAGTTTCTGAGTCCCAGCGGCAATGTGAACATCACTGTCAACGGCGACCGCACCCTCAACGTGCCGCAGGGCAACAACCTGATGGCCACCCTCAACGAGAACGGCATCTTCCTGCCTTCCGCCTGCGGCGGCAAGGCCTCCTGCGGCCAGTGTAAGGTGCAGGTGCTGGAAGGTGGCGGCGAGATTCTCGACAGCGAGCGCCCGCATTTCACGCGCAAGGAGATTAAGAGCCACTGGCGCCTGGGCTGCCAGTGCAAGGTGAATGGCGACATGAGCATCCACGTCAACGAGAGCATCCTCGGCGTGAAGGAATACGAGTGTACGGTGATTTCCAACAAGAACGTGGCCACCTTCATCAAGGAGTTCAAGGTGCAACTGCCGAAGGGCGCACACATGGACTTCCTGCCCGGATCGTATGCACAGATCAAGATTCCTGCCTTCGACTGCATCGACTACGGCAAGGATTTCGACAAGGCGCTGATAGGCGAGGAGTATCTCCCGGCCTGGAAGAAGTTCGGCCTCTTCCCGTTGAAGTGCAAGAACCCCGAACCCACCATCCGTGCCTATTCTATGGCCAACTATCCGGCCGAGGGCGACGTATTCATGCTGACCGTGCGTATCGCCACTCCGCCGTTCAAGCCCGACCGCAGCGGCTTTATGGAGGTCAACCCCGGCATTGCCTCGTCCTACATCTTCTCCCTGAAGCCTGGCGACAAGGTGGTGATGAGCGGTCCGTTCGGCGATTTCCATCCCCACTTCGACAGCAAGAAGGAGATGATCTGGGTGGGCGGTGGCGCCGGAATGGCTCCCCTGCGCGCACAGATCATGCACATGACGAAGACGCTGCACACGACCGACCGCGAGATGCACTATTTCTACGGTGCGCGCGCCCTCAACGAGGTGTTCTATCTGAACGACTTCCTCGGACTGGAGAAGGAGTACCCCAACTTCCATTTCCACCTCGCCCTCGACCGTCCCGACCCTGCTGCCGATGCCGCCGGCGTGAAGTACACGGCAGGCTTCGTCCATCAGGTCATGTACAACACCTATCTGAAGGATCACGAAGCGCCCGAGGATGTGGAGTACTATATGTGCGGCCCCGGCCCCATGTCGAAGGCCGTCGTCTCCATGCTCGACTCGCTCGGCGTAGAGTCCGAGAGCATCATGTACGACAACTTCGGCGGATAAGCACGGGCCGGAGTGGTTCGTTTGAACGGATAGCATGAGCGGATACATAGAAATCAAGGGAGCGCGGGTCAACAACCTCAAGAACGTCAGCGTAAAGATTCCGCGCAATCAGCTGGTGGTGGTGACGGGCGTGAGTGGCAGCGGCAAGTCGTCGCTGGCCTTCGACACGCTCTATGCCGAAGGGCAGCGCCGCTATGTGGAGAGCCTGTCGAGCTATGCACGCCAGTTTCTGGGGCGCATGAACAAGCCCGAGTGCGACTTCATCAAAGGCATTCCGCCGGCCATTGCCATCGAGCAGCGCGTCATCTCGCGCAACCCCCGTTCCACGGTGGGCACGACGACCGAAATCTATGAGTATCTCCGCCTGTTGTTTGCCCGCATCGGCCATACCTTCTCGCCCGTCAGCGGCCAGGAGGTCAAGAAGCACACCGCGGAAGACCTCGTCGCCTGTACGCGGCAGTATGCCGAGGGCACGCGCTTCCTGGTCACGGCTCCCCTTCGCCTGCCCGAAGGGCGCACCCTCGGCCAGCATCTCAAGACGTGCATCCACAACGGCTACGCGCGCCTGTTTGCCCAAGGGGAGTTGCTGCGCATTGACGACTATCTGCAGGCACATCCCGAGAGCGAGACGACCCAGCAGGCCGACGGGCTGTTTCTGGTGATAGACCGCATGGCGGTGGGTTCAGCCCCGGATGCCGTGTCGCGTCTGACTGATTCCGCAGAGACGGCTTTCTACGAGGGCAACGGTGCGTGCCGTCTGGTGTTCCTGCCGTCCATGATTGCCTACGATTTCTCCACGCGTTTCGAGGCCGACGGAATGACATTTGAAGAGCCCAACGACAATATGTTCTCCTTCAATTCGCCGGCCGGTGCCTGCCCCGAGTGCCAGGGCTTCGGCAACATCATCGGCATCGACGAGCATCTTGTTGTTCCCGACACGTCACTCTCCGTCTACGACGGCTGCGTGGTCTGCTGGCACGGGGAGAAGATGAAGGCGTGGAAGGAGGAGTTTTGCCGCAGGGCGGCAGCCGACGATTTCCCCATCTTCGAGCCTTACTACAAGCTCACGCAGAAGCAGCGCGACCAGCTGTGGCACGGTCTGCCGTCTGACCGCAAGCGTGACAAGATGGATCGGGTGTCCATCGACGACTTCTTCCGCATGCTGACCGAAAACCAGTACAAGATACAGTATCGGGTGATGCTGAGCCGCTACCGGGGCAAGACCACGTGTCCGAAATGTCGCGGCACGCGGCTGAAGCCCGAGGCCAGTTATGTGAAGATTGCCGGGCGCAGCATCGTCGACCTCGTAGAGATGCCCGTGGTGCGCCTGAAGGCGTGGTTCGACCAGCTGGATCTGAACGCACACGAGGCACAGGTGGCCAAGCGACTCTTGGCCGAAATCCAGTCGCGCCTGCAGTTCCTGCTTGATGTCGGACTGGGCTATCTGACGCTCAATCGCCGTTCCTCCACCTTGTCGGGCGGCGAGAGCCAGCGCATCAATCTCACCACCTCATTAGGCTCCTCGCTGGTGGGTTCGCTCTACATCCTCGACGAACCGAGCATCGGCCTCCACAGCCGCGACACCGACCGCCTCATCCACGTCCTGCGCCAGTTGCAGGCACTGGGCAACACGGTGGTGGTGGTGGAACACGACGAGGAGATGATGCGCGCTGCCGACTATCTCATCGACATCGGGCCCGATGCCGGACAACTGGGTGGTGAGGTCGTTTTCGAGGGAAGTGCCACTGCTGTCACGCCTGCCGACGCGGCCGCCCATCCGCGCAGCCATACCCTGCGCTACCTGTCGGGAGAAGAGACCATCACCGTGCCCTCCAGCCGCCGCCCGTGGAACCGCAGCATCCAGATCAAGGGTGCACGCATGAACAACCTCCGTGGCGTGGATGTCGCCATTCCGCTCAACGTGCTGACGGTGGTGACGGGTGTCAGCGGCAGCGGCAAGTCGAGTCTCATCAAGGGCATCTTCTATCCCGCCCTCAAGCGGTTGCTCGGCGACGTGTGCGATGCGCCCGGGGCCTTCAGTGGTCTGACGGGCGACATCAGTGCCGTGCAGCGTGTGGAGTTTGTCGACCAGAACCCGATAGGGCGTTCCACCCGTTCCAATCCCGCCACCTACGTCAAGGCCTACGATGCCATCCGCGATCTCTTTGCCGCCCAGCCCTTGGCTCGGCAGATGGGCTTCACCGCCCAGTATTTCTCGTTCAATGCCGAGGGTGGTCGTTGCGAGGAGTGCAAGGGAGCTGGTGTCATCACGGTAGAGATGCAGTTTATGGCCGACCTCGTCCTGGAGTGTGAGGCGTGCCACGGCCACCGCTTCAAGCGCGACATCTTGGACGTGCGCTTTGAGGGCAAAAATATCGACGACGTGCTGAACATGACCGTCTCGGAAGCCATCCTGTTCTTCGGCGAATACGGTCAGGACACTATCGTCAGCCGACTGAAACCCCTGGAGGATGTCGGGCTGGGCTACATCCGGCTGGGACAGAACTCCTCCACCTTGTCGGGCGGTGAGAACCAGCGCGTCAAGCTGGCCTATTTCATCGGACAGGAGCGGCAGATGCCCACCGTGTTCATCTTCGACGAGCCTACCACCGGACTCCATTTCCACGACATCAGCCGCCTGTTGCGCTCCTTCGATGCCCTCATCAGCCGCGGCCACACCATCGTGGTCATCGAACACCACCTCGACGTCATCAAGTGTGCCGACCATGTCATCGACCTCGGCCCCGATGGTGGCGACGCTGGCGGCAACCTCGTCTGCACGGGCACACCCGAGACCGTGGCGCAGTGCGCAGCCAGCATCACCGGCCATTATCTCAAGGACAAACTCTGACAAGACAAAGCGGCCGACGGGATGGTTTATCCGCCAGTCGCCTTTAATGTTCATTCTTAATTCTTCATTCTTCATTGTTTAGGTTCTTAATTATTTTCTCCCTGCCGAGCGAGATTTTTCTCTCTGCCGAACGCGTGGAAATTCTGCGCGCTTTGTCCTTCCCACGGTGCGAAGGTACGAACTTTTCGGTGTTCCTGCAACAAAAGTGGCGGAAAAGTGCGCGAAAGTGCCATTAGTTGTATCGTAGAGTGCTGTACTTTAGCGCGTTGCGCAGGTCTATACAGGGCAGTTTGACAAGAGCGCGGTCAAAAGTGTCATGGTGTCATTTTGATTTTGAAAAAACAAATTTCT
>CAVBXH010000053.1:0-19631 GCA_963599475.1 Acutalibacteraceae bacterium | reverse complement strand
GGCAAGAGACCGGGACATGGAAAAGGCCATCGAGGTGTTGCAATAGTTGAATAACAATTTACAATGGACAAAAAGATAGGAACAGAAAATTATGGTTACCGCCGAACAGTTACTTTAAGCAATATAAACAAATAAAAAAGAGTATGATGAAAAAGATTCTGATGACGCTCGCAGCCGTCCTCTGCTGCGCAATGATTACGACGACGCTCACCGCCTGCAGTGGCAATGACGAGGACGAGGAGGTTGTGTACAACTACAACATCATCGTTGCTAACCAAGACTATGAGGCACCGCTGACATTCTCACTCCTCCACTCCGTGATTACCAGCGTGCAGAATGCCCCCACGTGGCTGACCGTCACCCCGCTGTCCGCGCTCAACAGCGACGGTGTCACCGAGGCCACCCTTAAAGTGAAGGCGGCTGCAGATGGAGCGGAGCGGAAGTGCACCATCTATCTGACCACCGAATTCAATGAGAAAATAGTACTGACCGTGACGCAGGCCGAGGCCGGCAGCGACGACGACAACTCGGCCAATCGGTTCAAGATTATCGTGTAGAATTGCGGAAACGGTGTTGGAAGAATGAAGAGGAAACTACCCGAGTTTTGGTCGGACACACTCAGCAACACACTGGGCACTATCACAGGCATCATCGTGACCTTCGGTACCACGGCCTGGCTACAGCAGCATGAGCAACGGGCGATGGAGCGTACGGCGGCACTGATGGTCATCCATAACCTCGACAATTTCTGTGGCCGACTCGCCACCGAGATAGCGGATATGGAGGCCGAAGACTCGCTGAATACCCTCGTCTGCCAGTTCTACCCCGACAGCCTTGACCAGATAGCCGACGACACGCTGCAACTCTTTGTGGATAACTTGCTCAGCCGTAGCTTCGTGGTCAACGACCAGACGGCCGACAACATCTTCAGTACCAACATCAGCACGTGGAAGGATATCACCGACAGCAAGTTCGTAGAGCAGGGCGGAAAGTGCTTCTCCATCAAGCGGAAAATGACGGAGCTGCGCGAGGAGCTGGATGACGACAGTCGGCGCGTATACGACATCATGACGGCCACCATCCTCCTGTCCGGCGGGCAGCAGACGGCGCGCGAGGCGGCAGTTCTGGTGCTCCGTTCCCCCGTCCTCCGCAGCTTCATCCAGAAGCAGCACGAGTATTATCTTGGTGGGATGCAAGTCGGACTGATGGCACTGCAGGAGCAGAACGCGAAGAACAAGCAGCTCATGAACGTCACCGACGAGGAACTGCGGCAGTTCGGCGACAACCAGGAACGGAAAGACTACACATCCGAGCAATAAACGACATTATTAACAAACATAACATTTAAGCATGATGAAAAAGTATCTGATGACGCTCGCAGCCGTCCTTTGCTGCGCAATGACAACAACAGTGTTCACCGCCTGCAGCAGCGATGACGACAGCGATGAAATCGTGAAGTACTGGACAGAGACCGTTGGCAGCAATGCCTTTGGAGATCAAGTTTGTGACCAGATGGACGCTGCCCTGTCGTCGGCATTCGGTGGTGGTGTTGCCTACAAGCGCGATGACAGCAAGGCCATCCGTGTCTGCGACGAAGTAGCGAACAAGGTCAGGGATGTCTCGCTGGTTGGAACAATCAATCTGATGGTCGTCTTCCCCAGTAGCGACCCAAACGCAGCCAGCAACAAAAAGGTCATCAAGACCTACACGTTCCCGTTCTGACAGAACAGGAGAGGCTAAGGCCTTTTTCCCGAGGTATGGGAAAAAAAGCGGCAAGAATTCCACATTCCAAACAAACAACAATCTCACATTTCAAATAAAAACGACAAGTTATGCAGTTAAAAAAAAATATCCAACATTCGCTGATGGCACTCGCCATGCTCTGTGTGCCAGCGGCTTTCTCGTCGTGCAGCGACGATGACGTGGAAAGTATTCAGGCGGAGGTCGTCCTTCCAAGTGATGTAAACCTTCTGGAGCTGGAGCAGTACAGCTACGCCATCCCGTTCGAGATTAAGAGCGATTCGGAGTGGGAGATAGACTTCGACTTCGGCGACGGGAGGGATATCTGCTATGCCTACCCAAGCAGCGGGACGGGCAGTGCCACCGTGAAGATTTGCGTACTTGACAACTGGACGGACGACCGTCGCGAGGGTGAGATGTACATCACGTTCCCCAAGGACGAGAGCAAGAACCAAGTCATCAAGCTCCGCCAGAAGTGCAACCTCGACAGCGACGAGAACCTGACCGAGGTCACCGAGGGCGACCGCATCTATGCCGTGGGCTATGGCTACAACTTCCTCGGCGAGTATGCCTCGGCCAACTCCGTGTCCCGCTGTCCGTTGGTCAGGATAGAGGAAGCCAAGGACAAGGTGCATCTCGGCCCTGTGGACGCTTCTTTTGAGGCAAAGACTTATTCTGGCTCCAGCGTCACCTCGCTGATGAACGAGCTGAATGCCGACGCCAAATTCGAGGGCAAGTATTTCGGATTCAAGGGAGAGGTGGGTGCCACGTTCGGCATGAAAGACTTCAGCAACAACAACTACGAATATGCCATCTCCTACGTGGAAGTAGCCAAGCAGAATATCTATCTTGAGATGAGCGTGCAGGAAATCATCGGCGACTATATGACGAATGAGGCATACGAGGCCATCAACGGCCTGCCGCACAAGAACAAGCGGGGACGTGTGCAGCAGACGTCCTATCCCTCGACGGCCGACGGGTTCAAGCAGTTGGTGCAGGACTACGGCACCCACCTGATAGTGAACGCCCGCCTTGGCGGAAAGCTGAAATACCGTATGCGGGTGGACATCAGCAAGGTGGAAGGCAGCTACGACCTGAAAGCCTATGCCAATTGCAGCTACAAGAACAAATGGGTAAAGACTTCGGCCAATGTCTCTGACTCGCTCCATTCCTCTTACGAAAGCAACAGCAAGGCCTGTGAGGTGAAGCTGTTGGTGCAGGGCGGCGGAAAGACCGAGGCCAACAACCTGACCATGACCGGTGGCGACAACGACTCAAACATCGACAACTGGCAGCAGTCGTTGGCCGATGTGAAAAACCAGACGCTGGTCGGCTTGGACGTGAACTCGGGCCTTATTCCTCTCTACGACCTTGTTGACCGCAGCCTCACACTTGAGGCAGACGGTGTGGATGGCGAGAAACGCTACAAGTATCTGAAGGCCTACCTGACAGGCGAGGATTTGCCCTCAGAAGACTTTGACTTGGAGAAGGCTGCGGCAGAGATTCTGAAAATAGACATGAACTACGAGACAGGAGTGGCGGCCCATATCGCAAGCGTCCCCACATTCGACGGAACGAACCGAAAGAACACGCTCATTAAGGACATTAACATTGGCGGTCAGAATGTGGCGCAGGTGTGCGAAGAGTACATCCCCGTTATTGACAAAACAAAGCGGGTGACGGTCATCTATCCCGTCATCTCCAATAAGGTGAAGTACAACATGGGCTATTTCGTCGGCGATGCCACCCACAAGCCCGCCAAAGTCTGTTGGGAGGGCACAAGCCTGAGCGTAACGGAATGCTCGGACGAGCCGATTGGCGCCAAGAAGGAGTTGTATGTAAGAGGTTCCAGTTTCACGACGTCAAACGATGACAACCATGTGGAAAGCACTACGTCGGATTATACAATGGCCGCACCTGGCAAAGATGGGACATACAATTATCCGCTCGTCAAGATATTCAACCAGATTTGGATGCGCGAGAACTATAAGGCGAACCACACCACGACGGGTGAGGACATTTCCTGTAAATATTGTGAGGATGGCATTAAATATTGGGATTTGGACAATGCCTATTATTCCCAGGCAGAGGCTCGCAACAGCAAGTTTACGCCACAAGGCTGGCGCGTCTCGGCAAAAGACGACTTTCTGAGTATCCAAAAGACACTCAACGACAACAATGTGACGACCATCAGTACGGCAAAGGCATTCTTTCCTGATGCAGATGGCGGAGTGTTAGGCTTCTACCACCAGCACGGTGGATGGTGGGGATCCGACTCTTTCCTCAATATAAGCTATGATGGTAACTATGGCTGTTTGAAAGACGATGCCAACAAATCCTATGATGGCGTATTCATGATAGGAGCACAGGAGCAATTTGAAGCACCCTACGCTTACGATTGGAGCGATAATCAACGTTTTCCTGTCCGACTGGTACACGACATAGAATGAAGAAACGACAGTGGTACATATTCGTTTTATGCTGCGTGGCAGTATTGTCATCCTGTTCCGACGGTGATGACAATACTGCCAAAACCATTGAGCCGCGCCTCACTGTCATCACCTCGCTGAACGGCGCGGGCGACAACGGCTATAACGACAAGATTACGGCGGGCGTGATGCAATTCTACGAGAACCACGACGTGGCGATGTCGCTCGTGCGACCTGCAAGCATCGACGAGGCGCGGAGCGCGCTACGCTCGTGGATTGCGGCAGATGCTGACGTGCCATCGCTGCTTATGCTGGCAGGCAGCGACTACGAGGCGATGATGAAGGCAGAAGACGTCACACTGGGCAAGAACCAGAAGATTCTGTTGTTCGAGAGCAACGGCATCCCGGGCATCTGCACCTTCCGCATCCAACGCTACGGCGCAAGCTATCTGGCCGGCTGCATGGCCAGTCCGCATGGTGGGGCGACGGTGGTGGCGGCACTGTCCGGAGACCAGATACTGGAAGACGGCATCCGGGGCTTCGCCGAGGGCTACAGTGCACACAACAGCGGACGGCAGGTGGAGGTGGTGTATTTGGCTGACAATTATTCGGGCTATGCCATGCCCGACAGTGCCTACCGGCTGGCTGACACAATGCAAGACAGCTTTGTCTTGCCGCTGGCGGGCGGTTCTAACAACGGACTATACAAGTATTCGCGCGAGCACCGCCTCGTGACCATGCTCGTGGTGGGTATGGATGCAGACTGCTCCGCCTACAGCGACCGCGTGCCGTTCTCGGTGGTTATCAAGATAGACGAGGTGGTGGAACGCTACCTCAGCGACTGGTACGAGGGCAAGGAGCTGGCCGTGAACAAGACCTTCGGACTGGAGTCGGGTGTGGTGGACATTGCTGTCAGTCCGTTGTTCTACGGGGCAACCGACATCTACGAGGACTATTATCTGGACAACGCATATTGGCAGAACGCCTACAGACAATATAGAGCGGAAGCCATCGGAAAGGAGGCAGAATATGAAGCGGAGTAGAACTGTACTGCTGCTGTTGGCGGCATTGCTGACGGGCTGTTCCACGGACGACAACGCGGCTGCGGAACAGGCAGAGACGACGACCTACAAGGTGGCGGTCATCATTCCCGAATCGCAGAGGGAACGGTGTGAACGGAGCGTCAACTGGGCGCTTGAAAACATCAGACAGGCACAGAAAAGCCTGCCACGGCAGGTGCTACTGGACGTGGAATGGAAGGACGAGGATGCTGCCGACCTCGCCGACTACCTCGACCATATCACGCAGGACGAGACCTACGCCGCAATCGTCGGCCCCTCGACCTCGGGCAAGGCAGCACTGGCCGCCACGGCCTGCCGATCGTATGAGAAGACCATCATCCTGCCCATCGCCACCTCGACGGAGTTTCAGCGCATCAACGCCGGCCAGGGCTATGTGTGGAACCTCGTGGAGAGCGACGTGGCACAGTGCGAGATACTGCTGACACAGGCCCGGCTGTCGGGGGTGAGCAACGTGAGTCTAATCACATCCGATGACGACTACGGACGGAGCTTCAGCGACTGGTTCGCCTACCAGGCAGCAGAGCTGGGCATGGAGGTGGGGACGGTGACGATTTACAGCAACGAGGCGGAGCTACGCGCAGCAGTCAGAGAGCAGCACGAGTTGGGACACGGCAGCGAACGCGCACTGATATTCGCTCCCGGCACAGAGATAACTGACGGCTTGGCGTTCGACGACGAAATCGGTAGGCTGAAGGGAACGGCCTCCACGCTGGACTTCCCCCTGCTGCTCTGCTCCGATATGATGAACTCTGCGACGATGGCCGCGCAACTGAAAAACATGAGCTACGAGGGCGTGTCGCCCACCGCCGACCCGCAGTCGGGTTTCGTCAGTGCCTATGCGGCACGGTTCGGCGAGATGCCCATCAACGGCGAGGCACACTACTACGATGCCATTACGCTCCTGGCCTGCGCGCTGACGGCCAAGACCGACGACGAACTACTCTGGCAGGCCGTGCTGCGCGTGGTAGATGGCCGAGACACATGGAACGGATCGTGGTTACCCGACGACATGACGGGAGCTTTCCAACTATTGCAGCAGGGAGCGACGCCCGACCTGAACGGCGTGACGGGCGACTGGACGTTTGACGAGCGCACCCACGCGTCGGTACTGAACACCACCTACGAACACTGGATTCTGGCAGGCGGGCAGTCATACACCATCGAATACCTCTCGACAGACGGATCAGGCCGCACCACATCAACCATCCAGGCGTGGGACTGGCAACGGCAGACGATGCAGACGTTCAGCCAGACGCAAGCCGACTGCACCTATCCACCACTGAACGACTGCTGGGCGGTGGTCATAGGCACGAGCGACACGTGGGCGAACTACCGCCATCAGGCCGACGCATTAGCCATGTACCAACTGCTTCGCCGCCACGGCTACGACGACGATCACATTCTGCTCATCATCGCCGACAACATCGCCTACGACTCGCACAACCTCTATCCGGGCATCGTCCGTGTGCGGCCCGACGGCGAGAACGTCTATCAGGACGTGAAGGTGGATTACCGGCTGGGCGACGTGTCCATCTACGACCTAAAGGACATGATGCTTGGCCGCAGCAGCGAGCGACTTCCCGAGGTCATCACGCCCACGCAGAACGACAACGTGGTGGTATTCTGGTGCGGACACGGCAACAAAAACCTGTTGGCGTGGGGGAGCGACGTGGCTGTTAGGGGCGACCATGTGCGGGACATCGTGCAGACCATGAGCAACGAGGGGCGTTTCCGTAAGATGCTCTTCGCCGTTGATGCCTGTTTTAGTGGCAGCATCGGTGAGGCCTGTGAGGGCATACCCGGTGTCCTGATCCTCACCGCCGCCAATGCCAATGAGTCGTCAAAGGCCGACATAAAAGATCCCGACATGGGTATCTGGCTGTCGAACGGCTTCACCCGCGCCTTTCAAGAGACTATCGACGAGAATACAGGCATCTCCATGCGCGACCTCTACTACACGCTGGCACGCCACACTGTCGGCTCCCATGCCACCGTCTATAACACCGAGAACTACGGCAATATGTACGACAACTCTATCCGCGAATATTTTGGGGAAAGGTAGCTCTTATCAACGAGGTATAGCCTCAAGTGCCATCGAGGTATAGGCTCATTAAAGTCCGATATGACTCTCACTGGAATTGGGTGCAGGATTTGGCCGTTTAACCGAAAGTTTGTAACTTTGCAGTCGTTAGAACAATTCGTCAATACATCAAGACACTATGGACAAGAAATATGACGACTCCAACGAGATGGCTATGCTCTTCGGCTTGAAGAAGGAGGGCTATAATGAGTAAGGAGATTCAATTTCTTCTTTACACTATGCCCGACGATGAGGGCAAGGTGCAGGTCGTAGTCAAGGATGAAACGCTATGGTGCACACAAAAGGCTATAGCGCAACTCTTTGGTGTTGGCGTTCCTGCAATCAGTAAGCACTTGAAGAACATCTTTGAAGAAGGCGAGCTCGACAAGGAAGTGGTTGTTTCCAAAATGGAAATACCCACTCGATTTGGCCGTTTAACCGAAAGTTTGTAACTTTGCAGTCGTTAGAACAATTCGTCAATACATCAAGACACTATGGACAAGAAACTCAAGACTGCGACCCTGTGTGTGCAGGGCGGCTACAGACCGGGGAACGGTGAACCCGTGGAACCACCGATTATCCAAAGCACTACGTTCAAATATGACGACTCCAACGAGATGGCTATGCTCTTCGACTTGAAGAAGGAGGGCTATTTCTACACCCGCCTGCAGAACCCGACCAACAACATGGTGGCGGAGAAGATTGCAGCGCTGGAGGGCGGCGTGGGTTGCGTGCTCACGTCGAGCGGACAGGCCGCCAATTTCTATGCCGTGTTCAACATCTGCGAGGCAGGCGACCATGTGGTGGCCTCCAACGAGATTTACGGCGGCACGTTCAACCTGTTCGGCGTGACAATGAAGAAGCTGGGCATCGCGTGCACCTTCGTCAATCCCGATGCCTCGGAAGAGGAAATACAGGCCGCCTTCCGCCCCAACACCAAGGTGCTGTTCGGCGAGACCATCTCCAACCCGGGCTGTGCCATTCTCGACATCGAGAAGTTCGCACGCATCGCCCACAGGAACGGTGTGCCGCTGATTGTCGACAACACGTTTGCCACGCCGATTAACTGTCGCCCGTTTGAGTGGGGAGCCGACATCGTGACCCACTCCACCACCAAGTATATGGACGGGACGGCATCGGCCGTCGGCGGTGCGGTGATTGACAGCGGGCAGTTCGACTGGCTGGCGCACGCCGACAAATTCCCAGGACTGTGTGCCCCCGACGAGAGCTACCACGGACTGACCTACGCAAAGGCTTTCGGGAAGAAGGGCTACACCACGAAGCTGGTGGCACAGCTCATGCGCGACCTTGGAAGCATTCCGGCACCCATGAACTCGTTCATCCTCAACCTCGGGCTGCAGTCGCTCCACTTGAGGATGGCGCAGCACTGCAAGAATGCGCAGGCCGTGGCGGAGTTTCTTCGGGACGACCCGCGCGTGGCGTGGGTTCACTACTCGGGACTGGAGCACGACAAATACCACGACCTGCAGACGAAATACATGCCCGACGGCAGCTGTGGCGTCATTGCCTTCGGACTGAAGGGCGACAGGAACACGGCCATACAGTTTATGGACTCCCTGCAGATGGTCAGCATTGCGACCCACGTGGCCGATGCGCGCAGCTGCGTGCTGCATCCGGCCAGCCACACCCACCGCCAGTTGACGGACGAGCAACTGAAGGCCGCCGGAGTAGCCCCCGACCTCATCCGCCTTTCCGTCGGCATCGAAGACGTGGAGGACATTCTCCACGACATCCGACAGGCTCTCGACCAGTTGAGATAACCGCGAGGGGGGCTGCAGCACCGTCTCTACGACCGGTTCTTGCGGTAGCTGGCTACTGCCCAGAGATTCATGGCGAGGGCGAAGACGCTGAGGGCGGCCACCTGATGGGCGATGCTCATGAAATCGCCACCGCGCACGAAGACGGTGCGAATGGCATCGATGAAATAGTGCATGGGGTTGACGTAGGTGGTGAGATAGGCCCAATGGGGCATAGATCGCACGGGCGTGAAAAGGCCGCTGAGCAGCAGTAGACACATCACGATGAACCACATGACGAAGACGGCCTGCTGCATGGTGTCGTTGTAGTTGGAAATGACGAGTCCCAAGCCGCTGACAATGAACGCCAACAGTATGGCCAGCAGATAGAGCAGTGCGATGTTGCCCGCTGACGTGATGCCGTACACCGCCCACGCCAGCAGGAAGCAGACGGTCATTACCACCAGGCCAATCAGCCAGTAGGGAATGAGCTTGGACAGGATGAAGACCCACTTCCTCACGGGCGTGACGTTGATGGCCTCAATGGTGCCGCTCTCCTTCTCGCCCACGATGTTGAGGGCAGGCAGGAAGCCGCCTATCAGCAGGATGAGGATGGCCATCAGCGACGGAATCATGAAGACTTTGTAGTTCAAGTGCTTGTTGTAGAGATAGAGCACGGAGACGAGCGAATCGGCGGAAGGCTGCAGGTGTTGGGTGATGATGCCGGAGAGATAGGCCGTGCCCATCGTGCCCTTGGTGCCGTTCACCGCGTTGGCCGCCACGAGTAGTTGCGGACACTCCCCACGCCGGGTGTCGCGCTCATAGTGGGGCGGAATCACCACGACGACATCCGCCTTGGAACGTTCCACATCGGCCAAAGCCTCGGCATAGCTGGCCTTCTGACTGCCGAAGACGAAGTAGTCGCTCGCCGCGATGCGGTGCACCAGTCGGGTGGAAAGGGTCGATCGGTCGTTGTCCACCACGTCCACCACGATGTTCTTCACCTCCATATTCATCACCCACGGCATCACGCACATCATCATGACGGGAAAGACAATGATGAGGCGCGGAATGAAGGCGTTGCGCCGTAGTTGGAGGAACTCCTTGCGGAGCAGATACGGAAGGGTCATGGTTATTCCAGTCTTTTGTTGAACTTAAACAATGCGGCAGCGAGCAACACGGCCGTCATGGTCGAGAGCACGGCCACCTCGGACAACACCCGCTCGATGTCCACGCCCATGATGAGGAGCTTGCGCATGGCGGAGATGTAGTATCGCGGCGGAATGACGGCAGAGACGTACTGCAGTATCCGGGGCATGCTCTCCACGGGGTAAATCATACCGCTGAGCAGGATGCACGGCATCATGAGCATCATGGCCGACAACAGGAGAGCCACGAGTTGCGTCTTGGCCACCGTACTGATGAGCAGGCCGAGGGAGAGGGCGAGGAGGATGTAGATGCCCGACACAAAATAGATCCAGAAGAGGCTGCCCGCCAGCGGCACCATCAGCACGTATTTCGCAAGGAGCAGAATGGCGGTGAGGATGACGAAAGCCAGCACGAGGTAGGGCACGGCCTTGGCCACGATGATCATCAGCGGACGCACGGGACTCACCAGCAGCACCTCCATCGTGCCGCGCTCCTTCTCCCTCACGATGCTGATGCTCGTCATCATGGCGCAGATGAGCATCAGGATAATGCCCATAATGCCCGGCACGAAGTTGTAGCTGCTGCGCATCTGCGGGTTGAAGAGAAGCTGGGCGGAGACGGGCGACGGTGTCCCCTGTGCCCATATCTGCATGGCATAGTTGGCGTACATCTGTGCCATACTGGGGTCTGCACCGTCTGCAATGACCTGGATGGCCGAGTGTCTCGATGCGAAGTCCGAGGCAAAGACCACAGCGATGTCCGCCTTTTGGTGGCGAATCAGGCGTTCCGCCTCGCGCGGCGTGTCCACCTTATACAACAAGTCGAAATATTCGCTGGCTCCCAGTTGCTCCATGGCCTGCTGCGTTGCATGGTCGACGGAGGAGCACACTGCCACCGTCCGCACATGGCGCACGTCGGTGGAAATGGCAAAGCCAAAGAGCAGCATCTGCACGATGGGGATGCCGAAGAGGATGAGCATCGTGCGCTTGTCGCGCAGGATGTGGCGTGCCTCCTTGAGGACGAAGGACAGAAACTGTTTCATTGGCGGCTGGATTGTCGGGCTAAAAGGGTGAACACACCGTCCATGTCGGGCTGGTGGAGGCTGCGCTTCAACTCCTCGGGCGTTCCCAACGCGCGGATTTTGCCGTCCACCATGATGGAGATGCGGTCGCAGTACTCGGCTTCGTCCATGTAGTGGGTGGTCACGAAGACGGTGATGCCGCGGTCGGCAGCCTCATAGATGAGTTGCCAGAACTGGCGGCGCGTGGCCGGGTCTACACCGCCCGTCGGTTCGTCGAGGAACACGATTTCTGGGTCGTGGAAGATGCTGACGGAGAAGGCGAGCTTCTGCTTCCAGCCCAGCGGCAGACGGGCCACAATGTCGTCGCCGTGGCCGGCGAAGTCCAGTTGTTCAAGCAGTGCTTCGGTCTTGCGCCGGATGTCCCGTTCCTTCATGCCATAGATGCCAGCGAAGAGGCGGATATTCTCCCGCACGGTGAGGTCTTGGTAGAGCGAGAATTTCTGACTCATATAGCCGATGTGTTGCTTGATGTGCTCGTATTCGGTACGGATGTCGCAGCCGGCCACCTGTCCGCTGCCACTCGTAGGACGGGTCAGTCCCGTGAGGATGTGCATCGCCGTGGTCTTCCCTGCCCCGTTGGCACCGAGGAAACCGAATATCTCGCCGCGCTGCACGGAGAACGAGATGTCGTCCACGGCGCGGAACGTGCCGAACGCCTTCACCAGATGGGAGACCTCGATGACAGCGTCCGCAGTGGCCTCGCGGCACTGGCGCACAAGCCCCGTTGTGCCGAACACCTCCTTGAACGTTTCAAGGATGTCGTCGGGTCGGCCGATGCCCCTGACCGTTCCCTCCTGCAGGAAAGCGATGCGGTGGCAGCGGCGCACCTCGTCGAGATAGGGCGTGGCGACTACGACGGTGATGTTCCGCTCCTTCAGTGTTTCGAGCATGTCCCAGAACTCCTTGCGGCTCACGGGGTCTACACCCGTGGTAGGTTCGTCGAGCAGCAGGATGCGCGGTTGGTGCACCAAGGCACAGGAGAGGGCGAGTTTCTGCTTCATGCCGCCCGACAGTGCCCCTGCCCTGCGCTTGCGAAACGGCTCAATCTGGGCGTAGATGGCGCGGATGTGGTCGTACTCCGCCTCCACGGTAGTGCCGAAGAGCGTGGCGAAGAACTGCAGGTTCTCCACCACGGAGAGGTCTTGATAGAGGGAGAACGTGCCGGGCATGTACCCCATGATGCGGCGAATCTCCTTCATCCCGTCCACGGCATCGAAACCGTCCACCGCCACGCGGCCTCCGTCGGCCAGCATCAGGGTGGCCAGAATGCGGAAGAGGGTGGTCTTGCCAGCTCCGTCGGGTCCGATAAGTCCGAAGATCTCGCCCCGATCCACCGAGAAACTCACGTCGTGCAACGCCGCTACCTTGCCGTAGTGCTTGGTGACGTGGTGCACCTCAATAGCCTTTTCCATGCTGCCTGACACTTAGAATTTCACGCCGCCGTACATCCCTATCTTCACGTAGCCATCGTTCTTCACGGCTATCTTCACGGCATACACCAGGTCGGCACGCTCGTCGTCGGTAAGGATGGTCTTGGGGGTGAACTCCGACTTGGAGGAAATCCACGTCACCTGCCCCGAGTACGCCTTTTTCTCTTTGTCGCCGTAGTCAGCAAAGACCGTCACCTGTTGCCCGATGCGGACGTGCTGGAGCTGGGCGGAGGTGATATAGGCACGCAGGAACATCTGGTCGGTGTCGGCCATCTTGAAGAGTGGCTTGCCCACGGTGGCGAACTCGCCGCGCTCCGTGTATTTCTCAAGCACAGTGCCTGTCATGGGGGCTGCGATGCGGCACTTCCGCAGTTGGTCTGCCACCTGCAGCTGCTGGATGTCGGCCGTACTCATCTGGGCTTCCAGACTATTGGTGGAGGTGGCGAGCGAGGCGCGTTGCGCCTCCAACTGGCGTTCCAGCACCTGCACCTGACTGCGCGCATCGTCGAGGGCTTTGCGGTTGGCCGCACCGTCCTTCACCAAGGCGGCAAAGCGATGGTATTCCTCGCTGGCTTTGGCGAGTTGCTGGCGCGTGGCCGCCACCTGCTTGTCGCGGTCGGGACGCTGGGCAGCATACACCAGTCGGGTGGCTCCTACCTGTCGCGCCTTCAGGTAAAGTTGTACGGTGTCTATCAGTCCCACCTGTTTGCCGTGCTCTATCCGGTCTCCCTCGTTCACGTCAAACTGCAGGAGTCTGCCGTTCTGTTCCGCCGAGACGGTCACTTCCGTGGCTTCAAACGTGCCGGTGGCGTCATACGCCTTTCCGTGGTCGGTGCATGATGCGAGGCAGAGTGCCGTCAGCATCAAGCCCATCGTGTACTTCTTATTCATTGTTGATGTTCTTTTGCTTGTAGATTTCCTTTAACAATGCGATTTCGTGCTGTGCCTTCTGCGCCTTGGCCAGACTGACGGCATGGATGTCGCGCAACAGCTCGTTGACGCTCTCCGTCCCCAGTTGCACCTTCCTGTCGGCCTTGCTGCGGATGCGTTCACGCAACTGTACGATTTCCTCGTCCTGAGCAATCTGTTTGCGCAGTGAGGCAATGGTGCCGTCGGCTTCTTCGTTCTGCAACTGGATGTTGAAGAGGAAGGTGGCGCGCTGGCTGTCGTTCGCGGCGCGCTGCACCTCCAGGTTTCGGAGGTCGTTCTTGCGGGTGTAGTAGGCTTCGATGTTCCAGGAGAGCGACACCCCTGCCGCCAACAGCCCGTCGTTCAGCATATCCGACACGCGGGAGTGCATCATGCCCATGCCGAAGAGGGAGAGCGTGGGGAGCAGCCGACGGTCCAGTTGCTTGCGCTGCGCATCGAGCAGGAGGTTCTGTGCGGCATAGTAGGCGAGTTCCGGGCGGTTCACGGCTCTTGCTGTGGGTCTTGTCATGGTCGGCTTCTCCAAAGGCTCATCCTCGGGCAGGGTTTTCCCGATGAAGACACCCAGCATCCGCAGATAGGACTGCTTAGACTCCAGAAGGGTCTCCTTCCGCTGGCTTACGCTCAGCTGTTCCACGAGCACCGCATCGAGGTCGCTCTGATTGGCAATGCCGCCCTCCATCATGCTCCTCACGGTCTGTTCGCTCACGGAGAGGTCTTGCTGCAACAACTCGGTTTGAAGCAGTTGCTCGTTGAGCAGGAGGATGCCGAAGAAGAGTTGGTCGATGCGCTCGTTGACCGCATACATGGACACGTCGAGTTGTCGCTGCTGGACAGTGCTCTGTGCGGACACCACTGCTTTCTGCGCGGCGGTCTGTCCACCATCGTAGAGGTTCTGCGAGACGGTGACCGAACCGTTCGCCATCCAGTTTTTCATGCTGATGCCCATCGCCTCCATCGGTGCACTCTGCTTCAAGGGGTCGGTGAAGGCATACGTCCCGGCAGACACGCTCACCTTGGGCAACCAGCCCTTCGCCACATTGCTGAGGGTAAAGTCGCGGCTCTGCGCAATCAACCGATACTGCCGGATGGCCGGATAGTTGTCGTGCGCCATCTGCCGCGCCTTCTCCAGCGTCAGGGCGTGGCCGGAAAGGGCAGTCGCCACCGCTGCTGTCAACCACATTGCTCTTAGCTTCATCATCGTTCTGTTCTGTTTTTTTTGTTTATTCCGGCTGCAAAGGTAAGGCGAAATGCTGGAACAGGCGTTATCCAAAGAAAGGAAGAGATGTTCCTTTTGTACGAAATATACGATAAAAGGGCACTAATTGGAAAATAATCATTATCTTTGCGTTCGAATACCACCCATTCAGAAACAGTTCAGACATGAAACAGCCCCAACTCCTGACCCTGCAAAATATGTTTGACATGTTGAGCAAGGGCGACAACCTTCCCACCCAGCACTTTTTCAAGGACGGACTGGCCGTGGTCGTCAACATCAGCCGGTTTCTGCGCCCCTTCATCCGCGACACGCCGACCCCTTACCTGTTGGACGACTACCGCATCGGCTACATCCGACAGGGGTTTATGCACGGCATCATCAACCTGCAGGAGTACACCGTCACGGCCGGCCACGCCCTCTTCATCACGCCTGGCACCATCGTGGAGCCCCTCGACATCAGCGACGACCTCCTTGTTGTCGGTATGGGCGTGCAGAACGACCTTTTCCACATCGCCCATTCGGGCCAGCTGCCCAGACTGTTCAGCGGCAAGCAGAAGCACGGCATCCTTGCCGTGGACGACCGCGAAGCGATGCTGATCGACCATCTGTTCCGCCTGCTCTGCGAGACGGTCACGGCACAGGACGGCATCACGGAGACCACGCGCCACTTGATAGCCGCCATCACCTCTTACTATGACACGTTGTTTGCAGGAGAGTCCGCTGCCGCACCTACGAACCATTCCTCAGCCACTGACATCTTCGACCGCTTCATCCAACTGGTGAACCGCCACTGTCGCGAGCAACGGAGGTTGACCTTCTACGCGGACAAGCTGTGTCTCACGGAGCGATACTTAGGCACGGTGGTGCGCCAGACCAGCGGCATCACGGCCAAGGAATGGATCGACAAGGCGGTGATTACCTCGGCCAAGGTACTGTTGCGCCACGGTGACCTGCCCATCGTGGAAATCTCAGACCGCCTGCACTTTGCCACGCCGAGCTTCTTCTGTAAATATTTCAAGCGGCTCACGGGCTGCACGCCGCAGGAGTATCGGCAAAGGTAGCGACGGCCTCATCCGTTGCTCACGAAGCGGCAGGTGACCTTTCCTGCTGTCGGGACATTGTCTTTCAGCCGGAGCGCAATGCGCCACACGTTGTCCTGCCACTGCGTTTTCATGATGCCGTCTGCCATCTGCACCTTTTCCACCGACACGCCCAGCGTCTGGGCATCGTACTCCAGACGCACCTGTCCGTCTGCGAGGAGCAGGCTGCCGTCCTGCTGCACGGTGGGCTGGCCGTAGACGATGAGGACGAGGTCTGTGGGGCGTTGCGTTCTGTCCATATCGAAGCTGTCCGTCAGCACCACTTGGTTGTCCGCGCGGTCGAGCATCAGTTGCCGCTGCCACGTCCTCACCTGCGCCTCGGAAGGATAGGCTTGCTCCAGGTTCAGTTGCAGGGAAGACCGCAGCCCCTTTTCCGCATCACCGCCGACGTGCGCCACGTCCGTAGCCCGGAAGTCCCGTCCGTCCCGCTGCTCCGCACCGTTGATGAGGGGCACGTTGTGGAAGGCCGATCGGCAGTTGGTCAGTTCAAACCGCTGACTGCTGAACGACTTGGAGGTGTAGGTGTCGCGCCCGAGGTCGATGACGACGGGCTTGTTGCGGTGGTAGACGATGAAGTTGCCGATGTCGTTATGGTTGTGGCTCTCGGCATTGTTGCCACCCTTAATCGCCACAAACCAGTCCTTGTTGCTGGCCACCATAATCTGCGAGTTGACCAGGAAGGCGTTCTCCGTGCGCGGCTGTGCCGCCGACGTATGCCGAAACTGCGGCAGCATGGAGAGGAGCATCAGCTCGCGTCCCAGCCGGGGATAGTTGCCCGACTGGAGGAAGAGTGTGGAGGGCTGTTCCAGATAGCGGTACTGCTGTCCCACGTAGGCCGCCAACTGCATCATTCCCCCGTCCTGCAGGTACGCACCGTAAGGAAAGAGGATGTTGATGTTCGGCGTATAACGGGCCTGTGCGTCCGAGAAGTTCACGAAGGTGAGGTCGGCAATGTGCATGGTGGTGATGAAGCGTCCCATCGCCGCCACCTTCCGCCTTTGCGCCGTGTCCAACGACAGCATCGCCTCTTCGGGGGCATACTGCATGAAGAAGAGCGACTCGAAGAACGAGGCTCCGGCACAGTCCCAATAGGCCACGCCCTCTTCGCACGCCCCGTCGTCGGGATAGCCCTTCAGAAAGGTGCGCAGACACTGCTTCACGCCTTGGAACGCTGCCTCGCGCTCGCCGGCGTCGCGCTCGCAGATGAGCACGGTCTCCAGCCAGTTGCCCGTAATCCACGTGTTCCAGTTGTTGGCATTGCTTTTCCAACCCTGCTGCTCATGAAGCACGGGGCGGAGGAAGCGGCGTTCTATCTCGCTCCTCACGCGGTCGCAGAGTCCCGGTTCGCCCCGGTCGATGTCGTCCTCAAGCATATAGAGCGTCCAGGCCAGCATGCCGGCCGTCTCGGCATTGAAGAGGTCTACGGGTTGGACGGCGCGCTCCGGCTTCGCCGTCGGATAGTGGGCGGGAATGCCCCACCAAGGCTCCTGCTCCATGAAATAATGCAGTCCCTGACGAACGGCAGGCAGGAAGCGTCCCTTTTGCTCCATAATCTCCGCCATCACCAGACAGGAAAACTGCCGGCGCACGCCGAAGCTCGCCGCCTCGTAGCGCGTGCGGTTGCCGTTGGTACGGAACTCCGCAAACAGGCTGTCGGGGATGGTCTCCCACGCCTTGCCTACATACTGGTTGCCCAAGCGGATATAGTCGTTGCGCATCGCCGCAGGCACCTGCTTGCGCCAGAACTTATCGCCGCCCTTGGGGAACGGCGCGAACGGGACTTGCGCCTTCGCCACTGTCCATAAAAGAGCCACGCCCAGCATGGCTGTCAGCACTCGTTTCATATCTTAGCTTTTTTCTGTTCCTCTGCATATTCCTTCAGTTTTCAGTCGTTTCTTCTTTTTGAGTTGTAAAGTTACGTCTTTTTTCCGAAACGACCACCATTTCGCCTTCTTTTTACGCGCTGGGCAGAGAAAAAAAATTCTCTGGGCAGGGAAATGGAAAATGCTTGTCAGTCCGTCTGTTCCGTGTTACGGCTTTTCTGCGACGGCGCGGACAGTAAATGCTGATGGCACACTCCGAAAACCCTTGCATATAAGAGAATTCCTGCTTATCTTTGCGCAGATATTGGAAAGAAAGAGAACATAATGACAGCATTGGATTTGGCAGAGAGCAGGTTCGGATCTCCCAGTGAACAGCAAAGGAGTAGCGTCATCCGATGCGCAGTAGATGTACAGTATATGTACAGTATGTGTCCAGTCTGCACTGGACACATACTGGACAAGTACTGGACAAGTACTGGGCAAATACTAGACAATGATGGGTAGAAATAGTTGAGAAATGCTGCTCAAAGAGCTTTCTACGACGGTGTGACTTTTCCTGATTTCACTAGACACTTTTTCTCTTTATTAGCTGAAACAGTAGACACTTCATGTTGAGGCGTACTGAATCCATAGACACAAGCGAAAAAGCCGTACTGCTTTTGTTGACGGAACACTGCGCAGTCATTAGAGCTGGACACGCAGAGCCCGGGCTTGCCCGTTCGGCAAACCTGGATGCCCCTCAATGGGGCATTCAGGTTTAAGTCAAGGCTGCTGGCATACGCCTTCACCCGGACTTGTCGTTCGGCTTGGCAAAGATACGACATTATTTTCATTTCCGCTGTCTTTTTTAGGATAAGTTTTGTTTTTCCACCTCTTTTCCTGCACACCCTGCTCCAGATGCGCCAGTGCAGGCACCTTGTAGCCGATGCTCATATGGAAGCGTCTGTAATTGTAGAAGTGTATGAAGCGCTCAATGACCTTGCTGGCATGCCCAAACGAGTTGAAGCGCTGCCGGTAGACACATTCCACCTTTATTATACCGTTGGCCCGCTCTGCGATGGCATTGTCCGTGGGTTTGTAATCCTCGGTCATGGAGATGGTGATGCCGTGGTTCCTGAGCATGGCCACGTACGCGTCGCAGCAATATTGCACGCCGCGGTCGGAGTGGTGGATGAGTCCTGTAAGCATCGCGCTGCCCGACATCGCCACGGCCTGCTCTATGGCCATCTTCAGCGCTTCCACCGAAATGGCCGCCTTGAGCGTCCTGGCCAGTGCCCAGCCTACAATCTTGTGCGAGTAGGCATCAGTGACGAGGTGCAGGTAGCATACGTCACCGTCTGACAGGGCGATGTAGGTGATATCGGCCACCCACAATTGGTTCGCTGCCGTGAGCACTATGCCCTTTGTCAAGTTCTTGTACTTGTGGTAGCGGTGGTTGGAATTCGTCGTGTGACGGGGCTTCGGCTTGGGGAGCATCAGCCCCCTGCGGCGCAGCAGGACGAAGAAACGGTCGCGTCCCGGGACAAAATCCCGTCCGAACATTGCGATGAGCATCAGCCACAGCTTGTAACCGCCAATACCGGGATCCTCCTCGCGGATTTCCCTGACGGCTTCGACGACCTTACGCTCATGAGCCACCTCTTTCTCTATGTCGGCCTTTGACTGGTAGAAGGCCTGACGGCAATGGCCAAACAGCCGAACTACAAGCGCAATCGCAAGACCGCGCTCGAAGACCAGTTCCGTTGCTATTTGGCCCCAGATTTTTTTCTTATCGGAATGTCAAAGTACTCCTCGGCTTTGTCAATCATCATGTC
>CAVBXH010000052.1:0-19862 GCA_963599475.1 Acutalibacteraceae bacterium | reverse complement strand
ACGCGCAGACGGCGATGCAGCAGATCAACCTCAAGAACTATCGCCAGCGTTTCGCCCTCAGCGGCAAGCCCGTCACCAAGGTGGGCATCAACTTCGACTCCACCCGGGGAAACATTGAGGACTGGGTGATAGAGGGAGAAGGATAACCTTTGATTTGAGGTGCATACGAATACGCACCTGCGGATTTTTTTGCCGTTTTGTTTGGCCGTACAGAAAAAATGCACTACCTTTGCACCGTCAAGGTACGCGTAACAGCGTTTAATAGGGAATGTGAGTGAAAATCTCCGACTGTCCCGCAGCTGTGAGTTCCCTTCAGACATTCCAAGCAAGACAATCCACTGCCCTTATGGCGGGAAGGAGTTTGGGATGGGAACAAAGTCAGAAGACCTGCCTCGATGGAAAAGATGTACGCCGCTCTCGATGTAAGGGCGACCGTGCGACAACAGAGAAAAATGGAAGGTACAGAAGAGCCGCATCGTGTGGCTGTTCATATCCATAGCTTGTATACACGTGTGTATACGTGTAAGTATTTTGATGTAAGTTTATTTCGTTTGTGGAAGTGCCCGGCCGTGATGGTCGGGCCTTTCTCTACGTGGACTTGTCAGGCGTAGCTGTGCATGCCGCCGAGGAAGAAGTTGACCCCGAAATAGGTCATCAGAACGGCGAAGAAGGCCATGAACATATAACGGTGGTAGGCCACGGTGTGGTGGGGCGAACAGAGGGCGTTGCGGTGCAACGGTACGGCATAGACCAGCAGGGTGATGAGTGCCCACACCTCCTTCGGGTCCCAACTCCAGTATTTCCCCCATGACACATTGGCCCATACAGCTCCCAAAAAGATGCCGCCTGCCAACAGAAAAACGGCAGGATAGAGCATCAACTGCGACAGTACGGTGAGCTGCTCCTCGCGCGCCGACTGGCCGCGTCCGTGTTCCACCAAGGCCACAACGGCACTGAGCATGGTGAAGGCGAACAGGGCATAGGCCATCATCACCAGACTGACATGGATGGAGAGTAGGGGTGACTGGAGCACGGGCATCAAGGCCGTGATCTGTGGATTCTTGTCCACCAAATGGGCCACCAGCAGCGTGAAGCCCGACAGCAGCAGGGCGAAGGGCACGAGGACGGGGAGACGACGGTGGAGCAACAGCCCCGTAGTCTGGAGGCACAGAGCCAGAAACAGCATGGTCTCGTAGCCGTTGCCAAGGGGAATGCGTCCACCGACATACCAGCGCAGGGCGTAGGTGAACGCCAACGTCAGCCACGACAGAAGTGCCAATAAGCAGACCGCCTGCCAGCACAGACGACGGCGGCGGAACGGCGGAGCGAGCAACAGGGCGAACGCCAGCAGTCCCACGGTGAGGTTGGCCATGAACAGCAGGCTGACGAAGGGTGTCTTGTTGTAAAAGATTTCTGCCGAGAAGCGGTGCTGGTCAACGGGCGTGTTGCGGGCAGGTCGGATTAGCGTGCCTTCGGTGAGCATCAGGATAATGCCGACCTTCTCATCGAGCTCCCGGACGGCCTTGGACTCTTGGCCGTCAGTGGACAGTGGCAGCAAGCGGTACTGCCCCGTCTCGTCGAAGAGGTCTGCCAGCCGGGCATACCTGCCACTGATGCCTAACTGCTGGCGCAGTCCGCTGTCTTTCACCAGCAGCATCGGCTCGTCCTTCCACGCATCGGGGCGTTGTAGCCAGCCGTAGACCACCTGTTCGGGAGTCAGTCCCTTGTAGGTGTCGCGGCCGTAGAGCTTCAGCAGGAAGTCACGTGCCAAGGTATTGAACGGTGCCACGCGGCCATTGTAGACTACGGGCATCGCCTCCAGCCGCTCGGCGCGCGTAGCCGAGATGGTCGGTACGCTGCGCGCCTGCAGAGAAAGGCTGCCCGTTATCAGAAGCATGAACGTAGTCCCTTGGCGCAGTATCGGCGAGCGCAACAGTCGCATGAATGTCTCGCGACGGTTGAACAACAGGGCAATCATCGATAAGGTCAACAGTGCGTAGCCGACGTAAGTGGTCGGCGTGCCCCAAGGGTCGTAATAGACCGTTAGGACAGAACCTTGGCGGTCGGGGTCGAAGGAAGTCTGGTAGAAGCGGTAACCGTCCACCTCCAGGATGCGGTTCATGGAGATGACCGCTTTGTGGGACAGCCCGTCGCCAGTGGTATAGGTCACGCGGCTTTGGAAGTCCTGAGGGGTCTGTGTGCCGGGGTAGCAGACCACGGAGAAGCGGTCGAGTGTCATTTGTCGGAAGGGCAACGGAGCGGATAGCGTCGTGCCTGTCGTCTCGTAGTGAGTGGCTGGCAGCCCTTGCCGAAGATGGAGCGTGCCTTCCTTACTGGTCATCCACGAGAGAGCCGCACCGGCCAGTATCAGCAGTAGCGAGACGTGGAGCAACAATACGCAGGTTCTGTGCCAGAGTCGTGTGCGCCAAAGGACTGCCACACCGCCAACGGCCAGCAGTGCCCATAGGGCGAAAAACCATCCCGTGTGGTAGATGTGTGCAGCGGCATACGCCGCACCCTCCCGTTGCTCCACGAAGGTGCCCACGGCCATAATAGCCGTCAGCAGAACCAACAGGGCGGTGAGAACGATGCGAAGGCGTTTCATGGCGCAGGCGGTAGAGAAAGGTGTGGCACGGACAGCGTCAGAACGGCTTATACTGTGGATGGCTGGCCGGACGCACGGCCATGCACTCCATCTCGATGAGCCAGCCCGGACGGCACACAGGGGCGTGGACAATCACATAGGGATGTCCAGGGAAACGCTCGGCATACATCCGGCTCACCACGGCATAGTCGGAGCTGTCGCGCAGGTAGACCACCATCATGCCCACATCGTCCGTCGTGCAGTCCGCCTCGGCCAACAGCGCCTCGACGTTCTCCCACATACGGAGTGTCTGGCGGCGAATGTCCTTGGGGTGGACAATCTGTCCCTTGTTGTCGATGCTGGCCGTGCCCGAGATGAACACCTGACGGCGGTCGCCATAGTCGACGGCCGTGCCGCGCTCGAAGCTCACTCCATAGTCGCTCGTGCGGTTCAGGTGGGTAGGGGCATAGAGGAACGACACCTGTCCCTCCTCAATGCCGTCCACGGCATAGTTGTCCAGCTGCGACAGCACGTTGGGGTCGGCCTGCCGTCCGCCAATGCCCGTCGAGGCGATGAAGTGGGTCTTGACGGTGAGTCCCTGCGTGAAGAAGAACTGGTTGCGGGCACGCACCACACCACCGTAGTTTAGGTCGACATCGTTGACAAAGAACCAGGTGCGGATGCAGTTGTCCTTCAGCGTACAGCCCTCTTCGAGCAGTTGCATGTTGTATTCATTGAAGAGCAGGCGGGTCTGGTATTCCGAGTTGGCCGCCAGGTTGTGTGCACTGCCGTTCCACAGGTGGCGGTAGCCGCCGTGGCTCACCTCGTAGAGTCCGCTCTTGCCGATGCCCGTCTGCACGCCCGTCATGAGGTAAACCCACACCGCCACCTTCGTGCCGTCGAGTGGCGGTTGCTGGATGATGCTCTTGGCACAGTCGGTCATGTCGGTGGCCACCACCTCGTCCTCCTGGTTGGCGGAGTCGCTGAGGAAGTAGCGTTTGAAGACACAGCGTGCCCCTGGCAGTTCGTGCTCCACCAGTGTGGAGTAGACCGCCATGACGGCCTGTAGCTGTTGGGGGAAGCTCTGTGTGGCGTCGTCGGCGTGAATCATGACGTGGTATTCCGTCACTTCCGTGCCGTTGTCGAAGCGGAAAATGTCGGCGTGTGCCTTTTCTTGTCTTATCGTGTTGAGAATGTCCATATCTTTGTTTTTCGGTTATTCCTTTGCGCCGGCGTCAATCCAGCTGTCGATGAGGGGCAGAATGAACTGCGCGGTCTTTTCCGACACGAGGTCGAAATGGTTCATGGCGATGCCGTCCACGTGTTCTTCGTTCAGCACCATGTGGAGCACGCTACCTGTGGCGTTGCCCGGCTCTACCAACTGGTGGTCTTCCACTTTTTTAGAGGTTATTCCAACCAGGTCTGCGTACGCCTTCCCTTCGGTGAGGTCAAGTCCGGCTGCGGCATAGTTGCTGGCCCCGTGGCAACTGGCGCAGGTGGTGTTGAGAAATCCCTGCTGGATGGCATTGAACATACCAGCATCCACCGTTCCCGGTTCCATGCGGACGGTGTCGCGCACCCCTTCTGCCGATACCTCGCAGAACGTCACCACGTGGCGGCGCAGGCGGTCGAGCACGCAGAGGCGCACGGTGGTCACCTCGTCGGGGATGTTGTTCATCGTCATCGTCACCAGTCCGTTGCCGTCGGTCTGCACGGCCTTCGCAATGCTGGCATAGTCGTCGCCGTCGGCAAATCCCGCCAAAGCTACGGTGTAGCTGTCCGTCCAGCTGTCCAGTCCCGTGACGGTGGCCGTCAGCCGTGCCGAGCGTCCGTTACTGTCCACCTCCACCTCGTTGTAGATGCGCCCGTCGTCGCAGGCCGTCAACAGCAGGGTGGCCACCAAAGCAGGTGCGAAGATACGGCATTTCGTTGAGATATACAAATTTTTCATCGTCAAAAAGCAAATTGCATCATCAGACAGGCCGTATGGGTGGCTATGCCGAGGTCGTCCAGGTCGCGATCCAGCTGGGTGGCGTGTCCTGTGCGTCCGATGTACTGGTACATGGCCGAGAGTTTCAGATTGGTGTTGGGCACGAAGTAGTTGACCACGGCTGCCGGCATGTTGAGAATGCCGTCCTTCGACGATCCGTTGCGGTCCATGAGGTCGTAGCGCACCCCGACCTGCCACTGCGGAGCCACGAAATAGCCCACCTGGGCGTATGCCCCCCAGAAGTCGTAGGTCTCGTCAATCTTCTGCCGCTCGGTGAATCCCACGTGCATATAGTAGGCTTCGGCGGCCAGATACCATTTGTTCTTCAGCCAGGCAAACTCCACGCCGGCGCGGAAGTCGTTGGTGCTCTCGCTCTCCGCCTCGTTGTTGTAGTTGGCGCTGATGCCGATGAGCATCTTGTCGAGGTTCTGCATCTTGGCGTTGCCCTGCGTCATGGGCATCGGGCCGTTGGGCATGTAGGTTAGCCGTCCGGCATAGAGCAGGGACGGCAGGTGGTTGTCATCGCTGAAGCCCTTGGTGGCACTGTTTACTGATGATCCGGTGCCGTTGAAGATGCCGGCCTCGTAGCCGAACTTGTTGTTGATGACGCCGTGCATCTCCACGCCCAGGTCGAAGCCCGTTCCGATGCTCGGCGTGACGGCGTTGAGCGAGTAGGGCAGGATGCTGCTGGCCGTCAGCGAGACGGGCATCTGCGGAAACAGGGTTTCACCGAGTGTGGTCAGATAGGCGTGGGCAAAGGGCGTCTTGAATTTACCGGCGCGGAAGCGGAGTGCGGGGCTGACGGCATAGTCAATCCATGCCTGCTGCAGCACGTTGCCGCCGGATGCTGCCGCGTTGATGCTGACGTTGTAGTCGATTTTCCCGAAGGCCTTTCCCGTGAAGCCGATGATGGCATAGGGAACGGCAAAGCCGCTGTTGGCGATGTTGTCCTGGTTGTAGGCCTTGTCCAGTCCTTCATCGTCGTAGTATTTCAGGTTCAGCGTGCTCTGCATGTACAGATAAGGCTTGAACACGAAGTTGCCATCTTTCGACTGGAGCGTGAAGCCCCGGTCGTCGGCAATGGGTAGCACGCCGTTCTCCATGTCCATCTTGCCGCCGTCGTTGTCGGCAATGCCGTCAGCGTCATTTGCCGGGTCTGTTCCGGCAAATGCGCCAACAGCGAACATGACTGTTGTTAAAAGGACTGTGATTCTATGGTGTTTCATGAGTTGCATTGTTGTTGTCGTTTGAACTGTTCTTTTTTTCTTTTCAGGTTGATTACAGCGACCAGAGGAACTGGATCAACTTGTTGCGCTGTTCCTTGGTCATGTTTTTGAATTTGTTCTTGGAGGCCTCGCCCTCGCCACCGTGCCACATGATGGCTTCGGTGAAGTTGCGGGCGCGACCGTCGTGCAGGAAGTATGTGTGTCCGTTCACCTTCTTCTGCAGGCCGATGCCCCAGAGCGGTGTGGTGCGCCATTCGTTGCCGCGTGCCAGTCCGCTGACGAAGTTGTCGTTCAGTCCCACGCCCATGATTTCCGAACCCATGTCGTGGAGCAGGAAGTCGGAGTAGGGGTGAATGGTCTGGCTACCGAGCCAGGGCAGGGTCGTGCCGGCCAGTAGCGTGCTGCCGCGCTGTCGCGTGTGGAGCGTGGTGACGTGGCACAGGTGGCATCCTGCCTGATAGAAGAGCTGCTGCCCTTCGATGACATCGGGGGCGTTGACGTTGCGGCGTGCGGGCACGGCCAGTGCCTGCATGTAGAGGTCCACGTCCTCCATCTGTTCGGTGGTGCAGTCGAGCTGCTGGTAGGAGAGTCCCATCATCGATCCGTCCTTCATCTGCGACTGTCCCTCGCAGATTTCCTCGGGGTAGCGGCTGTTGGTCATTCCCATGTCGCTGGAGAAGCCCAGCTCCACTGTCAGGTCTGCGTGCTGTGCCTTGTTGCCGGAGAGTCCCAGCTGGCGTATGCCGCGCTCCGTGATGTAGTTGCAGCGTCCGCTGATGCCCCATTCCGGATAGTTGCTCTTGCTGGCCAGTGCCTCAATCTCGTTGGGGTCGAGAGCCATCATCTGTCCCATGCCCACGTGGCGCAGGGGGACACGCACGGTGCAGAAGAGGTCATCGGGGCTGATGCTGTCAGCATACCATTCCGTGATGCGCCATTTCGGCACGCAGAGCGTGTATTTCTCGCCGTCGGGGAAGGCGAACGTCATGGAGTCTATCTTCACCTTCAGCTTGCCTTCCGGTTTCACGCCGTAGATGGCCTGGTCGTGGATGACGCGCCCGTAGTTGGGGAAGAAACTGCCGTTGCGGCGCGTGATGTAGATGAGGGAGGAGGTGAAGCCGTACTGCCCCGAACCGTCGTCACTGCCGTTCTTGAAGCTGGTCCAGTAGGTGGGTTCCGTGCGCCCGGCATTGCGGTGACAGCTGCCGCAGGAGTAGCCGGCATAGACGGGGCCAAGCCCTCCGCCACTGCCGTTGTCGTTGGCCGACTTGGCATTGTCGTAGAGCTGGTCACCGGAGTTGAAGCGTGCATTGTACGCTCCTGATAGCCATCGCGCGCCTTGGTCGTAAGCCACCGAGGAGTTGAAGAAACCCGTGGCGGTGCCTGCCGACAGCGCATAGCCGTCAGGCACTTCGATGTCCGTCACGTCCAGTTTCTCGTCATCGGTACAGCTACCGAGCATGGCCAGTACGGCCAGTAGCGGGATGTTTATCCATTGCTTTCTCGTCATTTCACCGTGCGGGCCTTGCCGTCTTTGAAGATGAGGAACTCAAGGGTGTGGAAGCCGCGGAGGCTCTGTGCCGACTCTATCTTGTCGTCGCTCTCGCCCTCTTTCCAGTTGAGGTTGGAGAAATCCTGCGACTTTAGAATCTGCACAATCTGCGACTGGTCAAGCGGCCAGCTGTCCATGTTGGGGTCGAGACCCAGCTCGTCGACAGGACCGAAGAGGAAGGCCTCGCTCTGTTCCCACGGAGCGCGTGCGTCGAGCCAAGCCTGTGCGCAGGCGGCGAAATTGGTGTCGGAGGGGTTGGCCTTGAAGGCGCGCACGGTGCTGTCGAGGGTGGCGTTCTTTTCAGCCAGTTCCTTGTAGGTGGGCAGCACTACGGCGTCCACATACTGCTGCACGATGGGGTCGAGCGTAGCATTGTCTTTGATGTAGGTTTTGAAGTAGGCTTCCAGCTCCTGCTCGATGAAGTCGCCCAACTCGGCACAGGCATTCATAGCAGCCACGGTCTCCGTGGTGTTGATGTTGTTGCGGAAGGGCTGCGGAATGGCGTAGATGGCGTCAGCGGCAGCAGCAATCTTCTTCTTGGCCTCGGTGTCGAGCTCGGGGTTCTTGCTGGCCAGCACAGCCGACAGCGAGTTGGCGTTGACGCTACCGTCGCGCGAGCCGTAGTAGGCGTTGCGGATGGAGTAGATATTGTTGCGGTAGTCGTCACGTGAGTGCCAGCTGTACCAGGACTCTACGGCATACAGCGCCTCGGTCTTGTTGCCGGCAGTGTATTTGCTGTAGGGGTCGCCGATTTTGGTGTCGCCCACCTCTCCAGCAATCTCCACGCATCCTTCGAGAATCTGCTCCACGCAGTCGATGGCCGACTTGTATTCCGTGGTGTTGTGGTTCTTGAAGATGGCGGCATAGCTGTTGTTCCACTGGTCGTAGAGCGTCTGTGCATCGTTCTTCAGCAGGTTGGACACGGTCACCATGTAGTTGGCCCACTGCTCGGCGTAGGCCGTGCTGTAGTCCAGGTCGGCCGCCTTGTTGGTGTCGATGTTGTCGTCGTTCTTGTCCTCGCCGCAGGCGGTGAGTCCGAAGGAGAGGGTGCTTGCTGCCATGAGCAGCAGCGCGTAGTTGAAAATCTTCTTCATATCTGTAGATGTTGTTTATGGTTTATTGTTCTTGTTTAATCTTAATGGGTTATTTCTTGGCGAACCAGAGCATATAGGCCACGCCGAGGCGCAGCTCGTTCTCGCTGTTGTAGGGACCAGTGCCGAACATCTTCGCTGTACCGATTTGGCGGGTGGTGTAGTCGGCCTTGACCACGAGGTTGGGCAGGGGTCGCCAGTTGGCACCGATGCTCCACAGGCTGACCTGGCAACGCTTGTCGGCCACGAGACCCGCCTCACACTGCTCCTGCGGGTTGTAGTAGTTGTAGTGTACGAAGGGATAGACCGTGGGGAAATGCTTCACGCCGGGGAAGAACGCTTTCAGGTTGACACCCACCTCCGCGCTCCAGTCCAGGGCGCGCTTGGCCACGGGCCCCATGCGGCTGTATGGCGACTTGTTGGAGTAGTATTTGTTGGCGGCGGTCAGCCCAGCGGTTTCCGTGATGTTGCCGGAGAGGAGGTTGGCGCGTGCCGTCACGTAGCGGTTGACATACTGTGCGTCCAGCGAGTAGAGCAGCACATCGATGTCGCCGATGTTGGCGTAGGTGATGAGCTTGTCGGCATTCTTGCCGGCCTTGGGGTTGTAGAGCACGGATGCACCGACGCGCAGTCCCCGTATGCCGCGCCAGTCGAGGCGCAGGGTGTAGGCTGGTGCGGTGAAATTGTCTGTTTCGAGCAGTCCTTGCTTTCCGCCCTGTATCCAGTTGTAACAATCGAAACCGTTGGGGTTGAGACCTGCCGTCACCATGGCCTGATAGTCGAAGGTGGCTGCCCCACGTCCTACCGTGCCGAAGAACTCCAGTCCCGTCTCATGCCACGTGGAGGCCATGATGGTGGTGGCTCCCTCGGGGCGTGCTGCGGTGAAGAAGTTGAGCGGTTCGTGGTGGGCGTTGGTCAGTCCCACGGGGAGGATGAGGTGTCCCACGCGCACGTTGAACTGCGGTGCGATGAGGCGTGTGATGTGGAACTGTTCGAGAGCTACCTCGCCGCCCTTTTCGGCTTCGGTCTCGTACTCACCGTTCTCACTGCCCGACTGAGCCTCCATCTCGATGGCGGAGCCGGTGCCGCCGGACTCAAACTCAATCTCCGCGCTCAGAATCCATTTCGGAGTAATCTTGTATTCCCCCTGGAGAATGAAGCGGGGGATGGAGATTTCGTTGTGGTTGACCTTGGTGTTGCCGGTGCTGCTGCCATAGAAGCGGTTCAGCCCGTAGTCCTTGAAGGTGGCCAGCATCTCGCCGTAGCTGCCGATGCGCCACTTGTCGTAATCGCTGCCTGCCGTGGCAGTGCTGTCTGCCGCGCCGGTGGCCGCCGTGGCAGGACTGCCGATAGTGAGCAGTCCTGCGGTCATCATGAGGAAAAATTTTCTGTGGTTTATCATTTAATGCTTGTATGGTTGGTTTTCCGGGTGCAAAGGTACGCAGACCGCCGCGCTCCTGCAATACTCAAAAAATGTGAAATAGAGTGACAAAGGGTCAGCGTTCTGTACCGAAATGTGATGATTTCCGTGTTTTTCCGGCGTTTCTTTTGCGTTATGCACACTTTTTGATAACTTTGCAGTCGGAAACCGTATATAAGAAAAGGAGCAGAAAATGAAAACCCTGAAGATGTACGAGGCAGGCGACAAGATGGTGACGCTGATGCGCGACAACTACCATCTCCTGCAGGTGTTGGAGAGCTTCGGCATCCACCTCGGCTTCGGCGACAAGACCGTCCGGGAGATGTGTGAGACCAACGGCGTGGACACCTATACCTTTCTGGCCGTGGTCAACTACACCATCAACGGCCATTACGACTATGACGACGATCCGCAGCTGGACGTGCCTACGCTGCTCCACTATCTGGAGGCCAGCCACACCTATTTCCTCGACTTCCAACTGCCTTCCATCCGTCAGAAGCTGGGCGACTGTCTGGGAAAGGACGATGCCCTCGGCCACCTGATCATGAAGTCCTACGACGACTATGCGCGCGAGGTGCAGCGCCACATGCGCTACGAGGAGAAGACGCTGTTCCCCTATGTGGAGTCGCTGCTTCAGGGCGTGGCGAAGGCGGACTATAATGTCGACACCTTTTCCCGCCATCACGAGGCCACCGACAGGGCCTTGGCGGAAATCAAGCTGATGATCATCAAGTACCTGCCTTCCGACGGCAAGACCAACAACAAGCTCATGGCCGCCCTCTATGACATCTATAACAATGAGGAGTGGCTGCGCAACCACGCCCATGTGGAGGATCGCATCTTCACCCCGGCCATCCGCCGCCTGGAGCGGCAGTTGAAGCAGGACAAGGTGACGCGCAACCTCACCACGATGGTCAGCCGGGGCAGCGGCGACGCTGTCGAGACGCTCTCGGACCGCGAGCGCGAGGTCATCGTGTCGCTGGTGCAGGGAATGGCGAACAAGGAGATTGCCGACCACTTGTGCATCTCGGTCAACACGGTCATTACCCATCGTCGCAACATCGCACGCAAGCTGCAGATCCATTCCCCCGCAGGTCTTACGGTCTATGCCATCGTCAACGGTCTGGTTGACATTTCCAGCGTGAAGCTGTAAGACTTTTCAGATTCTATTGATGTCCACGTAGCCGTTCATCACGGCGTAGACGGTCAGTGCGCTGACGCTTCTGGCTCCCAGCTTCTCCATGATGTTCCGGCGGTGCGTGATGACGGTGGCCAGTCCGATGTGGAGTCGATCGGCAATCTCCTTGTTGATGAGACCCTCCACGATGAGCGTCAGCACCTCCACCTCCCGTCCTGTCAGCAGTCCGCCCTTGCCCTGTCGTAGGGTCGGTGGCAGGTTGCGTCCGCCCTTGTGTGCGTGCTGTGCGAGGGAGAGCAGTTGCCTGACGAGAAGCTCCTCGGGCTGGTTGACACAGAGGCAGTGGAAGTCGCCCAGTCCCGGCATCTCTTCGTCCTGTGCGGTCAGCACGATGGTCTTGCGCTGGTGTTCGAGGAAGAACGCCCGGTGGCGCAGCACGATGCTGATGTCCACGAAATAGTGGAAATAGCGTTCCGGGCGGTTGGCCTCCAGCTCCGCCAGCGTGCCGAAGGTGTCCACCGCTGCCCCAGGCATTGCCTCCTGCAGAATGTGGCGCAGTCCCAAGGCCGCAAGAGCATTAGGCTCAACGACGGCAATGTGCGGTCGTGCCGAGGTCTGTTCAGTCCGTGCGTCGTGTCTGTCCATCGTGTTTCGTAATAAGTGGCCGACAAAGGTACGATTAAGCGAGCGAAAAACCAAATTTATTTGGATTTTTCCGAGCGCGAGTACCTTCGACGCGCAGCGTCAGAGGTACGATTAAGCGAGCGAAAAACCAAATTTATTTGGATTTTTCCGAGCACGAGTACCTTCGACGCGTAGCGTCAGAGGTACGATTAAGTGAAGAGAATACAAAGAGAAGTGTGGTTTTTCTTTCATTTTCGGGATTTTTTTGCTACCTTTGCGGCGGCCAGTGCAAAGAACTCACGCATCAAGGCAAGGACAAATGAACGGAAAAGATTTGACGCAAGGGAGTATTCTCGGTAACATTATGACATTCTCGCTGCCATATATGCTTGCCTATTTTCTGCAAATCCTGTATGGACTGGCAGACCTGTATGTCATCGGACAATATTGTGGTGTGGACAGCACTACCGCCGTGTCGAACGGCGCACAGGTGATGTATTTTGTGACGGTGGTGCTTATCGGCCTTGCCATGGGGACAACGGTGCTCACCGCCCGTGCCGTGGGGGCAAAGGACCATCCGAGGGCGCGCGTGATTGTCGGCAATACGATAACCCTGTTTGCCGTTGTGGCGGTCGTGCTGATGGGCATACTGCTGTGTTTGAGGGGATGGATAGTGAGCGTGATGGACACTCCGGTGGAGGCTGTGGCGGGCATGGAACATTATCTCACAGTATGTTTCATCGGCATTCCCTTCATCGTCGCCTACAATGTCATCGCCTCCATATTCCGTGGACTGGGCGACTCCAAAAGCCCGATGTATTTCGTGGCAGTGGCCTGTGTGGTCAACATCGCCCTCGACTATCTCTTCATCGGTTTCTTTGGACTTGGGGCAATGGGCGCAGCCCTTGGTACGACCTTGTCGCAGATGGTGAGCGTGCTGTTTGCTGTTGCTGCCATACGCCGCCATCGCGGCGTGATGGATCTGTCGCGCGCCGACCTGCGTCCCCGGAGAGATGTTGTCAGTAACATCCTAAAGGTGGGCTTGCCCATCGCCGTGCAGGACGGATTCATACAGGTGTCGTTTCTGGCCATCACCGTCATAGCCAACCAGCGTGGACTTGTTGACGCGGCAGCCGTGGGCATCGTGGAGAAATTCATCGGTCTTGTCTTCATCGTCCCCTCAGCGATGCTCTCCACGGTCTCCGCCATTTCCGCCCAGAACATCGGTGCGGGCCATGCAGAACGTGCCCGGCAGACCATGCGGACGGCCATGATGATCACCACCGGCTACGGTGTGGCAGTCGCTGTTGTACTGCAGTTCGTCCCGCAGCTGGCTGTCGGCATATTTACCGATAGTCCGCAAGTGCTGGCGCAGGGCGCGGACTATCTCCGCGGCTACGTCTGGGACTGCATCTTCGCCGGCATTCACTTCTGCTTCAGCGGTTTCTTTACGGCTTGCGGCTATTCCATCCTGTCGTTCGTCCACAACAGCCTGTCCATCGTCTGTGCGCGCATTCCGCTCGCCTGGCTCTCGTCGACCCTCTATCCCGACACGCTTTATCCCATGGGGCTGAGCACCTGCACCGGCTCCATGCTGTCGTGCGTGATATGTGTGGTGGCATACTGGTGGATGAAGAGGCGGTGCTCCCAGTGATGCACAGTAGGGTATTAGAAAGCAAGCAATCAGCTCTTAGCCATACTCAAACCGCCCTTTTGGACTTGGGTAAGGCTGGGGTGGTAAGTTTCGAAGATGCAGAAAAGCGGTGGAAGACATAGTAAAATGGCTATGGTACCAGCCACCATTCCGCCAACAACACAGGTGCCAATGGCTATATTACCTCTCGCTCCAGCACCGTGCGCGAACATCAGTGGAAGCATCCCGACAATCATCACACTTGCCGTCATCACGATAGGACGAAAACGCACGGAAGCGGCAGAAAGCGTAGCACGAACGATGGACAAACCTTTCTTGCGCTGCTCTGTAGCATACTCCGTAAGCAGGATGGCGGTCTTTGCCAACATCCCGATGAGCATTACCAGTCCTATCTGCATATAGATACTGTTGTCTATGCCCAATACTGATGACAAGAGAAAACTGCCGCAGAGTCCGAACGGAACCACGAGGAGAATGGCAAACGGAATGAGCAGACTCTCGAAAAGGCAGCACAGGATGATGTAGATAAACACAAGGCTTATACTGAGAATCAAGACGGTTGTGTTGCCTTGCGATGATTCTTCACGTGATAATCCGCTGAGTTCATAACCCAACCCAGTCGGAAGGGTCTTATTTGCCACTTCGTTTATCGCCTTGATGGCCTGTCCTGAACTATAACCAGCGGCAGCCGTTCCGTTCACTCGTATGGCAGGGAACATGTTAAAATGGGTGAGGTTTTCCGATCCGTTCACTTTCTTCAACGTTACGTATTCGCTCAATGGTGACATCGTTCCGTCCTCACCCCTCACATACATGTTTGCCAATGAAGCCTCGTTTAGACGATAGGCGGCAGCCGACTGCACCATCACTCGGTAGAGTTTTGTGTATTTGTTGACGTTCGAGGCATAGTCGCCGCCCACATACGACGACAACACTCCAAGTACGTTCTTGGGGGAGACACCCTTTATCATGCAGCGTGCGGCATCCACCTCCACCATATACTGCGGATAGTCCATCCGGAATGTATAGTGCGCCTTGGCTATTTCGGGGCGTTGGTTCAATGCGTCAACGAATGGCTTGGTGGCATCAGATAATGAAGTAAAATCCTCGTTTTTGCGGTTCTGTACATACAGTTCAAAGCCGCTTGCCGATCCGTAGCCGCGTATCGTAGGGAGCGTGGCGCAGTTGATGTCGGCATCTTTGATGAAAACCGTGCGGCGGTAGATTTCGTTTACCACACTATCGATGGCATCTTCTGGCCGGGTACGCTCTGACCATGTTTTTAAGCGGACGGAGAAAAAACCGGCAGAGGAAGTTTGGTTCTGATGCGCATCGCGACCGTCTATGCGAGTGTGAATCTTGATTTGTGGAATATTTTTGACCACAGCCTCCACCTGGTCCATCACTTTGGCTGTCTGCGCAAGGCTATACCCCGGGCGGCACTGTACGTTCACGTCGATAGTGCCCATGTCTTCTTGAGGCACAAGGCTTGTAGGGGTAATCATAATCATGACAACCAAGACGAGTATGGTGAGGGGCAAGGAAAACACTACGAGTCTGCGGTGTCTAATGGTTGCCAGGACACAACGAAGGTAGGGGGCTATCCACTTGCTCCGCTTGTTGACTACTGCCCCACGACGACTTCTTTTGGATATTTTCTTTTCCTTCAATATCAGTGCGCTCAGTGCAGGACAGAGCGTCAAGGCATTGAACAAAGAGAGGGCTACGGCAGCGGCCATGGTCAGTCCAAATTCCTTGTAGAACACACCCGTCGTGCCGCTTGCGAAACTCACGGGAATGAACACGGCCATAAAAACAATGGTGGTAGTGACCAGTGCCGACTTCAATTCCTTCATGGCTTCAATCGTAGCTTGAAAGACCGTGACGTTTCCCTTGTCCAGTTTCGCCTGTATCGCTTCCACCACCACGATAGCATCGTCCACCACAGTTCCTATAACCAGCACAAGGGCGAAGAGGGTGAGCAGATTGAGCGAGAATCCAACGGCATACATAATGGCGAATGTTCCGATGAGCGAAACAAGGATGGCGATGACAGGCACCACCATCGACCGCCAGTCGCGCAAGAAGAGGAACACGACGGCCACCACAAGCACAAGGGCAATGACGAGTGTCTCTGTAATGTTGCGCATAGCGGCATTCAAGAAATCCATCACGTTGGTCTGGTCTTCGAGTACCATACCGTCAGGGAGCGTTTGCCGCACATCATCTTCTACCTGGTCTATCTGCTTGATGATGTCGTTGGCGTTTGTGCCAGCCGTCTGTGTGATGCTGGCCGAGGCTCCAGGCTTGCCGCTGGTAGTGTTTATCATATTGTAGTCCACAGTCCCCAATTCTACCCTTGCCACATCGCCCAGCCGAAGCACACCAGCGTCTGCCGATGCCTTCACCACCATGTTCCGAAACTCCTCGGCATCGGTGTAACGTCCGCGGTATTTCAACACATACTGAAAGGTGTTGTCCGATTCTGCCCCCAGCGTTCCTGTTGGCGATTCTATGTTTTGTGCAGCCAAGGCATCGTCGATGTCGCTCGGCACAAGTCCGTAAGCGTGCATTTTAGCTGGGTCGAGCCAAATGCGCAGCGCATAGTCGGCACCGAAAACGTTCACCTCGCCCACACCAGCGATGCGCGAGAGTTGCGGTTCGATGTTTATCTTCATGTAGTTGGTGAGTGTCTTCGAGTCGTAGCGACCGTCGGGGCTATAGAGCGTAATGAACTTCAAGTTGGAGTTCTGCGTCTTCTTCACCGTCACGCCGCTCTTGGTTACTTCGGCAGGCAAGAGGCCCTGCGCCGCAGCTACACGGTTCTGCACATTCACCGCAGCCATGTCAGGGTCAGCGCCTTGCTTGAAATAGATGGTGATGGTGCAAGTACCGTTGTTGGCAGCAGAGGAAGTCATGTACTGCATGTTTTCCACCCCATTGATGGAAGCCTCCAATGGCGTGACGACACTCTTCATGATGGTCTCTGCATTGGCTCCAGTATATGTTGCGCTCACCTTCACGGTTGGCGGAGCAATGTCGGGATATTGCGCTAACGGGAGGTTGAGCAGCGCGATAATGCCAAGGAAAACGGTCACGACCGAGAGCATAACCGACATAATCGGTCGGGTGATGAATGGTTGAATATCCATGCTGTTCTACTTTTACGATCAATGTGCTTTTGCGTGGCAAATGTAGCAGGTGATTTGGTAGACATTTGGTAGATTTGCCCCAATTGCACTTTTTCTGCCCTCAAACACTTGTTTCTTCAAACTTTCCACAATTTTATGGCCTATCTTTGCGTTATATTCAGAAAAAGATGAAAATACTGGTCATAGAAGACGAACGCAAACTCTCAGACAGCATTGTGAGCTATCTGAGCGGTGAGAAATATCTGTGTGAGCAAGCATTCACCTACGACGAGGCACGCATGAAAGTGAGTGTCTACGACTACGACTGCGTGGTGCTCGACCTGATGCTGCCTGGCGGCAACGGACTTGACATCTTGCGTGAGATACGCAAGCGGTGCAATCCAGTGGGTGTCATCATCGTGTCGGCAAAGGACTCCCTGGACGACAAGGTGACGGGACTGCAGATAGGAGCAGACGACTATCTCGCCAAACCATTTCATCTTGCCGAATTGAGCATGCGCATCTATGCCGTGATAAGAAGGCGCGACTTCTCTGCCAGCAATTTTATAGAAAACAACGGTATAAGGGTAAACCTGCTCGACAAGTCGGTAAAGGTGGGCGACATACCTGTGGTGCTGACCAAATCGGAATATGAACTGCTGCTTTTCTTTATCGGCAACCAAGGACGTGTGGTTTCCAAAAGTGCCTTGGCAGAACATCTCAGTGGTGAGATGGCAGACATGATGGACAATCACGATTTTGTATATACGCATATAAAAAACCTGAAAGCCAAGTTGGCGGCGGCAGGATGCAAGGACTGCATTCTCAACGTATATGGGATGGGGTATAAATGGCAGAATGTATGAGAAACGAGTCTATCAACCATGAAAACAGCCAGCAGCGCAGCCTACTGCGCAAGTCGATGACACAGTTCGTCGTCTGCGTGGCCGTGCTCTTCGTTGTCGCCACGCCCTTGTTCTATTGGCTGACAAAAAGCTATTATGCCGAGGATATGGCAGATCTTGTGGAGGCTGTACAGACAGGACGCAGCTGGCCTGTGCCCGACCTGGAGAGGGACATCATGGTGGGCATCATGATTCAGTATGTGCTTATCACGGTGATGTTGGGTGTTGGCGTGGTGCTGACCATGCGCTTTATTTCCCGAAAACTATGGGCGCCGTTCGACGAGACTTTGGACCAGATAGAGGCGTTCTCCCTTGAAAGCGGAAGCATCCCCACGTTGCCTATGAGCGACATCAAGGAGTTCAATCGTCTGAACGACTCATTACGAACGCTCATGCACAACAGCCTTGACAGTTACAAGGCGCAGAAAGAATTTACGGAGAATGCCTCGCATGAGCTACAGACACCCCTTGCCATATTCCAAAGCAAGCTCGACCTCCTGCTGCAACAGCAGGGGCTGACGGAGAGCCAGGCGGAAATCATACAAGATCTCTACCAGATGACTACCCGCCTCTCGCGCCTAAACCGTAACCTCCTGCTTCTTGCAAAGATTGAAAACGCGCAGTTTGCCAAGTCGGAAGCCATCTGTCTGAATACGTTTGTCGACGATATGCTGCCCTTCCTGAAGAGCATAGCAGGTGGACTGCATATCATAACAGATTTCCAGCAGGAGGTAGTGGTAAAGGCCAATCGGTCGTTGCTTGAGAGTATGCTCAACAATCTCGTGGTAAATGCCGTACGCCACAACCGTAGAGACGGCAGTATCGTCCTGTCTGTCAAGGCGGACTGCCTAACCGTATCCAATACGTCTGACGAGTCAGCCCTCGAAGCCACACACATCTTCAATCGCTTCTACCGTCCTGCACAAAACAAACAGGGGAACGGCTTGGGACTTGCCATCGTAAAAGCCGTGTGTGATTATCATGGTTGGTCGGTGACATACACCTATACGGAAGGAAAGCACTGTTTTTCCGTGAATTTCCAAGGAAACTACAAATTTTCAACAAATTCTGCGCTTACCTTTGCAACATCTTTCAATAAGACAAGAGTAGAACAATAATAATATGGACCATACATTTTTCAATGATAGAAGCCGGGATTATATGGTGTACTCATCTTTCGCCAGAGCATGGCATAAACGTTGGCGTTCTTCCGTTGTGGCTGTTTGTCTGTTGCTTGCCGGCAACGTGTCTGCCGCCACGAATGGTGACAGTATTCACACCGCGTTGTTGACGGACACGACAAAGACTCATTTTTCAGCGTTTAGTAAACGACTGGACAAATGGTCGTCCTCAAACCTGTATCAGATGACTTATATCGGAGTGCCACTGGTAGTTGGAGGACTTATTGTGAAGGGGGAAGATACCCATTTCCGCAGGTTACGTAATGATTATCTCCCAACATTCGACAATCGCACAGACGACTATTTACTATTTGCACCGACAGCATTGATGCTCGGGCTGAAGACGGCAGGCGTTGAAGGACGTAGCTCGTGGGGGCGAATGCTTGCATCTGACGCTTTCTCTGCACTGATAATGGCCAGCGTGGTAAACACTATGAAACAAACGACTCACGTTATGCGTCCCGATGGCTCCAATGACCATTCTTTTCCTTCAGGACATACTGCCACAGCATTCATGACGGCAACCATGCTTACAAAGGAGTATGGCCATAAAAGTCCATGGGTCGGCATTGGAGCCTACGCAACCGCAGTTGCTACAGGAACGATGCGGATAGCCAACAATAAACATTGGTTGAGTGACGTACTGACAGGAGCAGGAATCGGGATTCTTTCTACCGAAATGGGATATTATCTTGCTGATTTGATATTCAAGGAAAAGGGCTTTTGCGGCTCAACAAGTAAACCATCTTTCAGTGAAGAAAAAAGCAATTCCTTTCTCAGCCTTTATGTCGGACTCAATGTGCCGTTGAGCAAATACGACATTGACGAGAATACAGAGTTCAGTACCTCATCTGGCTCATCCGTTGGCTTGGAAGGTGCTTATTTCTTCAATCCTTATATGGGACTTGGAGGACGTTTCACCGTATCCAACACAGCGGTGATAGTCAACGACAATAGTGCAGAAGACCATACTTTCGACGCCTTGTCGCTCAATGGCGGATGCTATTTTTCTTATCCTCTGTCTCAAAGGTGGAGTGTCGGCAGCAAACTCTTGGGAGGTTTTATTCATTATCCGCAACTCAAACTTTCCAATCTGACTATTCCAACACGAAATGGAATCTGTTTCGGAAGTGGAATGTCTTTCACATTCAAGGCGACAGAATATTATGGCATGAGATTCTTCTTGGATTACAATTTGCAGCCCTCGCACAATCTGGCAACTAAAGAATGGATGAACACCTTAACCTGTGGCGCATCGTTTGCCATTCTGTTCTGAATTCATGGTGTTAGAGATGTAAGTGATGTAGATGATTAGTTTCATTAATCCTCGCCGCCCGAGCTGGTGTCCTTCAGCTCGTCCTTGATT
>CAVBXH010000051.1:0-21243 GCA_963599475.1 Acutalibacteraceae bacterium | reverse complement strand
ACCAACGACCCCGAGATTACAAATCACGTGCTCTGGCCAACTGAGCTAAAGAGGCTTCTCTAAGCATCCGTCTCCCGAAGGAGTTGCTAACCGTCGGAAAGCGGATGCAAAGGTAGGCATTATTTTTTGAACCGCCAAAACTTTTTGTGGTTTTTTTAGCGATTACGCGATTTTTCTTTGAATTTCTGCAGTTGGACCTTCAAAGAGTCGATGCAAAGGTCTGTTGCTTCCTCAAAAGTATCGCTTACTTTCTCTACAAAGATGCGGTTTCCCGGTACGCTTGCGGTCATACTCACCTCCTTGTTCAGCGCAGTGGCAGGCTTCACCACCTTGCAGACAACCTCTACGGTCTGGATGTCTTCGTAGGACTTTTCCAACTTTGCAGTCTTCTTTTCGATGAATGCCTGCAGCTTGTCTGTTGCGTCAAAGTGAACGGCTTGAATCTTGATTTCCATAGTTACCTCCATTTTTAAGGGTTAGTACTGTTTTTGTTTTATAATCTCGGTCAAGCCCTCGGATGGGCTTTCTCGTATACGTTTTTGAGTTGTTCGAAGGTGGCGTGGGTATAAATCTCGGTGGTAGCGATGCTTTCGTGCCCTAACAGCTTCCGCACACTCTCCAGTTCTGCCCCGTTGTTCAGCATGGCCGTGGCAAAGGAGTGGCGCAATACGTGTGGGGACCGTTTTTTTTGGGTGGTCACCTTCAGCAGATTCCTTTCGACGAGGCTCTCCACGGCACTTCGGCTAATCCGCTTTCCCCTGTCGCCAACGAAGAGTGCCTTTTCGCCCGCCCCCGCCAGCGCGTCGCGTTCCCGCAGATAACACGTAAGGGCTTCCGCCAGCTCGTCACCGAACGGCACTATCCGTTGTTTGTCGCGTTTGCCTGTCACCTTGAGCTGTCGGTTGACAAAATCCACGTCTACCACGTTGAGTCCGAGGAGTTCTGAAAGGCGGATTCCCGTAGAGTACAGCGTTAATATAATAGTACGCGCGCGCGAGTCCTGCACGGAGTCATTCCACATACTGTCATCGTCCATCAGACGATCCATATCCTTTTCGCGAATGAATTTGGGAAGGGGTTTCTGCAGTTTAGGACCTTTCACGTGGTGCGACGGATCCACCTCGACCACACCATGCGCCAACGCATAGCGATAAAAAGAACGCACGGCACTCAAACAGTTGTTCACTGTTGATGCCATGACGCCTTTATCCATTAAACTCTCCATCCAGTCACGGATGATGTCGGAGTCTACCGTCTCCCACGAGAGTCGACAATCCCTAAGTTGAAAATACGACTCGAAGTCATGGAGACTCCTGTCGTAACTTCGCACCGTGAGCTCGGAACGATTCCGCTCATAGCGCAGGTAGCTTAGAAATTTCTCTATCATAGACCCGTTGCATTACTTTTCGGCAACGAATTTACGCAGAAAAAATCAAACCACCAAATTTTCCCGCTATTTTTTTATTCTTCAGCAGCGCGGAGCTTCTGCACGTAAATGGCATGTTCCATCTTGAGGCGCTTCAGCACAGACGGCTTGTCGAACTGCTGACGGCGGCGGAGTTCCTTCACAACGCCAGTCTTTTCGAACTTTCTCTTAAACTTCTTGAGGGCCTTCTCGATGTTTTCGCCTTCCTTTACCGGTACAATAATCATGTTTTTTGCTTTTGTTATTTTAGTTAAACTTTTCTTCGCCATTAAGCGGCTGCAAAATTACACCATTTTCACGAATTACACAAGTTTTTCCGCTTTTTTATGATTTTCCATCCGAAAAAAGTGGGTAAACAGGTATGCCTAACCCCTCCCACAGGCACGAAAACACGGAATTTACCAATTCTGTCGGGCTTTATACAATTAACCGTCATTAACTATGAAGCAATTTTTCATCAAATATTGTTAAACTGATATTCAAAGTCTTTGCTTTTACGTAAGAATGATATATCTTTGCAGTATCAAAATGATATCAACTTATAAAATCAAAAAGCTATGGAAAAGAAAGAGTATGCCTTCAAGGGAATGGTTGTGAATGGTTTTGTCATGCTGTTCATCAATCTGGCAGTGCTGATTTTAGCCTTCGTGGGAATAATCTACGGTATCGTCCTGTTGGACGAGGGCTGCGGGACACAGGGTGGAGGACTGCTTGGCGGAGGAGCCCTGCTGCTTGTCGGCAACATCATCATGTGGTGCGGAATGATGCAGTTGGAACCCAACGAGGCCAAGGTGACCAATTGGTTCGGAAAGTATAGCGGCACGTTCTCGCAGACCGGCTTCTACTGGATCAACCCCTTCTACAGTACCAAGAAGGTGTCGCTGCGCGCTCGTAACCTTGACGCAGAACCCATTAAAGTAAACGACAAGACGGGCAATCCCGTTATGATAGGTCTGGTGCTCGTTTGGAAGCTAAAGGACACCTACAAGGCCCTCTTTGAGGTTGACTCACAAACGATGGCCGCCAATACCAATACGGTTGGAAGCGACACGAAGGGTTTGATGAACGCTCTGGAGAATTTTGTTCGTGTGCAGAGCGATGCTGCCCTGCGCCAGGTGGCCGGGCAGTATGCCTATGACGATGACGACAACAAATCGTCGGAACCGACGCTCCGCTCCAGTGCTGACGAAATCAACCAGCAATTGGAAGAGAAGCTTGACGAGCGGTTGGCCTTAGCCGGCATTGAGGTCATTGAGGCCCGCATCAACTATCTGGCCTATGCCCCAGAGATTGCCGCTGTGATGCTGCGCCGCCAGCAGGCATCGGCCATCATCACTGCCCGCGAGCAGATTGTGGAGGGTGCAGTGTCGATGGTGAAGATGGCGCTTGAACGGCTCTCCAGCGAGAACATCGTGGAACTGGACGATGACAAGAAGGCGGCTATGGTGAGCAACCTGCTCGTAGTACTCTGTAGTGACGATTCCGCCCAGCCGGTAGTGAACGCGGGGACACTGAACCATTAACCCCACCCTCACCTCTTTATATATATGGCAGACCGGAAAACCACCAAGAGCTTCATTCTGCGCATCGATTCAGACACCATGAATGCGATAGAGGCGTGGGCTGCGGACGAGTTCCGCAGCACCAATGGCCAGTTGCAATGGATCATCACAGAAGCCCTGCGCAAGACGCATCGTCTGCCAAAGAAGAAGAACGGAACAGGGGATGGAATGCAGGAGCAAGAATAGTGTTGCGTTATGCTATATGGAGTTTGCAAAAGGGCGGCTTTTAAGTTCTAATAACATTAAAATGGCCTGGAATTGTTCCGTATAAAAAGTTTTTTTGCTAACTTTGCATCCAGACAAAAACTTACAAAAAAAAACACAAAAGAAACAACTATGGATTATTTAACAAACGACAAACTCTTGATTGTTGGAGCTGGCGGTATGATCGGTTCCAACATGGTGCAGAGCGCACTGATGCTCGGCCTCACCCCTAACATCTGTCTCTATGACATCTACGAGCCGGGTGTACACGGTGTATTTGACGAAATCCAGCAGTGCGCCTTTGCCGGTGCCAATGTGACCTATACCGTCAACGCAGAAGAGGCCTTTACGGGTGCTAAATACATCATTTCTTCCGGTGGTGCTCCCCGTAAGGATGGCATGACCCGCGAAGACCTGCTGAAAGGCAACTGCAAGATTGCCGCCGAGTTTGGCGACAACATCAAGAAGTACTGCCCCACCGTGGAGCACGTGGTGGTCATCTTCAACCCCGCTGACGTGACCGCCCTGACGGCACTGATTCACTCCGGCTTGAAGCCCAACCAGCTGACCTCTCTCGCTGCCCTTGACTCCACCCGTCTGCAGCAGGCACTCGCTCTGGAGTTCGGTGTGCAGCAGGACAAGGTGACCGGTGCCCACACCTACGGTGGCCACGGCGAGCAGATGGCCGTGTTTGCCTCTCAGGTCAAGGTGGACGGCAAACCCCTCTCCGAGATGGGACTCTCCGCCGAGCGCTGGGAAGAAATCAAGCACCATACCATTCAGGGCGGTTCCAATATCATCAAGCTTCGTGGCCGCAGCTCGTTCCAGAGCCCTGCCTACAATGCCGTGAAGATGATTGAGGCTGCCATGGGCGGTGAGAAGTTTACCCTACCAGCCGGTTGCTATGTCAACTGCGACAAGTGTGGCTTCAAGAACGTGATGATGGCTATGCCTTCCGTCATTGACAAGACGGGTGTACACTTCGTAGAGCCGAAGGGCACGGAAGAAGAGATGGCTGCACTAGCCAAGTCCTACGAACACCTCTGCAAGATGCGCGACGAGATTGTAGAGCTGGGCATCGTTCCTCCCGTGGCAAAGTGGACAGAGATGAACCCCAACCTCTAATACATCGTACGACCCCGATATAAGAAGGTCTTGGCACAATGCCAAGACCTTTTTTTGTGACACCTTATCTTTTTACCAAGTTCCCCTGTACTTATCGGTCAGGATTCCCTATACCATTTGGCGTATTCCACATAGTGTTTGGCATTGTCCGTCTGTCCGGGTCTGGTGGGCTTGATGTATTTGGCAGGTACGCCACCCCAGATTTCGTAAGGTCTTATTTTGGTATTCTGGAGTACCAATGCACCGGCTGCCACGACGGCTCCCTCACCGATCTCGCAGCCGTCGAGTAGCGTCGACCCCATGCCGATGAGCGCGCCATCATGGACGGTACAGGCATGAACCGTGGCATTATGGCCGATGGTCACATCATTGCCTATCACCACAGGACCCGTTTCGTGAGTCACATGGATGCACGCCCCGTCCTGTACATTGGTACGATGACCGATAGTGATAGGTGCCACGTCGCCACGCACCACAGCGTTGAACCATACGGAACACTCGTCGCCCATGGTCACTTCGCCCACAATGGTGGCATTCTCACTGAAATAGCAGTCGCGTCCCCAATGGGGAGTTAGTCCGTTCACTGTTTTAATCAAAGCCATACAATCGTTGTTTGTTTTAGAGTCCTACGCTCCGCAAGACCTTGGCTGTAGCCCCGGTCTGTCCTTTCACGTAGCTGCCGGCCTTCTGTCCAGCAGTCTTGACAGCCTGCGCATCGGCATCGAAGTCGTCCATGACACGCTGGAAATCCGCCACCGATGCAATCTCCAGTCCACCGCCACACGCCTTGAGTTGCTGGGCCTCCTGGAAACGCTGATTGTTGGGACCGAAGATGACGGGCACATCCCAGACGGCAGCCTCCAAAAGATTATGGATGCCCACACCGAAGCCTCCGCCGATATAGGCCACCTCTCCATAGTGGTAGATGCTGCTGAGCAGGCCAAAGCAGTCGATGATGAGCACATCGGCCTCGCGCACGCTGTCCTCCGTAGCCTGCGTATAGCGTATGGCCTGGCCGTCAACCTTCGACAGAATCTGCTGCAGGTGGTCTTTACCAATCACATGGGGAGCGATGATGAGTTTCCAGTCCTTGTGAGCATTAAACCACGGGATGAAAATATCCTCATCGGGCTGCCAGCTCGATCCAGCCACAAAAGTGCGGTGGCCATCGGCAAACGCTGCCACCAGCGGCAACTGCTTGGCTGCCTCCTTGATCTGTAGTACGCGGTCAAAACGAGTGTCGCCCACCACCGTCGTCCTGTCAATGCCGATAGTGGCGAGCAGTTTACGGCTCACCTCATTTTGTACGAAGAAATGCGTGAAACACTGCAGCACTCTGCCGTAATTGCGCCCATACCACTTAAAAAACACCTGGTTGGGGCGGAAAATACTCGACACGCTGTATACCGGCACATGGCGGTGCTTAAGGATATGCAGATAGTTGTACCAAAATTCATACTTGATGAAGAACGCCATGACGGGACGTATCGTGCGCAGGAAGCGGCGTGCGTTCATAATGGTGTCGAGCGGTAGGTAGGTGATAATGTCGGCTCCGGCATAGTCCTTGCGCACCTCATAGCCCGAAGGCGAGAAGAACGTAAGCAGAATTTTGTATTCAGGATGCTCGCGACGTAATTGTTCCATGAGCGGACGCCCCTGTTCGAACTCACCAAGTGAGGCCGCATGAAACCAAACATACTGCGCCCCGGGCTCCAGTTTTTCCTTGATAATACGGACGGCCTGACGCTCGCCGCGCCACATCTTGCGCACCTTCCGGCTGAAGAACGAGGCGACAACCACACCCAAGAGGTAAATATAGATAGCGATATTATACATTGTCGTTGCGCGCCACGTGATTATTCCAACATCTTTATCGCTTTTTCCATACGAGCCAAGGTCTCCTCCTTGCCAAGGAAGGCCGAAATGTCAAACATACCCGGTCCTTTACCCTCGCCGACCAGTGTCAGTCGCCAGGCATTCATGATATTGCCGAGTTTGTATTCCTTCCGTTCTATCCACTCGTGGACGATGCGTTCCTGATTCTCCAGCGAGAAATCGTCAATGCCTTTGAGCACCTCCATCAATTCCGTCAACTGCTGTGCGGAATCGTCCTTCCAGCGTTTCTTGACGGTCTTCTCGTCGTAGGTCGTCGGTGCTTCGAAGAAGAAGGAGCACAGCGGCCATAGTTCCTTGACGAACGAGACGCGATCTTTCATCATCGTCACCACCTGCAGGATGCGCTCCGACGAGTCTTTAACGCCGTGTGCGCGACAGATGGGTTCGAAAAGTGTGGCAATCTCCTCGTTACTCTTCTTAAGGATATATTCGTGGTTGAACCAAATCCCTTTTTCATAGGCAAAACGCGCACCGGCCTTCGAACACTTGGTAATGTCGAACAGACCGACCAGTTCATCAAGCGTGAACAGCTCCTGCTCCGTGCCAGGATTCCAACCCAGCAAAGCCAGGAAATTGATGACGGCCTCGGGAAAATAACCACTTTCGCGGTAGCCCGATGACACCTCGCCCGTTTTGGGGTCGTGCCATTCCAAGGGGAATACGGGAAATCCGAGGCGGTCGCCGTCGCGTTTGGACAGCTTGCCCTTTCCGTCCGGCTTGAGCAACAGGGGAAGGTGGGCGAAACGGGGCATCGTCTCCTCCCACCCGAAGGCACGGTACAGCATGACATGGAGCGGTGCGCTGGGCAGCCATTCCTCGCCGCGTATCACATGGGAAATCTCCATCAGGTGGTCATCCACGATGTTGGCCAGATGATAGGTGGGCAGTTCGTCGGCACTCTTGTAGAGCACCTTGTCGTCCACAATGTCGCTCTTGACGCGCACCTCGCCACGAATCATGTCATTGACCAAAATCTCCTGTCCCGGCTCGACCTTAAAACGCACCACATACTGCGTACCATCAGCAATCAGACGCTGCACTTCCTCTGCAGACAGGGTCAGCGAGTTGCGCATCTGCTGCCGGGTGTGGCAATCGTACTGGAAATTCTGTATCTCGGCACGCTTTGCCTCCAACTCCTGCGGCGTGTCGAAGGCCATATAGGCGTGGCCTGCATCCAGCAGTTGCTTCACATATTTCTTATAGATGTCGCGGCGTTCGCTCTGGCGATACGGGCCTTTGTCGCCCCCGAAAGAGACGCCCTCGTCAAACGGAATGCCCAACCACTTGAATGACTCCAGGATATATTCCTCCGCTCCGGGCACGAAACGGCTGGAATCGGTATCTTCGATGCGGAACACCAACTGACCGCCATACTGACGGGCAAAGAGATAGTTATACAGGGCAGTACGCACGCCTCCGATATGGAGCGCACCCGTGGGACTCGGGGCAAAACGCACCCTCACTTTTCTTTCTGTCATCTTACAAATAATCTTTGAAACGGATTAAAACGGTGCAAAAGTACACATTTTTTTTCATAAATCCGTGTTTTTTCGCTTGAAAACCACGTGCTTTCCATTTTTTGTAGTATCTTTGCGGCAAACTCGGAAGATAGAACAACGTCAAAACAAATTATTTTACCCGTGAAAGAGAATAACAATTGGCGTAGCCTCATCATTTGTGCCGCGCTCGTCATCGTGTCCGTGCTGCTGATTGTCTGGGCCATTCCCCACGACAGCCGCAACCATTTCTATGCCGAGCAGGGCAAGCCTTGGAAATATGCCGATTTCACCGCGCCCTTCGACTTCCCCATCTACAAGTCGGAAGCGGCCATCAGTGCCGAAAGAGACAGTCTGATGAAAGGCTATGAGCCTTACTACAAATACGACAAGGAGGTCGAGAGCCGTATGATACGCAAACTACGCACAGACTATGCCGACGGTATCCCGGGCTTGGGGAAGGAGTTTGTAGACCTGATAGTCACCAATCTCCACGAGCTCTACCGGCAGGGCATTATGCCTGCCCGCGACTATTCCGAACTGCGGAAGGACACCGCGGCCATGATACGCGTGGTCAGTGGAAAGGTGGCGGCCAGCATTGCCGTGTCGGAGGTCTATTCGACAAAGACCGCCTACGAGAAAATCTTCCTGGAAGAACCGCTTGCCCTTCAGCGTCCCATCCTGCAGAAATGCGACCTCAACAACTACATCACACCCAACCTGATTTTTGACCGCGAGCGCAGCGAGGCCAGCAAGAGCGACATCCTGTCGAGCATCGCGCTGGCTAGCGGTGTAGTCCAGAAGGGACAGAAAGTCATTGGGCGCGGCGAGATCGTGACCGAAAAGACCTTCCGCATCATCGAGTCGTACACCAGAGAGAGCGAGCGACTGCAGCAAGACAACACGCAGAACCAATTGTCACTGCTCGGACAGATTGTCTTCGTGGCCATCTTCATGGTTACCTTCACGGTTTATCTCTTCCTCTTCCGCCACGACTATCTGGGCAATCCGCGCAGCATCATCATGCTCTATGTGCTGACAGTCGCGTTCTGTCTGTTCACCGCCCTGTTCGTGCGCAATACCTTCATACACGTGTATCTCCTTCCCTACGCCATCGTGCCCATCTTCATCCGCGTGTTTCTCGACTCGCGCACGGCCTTCATGGCTCATGTCACGATGGTGCTCATCTGTGCTGTCATGCTGACCCATCCCTTCGAGTTCATCGCCGTGGAGACCGTTGCCGGGCTGGCTGCCATCTGCTCCCTGCGCGAGATGACGCAGCGTTCCCAGCTCTTCAAGACGGCCATCATCGCCACCGCAGCGGCTATGGCCGTCAACCTGGCCTTTGACTGGATGCGCAGCAGTTCGCTGACGCAGATAGACTACAGCACATACAACTATCTGATGATTAATGGCGTGGCGCTGCTCTTTGCCTATCCATTGCTCTATCTGATAGAGAAACTGTTCGGATTCACCAGCGACATCACTCTCATTGAACTGTCCAATACCAACAACGATGTGCTGCGACGCATGAGTGAGGTGGCCCCGGGCACGTTCAACCACTCCATACAAGTGGCGAATCTGGCGGGAGAGATTGCCAACAAGATTGGTGCCAACTCCATACTGGTGCGCACGGGAGCACTGTACCACGACATCGGAAAGTTGTCGAACCCCATCTACTTCACCGAGAACCAGACGGGTGTGAACCCGCACGAGATGATAGACGACATCAAGAGCGCACAGATTATCATCAGCCACGTGACAGAGGGCCAGAAGATGGCCGACCGCTACAACCTGCCCAAGCCCATCCGCGATTTCATTTCAACCCACCACGGACAGGGGAAGGCCAAGTATTTCTATATCCACTACAAGAACGAGCATCCTGACGAACCTGTTGACGACCTGCTGTTCACCTATCCCGGTCCCAACCCGTTCACTCGGGAGCAGGCCATCCTGATGATGGCCGACTCCGTCGAGGCAGCCTCGCGATCGCTCTCCGACTACACGGAACAGAACATCCGCGACCTGGTCAACCATATTGTCGATACACAGATGAGTGAAGGCTTCTTCCGCGAGTGCCCCATCACCTTCCGCGATGTCCAGTATGCCAAGACTATCCTCATCGAGAAACTGAAGACCATCTACCACACGCGCATCAACTATCCTACAGAGAAGAAAGAGGAAAAATAGGAATTTGTCGCACAAAAATCGTTAACAAAACATAATTTACTTGCGTTGTTTACGGGAAATCGGAACAACAGAACTACCTTTGCACCCCATTTTAATATAATTTAAGACAAAGGAATGAAAAAAAGTTTTATCAGCATTGTGTTCATGATGACCACTATGGGCACATATGCCGGAGGCCTGCTGACCAACACCAACCAGCATCCAGCCTTCAACCGCATGATGAGCCGTGAGGCTTCTATCGGAATCGACGGTGTCTACTATAATCCCGCGGGTGTGGCGTTTATGTCCGACGGCCACCACCTCGCCATCAACTGGCAACTGGCGTTCCAGACGCGCACCATCGAGAATGACTATGCGCTGTTCACCAACAATGTGGACAACTCCACCACACCGCGTACCTTCAAGGGCAATGCCTTCGCACCGGTAATTCCCTCGTTTCAGTATGCCTACAACAAAAACCGCTGGTCGTTCCAGGCCAATTTCGCACTGACTGGCGGTGGTGGCAAGTGTACCTTCGACAACGGACTGGGGTCGTTCGAGAAAATCGTTGCCGAGACCGCTCTTGGAGCCTGCCAGTTGGCAAGCGGCATTGACCAAGTGGGCGCTGGCGTCGGCCAGGCCATGGGACTGCCCATTCCCAACCGTTTCTTCACCGCCGACGATGTCTTCGGCACCGAGGGCAAGTACAGCTACAACAGTTTTATGAACGGCCGGCAGTATTATTTCGGTCTGTCGGCAGGTGCCGCCTACCGCGTGAGCGATCACTTCAGTGCCTTTGCCGGCGTGCGCGGCGTCTATGCCACCTGTAACTACTACGGCTACGTACGCGACATCCGGGTAGGCGGGATGCTGCTCTATCAGGTGCTGGACATCACCAAACCCGAATCTGCCAACATCGAGCTGAGCTGCGACCAAAGCGGACTGGGATTCACGCCCATCCTTGCCGTCGACTACAAGACGGGACGATGGAACTTCTCGGCCAAGTATGAGTTCAAGACCCGCATGCGCCTGAAGAACAAAGCCGTCAACCAGGCACCGAGCATTGGAAACCTGTCCGACAATCTGAAGGCTGCCTATGTGCGTTCCAGCATTCCCGAGCAGGCTGCCAACGCCATTTTAGGCAACGAGAACATCGAGGCTGCCATGGGACAACTCAAGATGCAGTTTGACCAGAAACTGACGGCTGCCATTGGCGAATATGCCGACGGCAAGAAGATTGCCGCCGACATTCCCGCCTATCTGACGCTCGGCGCAGGCTACAAGCCCATCGATGCCCTGCGCATCAACGTGGGTTTCCACTGGTTCGACGACAAGCACGCCACCTCGTACAACGACCGTCAGAAGCTCTTGGACCGAGGCACCATCGAATGGAATGCCGGGGCGGAGTATGACCTCTGCAAGAAACTGACGGTGAGTGCCGGCTGGCAGTCTACCAACTACGGTCTGTCCGACGAATATATGGAAGACCGCTCCTTCGTGGTCAATTCCAATTCCGTAGGGTGCGGCGCCGTAGTGCATTTCACCGACAGGATGCATCTCAACGTGGCCTACTTCCACACCTTCTATCAGCACAAGAACGTGGCACAGGACGTACAGCTCACCGCCGAGAAGTCCATCAGCTACAACAGTGACTACACTCGCAACAACAACGTGTTTGCGTTGGGTCTCGACTTAGACTTCTGATTATCGCGTCACCTCGCTATTGCGGGTCGACATCGTAATAAACCACAAGGGACGAATAGCGTTTGCAGGCCAGTGTCTGCTGCTGAACATGCAGCAGACACTGGCGCACGCGCGACAGGTCAATCCCTGACTCGAGTTTCAAAACGAGCTTACGGATGTTCTGTGATTTTACCTTGGCCACCGTCGGTTTGTCGGGACCAAGGACACGGTTGCCGAACCACTGACGCAACCGAGCGCCCATCTCAGCGGCAGCAGCCTCCACAACAGCATCATGGCGATGCTTCAGAAACACATAGACCAAACGAGAAAAAGGAGGATAGTGGAACGCCTGACGTTCCGTGAGCAGATATTGGTAAAACGCCTGATAGTCGTGGTTCACCACCTGTCCGATGACCGGCATATCCCTGTTCTTCGTTTGTAGAATCACCAAGCCCTGATGTCCCTTTCGTCCGGCACGCCCCGCCACCTGTGACATCATCGTGAAAGCCTGTTCGTAGGCCCGGAAATCCGGATAGTTGAGCATCGTGTCGGCATTCAGAATACCCACCACACTCACCTTGTCGAAGTCCAGTCCCTTGGTCACCATCTGTGTCCCTATGAGAATATTGTTGCGTCCGGCTCCGAAATCGTTGATAATGCGCTCATAGGCGTTGTGTGTGCGCGTGGTGTCCAGATCCATGCGCACCACCTTTGCTTCAGGAAAGAGGTCGCAAATCTGCTCCTCTATCTTCTCCGTGCCGAGACCACGCGGCCGCAGGTCTTTCGACTCGCAGCACGGACATTCGTCGGGAATGCGGTAGGTATAGCCACAATAGTGGCAGGTCAACTGGTTCGTCTGGCGGTGCAGGGTCAGCGACACGTCGCAGTGCTGACACCGGGGCACCCATCCACACTGGCGACACTCCACCATCGGGGCGAAGCCACGACGGTTCTGGAAGAGTATCACCTGCTCGCCGTGCTGCAGGGCTTCGCGTATGCTGGAGAGTAGGAGGGGCGAGAACGGGCCGATCATCTCCTTGCGGTGCTGCAAGAGGGCCACATCGACAATCTCTATCTGCGGCAGCTGCATTCCCCGAAAACGTTCTGACAATGTGACAAGGCCGTATTTCCCAATCTGCGTGTTGTAGTAGGTTTCCATGGAGGGGGTTGCCGTTCCCAGTACGGTCTTTGCACCGGTCATCTGCGCCAGCATAATGGCTGCCGAACGGGCATGGTAGCGTGGGGCTGGGTCTTGCTGCTTATAGGAAGTCTCATGTTCCTCGTCGACAATGACCAGTCCCAGCCGCTGGAAGGGCAGCAACACGGCAGAACGCGCACCGAGGATGATGTCATAGGGATGGGAAGACAGTTGTTTCTGCCAGATTTCCACGCGCTCGGCATCCGAATATTTGGAATGATAGATGCCCAGACGGTCTCCGAACACACGTTGCAAGCGTTGCATCATCTGCACGGTCAGTGCAATCTCCGGCAAGAGATAGAGCACCTGTTGCTTCTGCTCCAGTGCGCGGCGAATCAAATGAATATAAATCTCTGTCTTCCCACTGCCCGTCACGCCGTGAAGCAAGGTGACGGAATGCCCCATCATCTGCATCAGCAGACTGTTGTAGGCCGTAGTCTGCGGTTCGGTCAGCGGCGGAATGCGTTCGGGATGGTAGTCACCGCCATGGTTCAAACGCCCCACCTCCACCTCGTAGGTCTCGAGCAGTCCCCTGTGCTCCAGCTGGCCTACAACCACAGCCGAGGCATGACTGCTGTTCATCAACTCCTCGCGCGTCACCTCTGCCGTAGGAGTGCCCAATGAGACTTCGTCCCAGTGGGACAGGAAGAGATAGGTGTTGAAGGCCTCCAACTGTTTCTTGGCGCGTGTCAGAATATGGAGGGCTACGTGAATGGCCGCCTCGCTGCGGTAGGCAGGAGTCAGGCGGATGTAGGTCTCGGTTTTGGGCTTGTAGCCTTCCTCGGCCTTCAGCCCGGCAGGCATGGCGGCTTTGTACACATCGCCGATGGCGGCCATGTAATAGTCGGCCATCCAACGCCACAACCTCAACTGGAATCCGTTGACAACGGGTGTCTGGTCCATGACCTGCAGCAACGCCTTGACTTCGTAGTCCTCCGGTTGTTCGTCGTGCAGGCGACAGACAACGCCCACATATTTTTTCGTGCGGCCAAACGGTACCAATACACGAACGCCTTCACCCACGCGCATACCTTCCGGTACGGCATAGGTGAAGGTGGTGTACAGAGGTACGGGCAGTATTACGTCGGCATAGTCCACTTAGAAGAAGTAAGCCACCGACACCTGCCAGGCATTGGCCTTGGCCTTAATGGTTTTGCTGTTAGCGTTGCTGACCTCGAAGTCGCCGGTCTTTCCCAAGGCAAAGTTGTAGTTCACGGTACCTTGCAGGTGCTTCACCAGCGTGACACCGACACCGATATTACCGCTGAGGGCACTGGACTTGAAGCGCCAGTTCTTAACCTCTCCGCTCAGAGACTCGTTCTTGTCTCCAATGTTGAAGCCGAACTGCGGACCGGCATAGGCAAAGACATTGGCCAGACTGCCCAGTCCCACGGAATAGCGCACATTGACGGGAATCTGAATGGACTGCTGCTTCAGCGAAGTGCCCGTCGCTTTCTCTTTGGCCTCGCGCTGGTCGTAGAGCAGCGAACCGTCCACACCCAGTCCTACGATGGGAAGGGTAATCTTTGTGGTGACACCGGCAAAGAAGCCGGTTTTGTTCTCGGCTGACAGTAGCTGGCTGTCGTTGATGGAGAAATTGGTAAGGTTGAGACCGGCCTTCACACCGAAGTTAATCTGCGCCTGGGCTGGCACGGTCCATGCCATCCAAACCAAGGCAATCAGTGAATACAACTTTTTCATAATCTTTCGCATTAGTGATTTGTGCGGCAAAGTTAAGCAATATATCCGAGAACAGGAAACAAATCCTGCAAATTCAGCTTATAAACTGCCTCTATCCACCCTAACCACTCTAAAACCGACATTGTCATAGCCTTCGGCACCGTTGCGTGCATCGTCGGAGTATTCACTGCGGCAAGCGTCGCGGCTCGAATCCCAGCTACCGCCTTTCACGATATACTCGCCATTGGCGTTGATGGTCGTAGTCCACTCCCAGCAGTTGCCCCAGAAGTCGACGCCTCCACAGGCTCCCGTGGTCTGCGCATAAGCCTCCACGGCGGTGAGACCCATCTCCACGTGATCGCTATTCATGCTCACGTCCTTGGGCATGTGGCCGGCAGCAAGAATCCATTCCCCCTCCGTCGGCAAGCGATATTCATGTTCGCTGTCCTGCTCGCTCAGCCACAGGCAATAGGCTACGGCTTCCGTGTAGGTCATGTTTACGGCAGGGTAGTTGTCTTGCCCTTGCGGATAGGTAAAGTCCTTATCGAACGCCGCGTATTCGGAGTTCCTTACGGGTGCGTAGCCAATATAGGGATTGTTGGCATCCGCGCCTCTGAGCACCATCCATTCGTCGTTTGGATCATCGTCTGTTCGTGGATCTATCAAACGATAGAACTGCTGTTCCAGACGGATGTCGCGGTTCTCCACCATCTCGTCCACGATGGCTTGCATCTCGTCCACCAAGTCTTGGTGTAGCGCCTCACGCTCCAGTTCGCGCAACTTGGCCTTCTTGCGGGCCACGACCTTGTCGTATCTGACGCCCATCTGTTCCATCAGTGCCGCCTTGTTGTCCTCGGTAGGGTTCTGCTGATAGGCCACGAGTGCATCCTTGGTGGCTTGGTTCAGTTCAGGCCGCTCGTCTTCCACGAAAGGCGCATCGGGGTCGGCAAACTCCAGTTCACTCTCCACGAGGTCGGTTGGAGCGATGAACGTTCCAGCCTCTACCTTCTGGTGAACCCCGAAGTAACTGGCCACTTGTCCATCCTTGTAGATGGAGAGACGATAGCCGCCAGTCAGGTCACAGGGGAAGGTGACGATGTAATAGTCTTTGCCCAAGGCGAGGCTCTCCCCTTCGGGCGCGCTGAAGGTGATGATGGACTGCTTGTCGCCATCGAGAGTGCCAGCAATCTGATACCCGTCCACACTTTCCAAGACCACTTGGGTGACACCCGTCATCTGGAAATTGAGGCGTATGCCGCCCAATCCCTCCTTGGCCAATTCCTCCAAGGAGACCGTAGTGCCGGCAGACTGCTCGGCGGGCACGTTTTCGGCGGTAAACACAGGGGTTGTGCCTTCCGAGGTTTCTTCCGATGGCAAGTTATCCTCCATCACATCAGGGTCGTCTGATGAACACGCTGAGAACAGCGTGGTCATCAGAACTGCCAGGAAATACAAGGTATTCCTCATCATTTACGTCCTCCTTGTTGTCCACGTTTGCCGCCTTGTTGTCCATGCTTGCCGCCCTGTCCGCGTTTGGCGAAACGGTCCATCATCTTGCGCTCCTGCTCATACACCTTTTCTATCTGCGCCTGAGTAAGGAACTTGGAGTATTCCTTGTAGTATTTCTGACGGATGTCGAGGATTTTCTCGCTCATGGCAAAGCGCTGCTTGATACGGTCCTCGTTCTCCTGCTCAGACATTCCCTGTTTGTTGGGACGCGGGCGGGGACCCAGTGCCCAGATTTCCTTCTGGCAGTCACAGAAGGTCTTAACAAATTTCTTCGTCACGTCGTCACCGAAAGCCAGTTCACTGGCGATGTGCTTGGCCTGCACCTCGGCAAGTTGTTCACGCGAGAGACGCTGCTTTTGGTTGGGACGCTGTGGGGCATTCTGCTGTGCATAAACGGTGGCACACGATGCAATCATCATGACTGCGATAACGAAAGTCTTCATTAAATGTTTCATAATCATCTATTTTAAAAGGTTAAACATATTCTTTTCGTGCAATGCTTACTCGTTGATAAAGACATCCTCCTGGTAGACGCTCAGCAGGTAAGCCTGGTCGCTGATGGTGAGCTGACTGAAAGCCTGGTCCACGTCACCGATGGAGGCCTTGTCCGTCTTGAAGAGGTTCATGCCGATGGCAAATACCAGAGCTACGGATGCGGCCGCGGCGATCACTCTTCGCATTATGAGGTGGTATATTTTTGCAGGTTTTACCTCCTTCCATACCTTGTCTTCGAGCTGGTCGAAGAAACTATCGGGAGTCGTATAAGGCATTCGCTTACCGATGTGGTCAAAATCAAATTCTTTATTCATAATGATATGTGTTAGTCGGTTGAGTTCATATATTTGATGATCTTCTCTTTGGCAATGTGGAAGTTCGCCTTGACCGCAGGGGCGGTGGAGCCTATGGCTTCAGCAATCTCCTCATAACCGAGTTCATCGTAATAGCGGAGGTTGAATGTCGCCTGTTGTTTGGTGGGCAATGTGTGGATGGCCTTTTGCAGTTTTACGGCCTCTAGGTCGGAGAAATCCACGTATTCGCTTGCCATGATGCGATTTGCACCATTCTCGTCTTCCTCCAGCGACACTTGCCCTTGCTTCCGGGTTTCAATCAGTCGAAGTGCCTCGTTGGTGGCTATTCGGAAGATCCAGCCCCGGAAAGCCTTGTCGTCCTTGAACTTGTCGAAGGAACGGAAGATCCGGATGAAGGTTTCCTGCGTGGCATCCTGTGCATCGTCGTGTACCACCACCAGTCGGCGGATATGCCAGTATACAGGTTGCTTGTATTTCTGCATCAAGAGCCGAAAGCCCTTCTCGGATTTCGCCCGGACAGCCCGAATGATGTCTTTGTCGTCTATCGTCATCTTCTATGTTTTAATGAACGTTACGACTATATGACCCGATGAAAACGGAAAAGTAAAATTCTGGATTGACTTTTTTGATAAAGTGATGAAGTCAAGAAATGTACCCTTCCTGGTCATAGCCCCGATGGTATCGGTGAATGAGATCTATCAGCCTTTGCACCGACGGGATGTCGGACGTGAGGTTGTGACATCTATGGTATTGCTCGCGATACCTTTCTGCAGAGCCGTTCCGCAGGCGTTGCTCTATGTCCGTTGGGATGAGGAAAGAGGCGCGCTCACCCAAATGCTGACGGAACTCGGCGAGGAATATGTTGATACCAGCCAGGTCGAAGTCACCGAAGTGGACATAGCGGTTTGGGATAGCTTGCAGCCAGGAACGCAGGGCGATAGACTGGGGATAGCGCGAAACGAAGAGCAGACGTTCGTTGGGTAGCAAGGACTCGAACAAAATCCTTTGCCGACGGATAAGGCGAAAGTTCTCCATGTTCTCTATGCCCACCACAACAACATCTTCGGGGATGGAGAACCGCTGCCAGTCGGCTATGAACAAGAAACTTCCCTCGTTCGGGCAAACCGCCATCTCCTGCCCGTTCAACCGACAAAATATTAGCTCATAGGCATTAACCGGGAATCCCAGACAAGAACGCACGGCAACAAGTTTGGAGTTTCCCGTCTCGGCTGCTTGCTCGGAGCGGGAAATAGCGGTAGCATCAAGCAATATCCGTCGCATTCGTTCCAATCCTCCCAGTCGTTCGTCTATACCTCTCAAGGCAAGTTCCAGCTTATCGGGTTCAGCTGCCATGAGCGTCCGCCTGCTACCCTGAGAGCGACTAACTAGCACACCGTCGCGCAGCAGTTCCTCCACCCAGTCGCCCCGTAGGGCACTGGATGGAAGCGACTCGCCTGAACGCAGGCGCAGCAATTTGTCTATGAGCGGCAGGGTTATCTTCATCTTACCTTATTCATTATATTATGTGCTATTACTCCCCCCTGCTTCGCCACCAGTGGATGCACTACGGTCTGCGACTTGCCGTCCTTGCTCAGGAGGTAGGTGTAGCGGTAGTCGGAGACGTTGTAGGTGGTGGGGGAGGAGTTGATGAGGAGGATGTTGCGGGCGTTGGCGAAGTCGAGGATGCCCTTCACGTTTTGCGGGTGCAGCTTGCCTATCTCGTCCATCATGCAGTGGATGCGGAAGTCGCCGAAGCGGCGGCTCACCTTTGTCTTGAAGACGTTGATGAGCATGATGTTTATCATTGCCTTTACCAGGGTGTCCGTTCCCTCGCTGCCTACGTGGGACAGCTTGTCCGCCCAACCCGTGTCGTTGTCGTTCTCCACGATGCGGAACTGCAGTTGGAAGAGGTCGGAGAGGGTGAGGTACTGCCGCTGCGGATTGTCGAGGAGCGACTTCATGAAGTCGAGCAGATAGCCCACGGCCTTCTGGTTCACCTCGTCGCGGTTGGCGGCGGAGAAGAGGTTCAGCTCTCCCATGGCAAACTGGTTGTCGTCGTTGAACTCCTTGATGCGCTTCATCAGCTGCACCATCTTGTCGGCCGAGGGGACGTGCTGCAAGGCTATTAGCTTGATGACACCGGCGAAGTTGCGCTCACGGAAGTCGCTGTTGATGTCGTGGATTATCTTGTCCACGTCCGACTCATGGCGGGTCAGCTCGCCCATCTCCTTGGAGACGCGCGCCAGGATGTCCACATACCGTTCGCTCGTGCGGCGGCGGTATTCCTCTATCTTGTTGTTGACGAGGAAGTCGTCGAGGTTGCTGGCGAAGTCGAGGAAGTCCTCGTCGAGTGTCAGCTCCATGCGGAAGTTGAAGGTGTTCTTGGCGGAGAAGTTGGTCCTGAACACGTTGACGCTGCCCTTGAACTGGTTGTGACGCGACTGGCGCGAGACAATGATGCTGGTCAGCTCGTCCACGGCCTGTCCGGGCGTGCGGAGCGTCTGTATCTCCGCAGCCTCGGTAAAGAACGGCGGACAGAGGTTCTCGTCGTGTGCAAAACGGTCTGCCTTCTGCAGCTCCCCGTCGATGTGTTCCTTCTCCTGACGGCGTTCGGCGAGCTCCTTGCCGATGGCGGCAAGCTGCTCTTGGTATTTCTGTTGCCGCTGGGCGTACTTCTCGTTCAGCTGCTGGAGCTTCTCCGTGAGTAGCTTCTTCTGCCCTTTGAGTTCCTCTTCATGGTCGAAGAGTTCCTCCTTGTCGTGCTGGTACTCGTAAACCAGCCGGCGGTGGTCGTCGATGAATTTCAGTTCCGCTTCGCTAGTATGTATTGCCGTCTTGCACTCCTCCACCATCCGGGTGTCGGCTCCACGGCCGTGTAACTCGTCCAACTCCTGCTTTGCGAGTTGCGCCAACTCAGCCTCTGTCTTCTCCTCCTGCAACTTGATTTCGGCACGCACCTCCGCCACCTGCTGTTCGTGCAACTTGACTGCCTCGTCCTTCGTCTTTTGGTATCGCTTGTTCTCTGCGGTCAACAGTTTCTGCCTTTCAGTATTCACCTTTACCAAAGCTTCCTCTGCGAGTATGCGGCGGTGGGCAGTTTCATGTTTGCGAGCTTCAAGTTCTTCGTTTTTGGCCTCCACCTCTTGCTTCGCCTTGGCGGCATAGTCCTCCTGCTTTACGAGGATGGCCTTCCGTTTCTGCGGTACCATCTGCACTTCTATATCATAGGCGGATTTCTGCTCGCGCAGCTCTTTCATCTTGCTTGCAAACGGACGTTTAAGTTCCGCCACTTGCTGCTCCTGCTGCTCCACAAGCGAGGTGTACGCCTTCTTCAGAGCCTGGAGTTCAGACTCCAATTGGGCTTTCTCCTCTTTCAGCTGTGCAGGCTTGCGCACGGAGACAGGCAAGTCGATGAGGTCAAGTTTCACTCCGAAGAGCGATGCGCCGTCCGTCTTCTGCGGGTGCAGTCCCGTCTGGTACAGCACATTCTCCTCGTTAATCACCTTTCCGATGTTCTGCTCCCAGTCGCGCTTGTTTTCCTCTAGCCATTCGTAGAGCGAGCCCTTCGTGCGGGCAAGCAGGTCATCCACCTCTGCCAGCTGTTCAGAGGTCTTTTCCATCTCCTGCTGCTTGGCTTCCTGCAGCTTCTTGTTTTCGGCGAGCGCCTCCGTCTCCTGCCTGTCGTATTCAGCTTGCAGACAATTGATGTTTGCCGTAACGGCGGCTACCAGTCCGTCGAGTTCCTTCTCGCGCAGCGCCAAAGCGTCCAGACTCTTCTTCAGGTTCTCCTTTTCCTCCTGATAGGGATGGCAGTATTTCAGTTTCAGCAGCTCCTTTTCCACCGCCGTCTGCTCGTCCTTCAACTGCTCTACGGCGTGGGTGGCAAGGGCGGTCTTGTCGGTAAAAGAAGCCTCCACTTCCTCGCGCCGCTTGGTGTATTCGACAAGCATGCGCTCCTCTGCCTGTTGTTTCTCCTGTCCCAAAAGGAATATGCGGTTGTTCTGTGCCTGACGATAGGTTTCCAACTGGTTCTTCACGCTCTGCCGAAGCACGTTGTATTTGGCTGTCACGTCGTTGAAGCGCGAGGTGAGTTCGGCGAGCCTGGCCTTGTCGCCCTCCAGCTTTCCTCTCACCATCTGCTCCTTGTCAAACCGCTTCAGCACCTGTTCTATCTGTTGCGCGGCGTAGTATTCCCTGCGCTCCTTCTGTCGCTTGAGGCGGTCGTTCACCACACCCTGTTCCTGGTTAAGCACCGACTTCTCCGCGTCGAACTTCTTTTGCAGTTCGTCGAGCAGTCGTTTCTGTCGGCCTTGTTCCTCCTGTAGTTCGCCCACCTTTTTCTCTATCAGCGGCACTCGCTCCCGGCAAGTGCGCACGGCATATTTCAGTTCGCCGCATAGTTCCCTGATTTGCTGCCTCATATAGAGCAGTTCATGGTAAGCCTTCACCACGGCATCCGCTTGCTTGCGCACGATAGACTCGCCCT
>CAVBXH010000050.1:0-21431 GCA_963599475.1 Acutalibacteraceae bacterium | reverse complement strand
ACATAATTTTAATTTATATTAGTCATTTCGTATAAAAAACGCCCAATTTTTGTCTTTTTCGGGCAAAGAAAGATTAAATATGCCACTAATAGCATAAAATGGGCGAAAATACAGGGGTAAAATTTGGATTGTATTAAAACTATCCATAAATTTGCATCATAAGTTTCACAAACAAACGATAGGAGATACAACAATGAGAACAATTCAAGTTTCACTGAACGAAATGGAAGCAAAGGTTTACGAACTTTGCAAATTGGCAACCAAAGGCAGCGATGATGGCTGCGAGTTCTGCTTTGACGATGTGGCGGTGCCAGCAAGGAAAAAACTCGGCCTAACAGTGGAAGAAACAAAAGGCTACCTCGGTTCTTTGAAAAAGAAGGAAGTGTTGATGAAGATGTATGATGGTTACTACGATTTCGTGGTTACGGAACTGACCAATGATTGGGCATGGTGCTATCTCTATGAGAAACCAACGATAGAGTTCATCTAAAGCATAAACGGGCGGGCAACCGCCCACAATAAATAATTATTCACCATTTAAAGTTATAGGAGATACAACAATGAAGAAGCAGGCAATGACAACGAATGAGAAGATTTTTAACCTCTGCATTGAATGCGCAAAGAGCGGCTGGGGTGGTTACACTTTCAATTTGAAGGACGTTTGGCAGGCCGCTCGCAAGAAATATAAGATGGCGAAGCAGGCGGTCATCGATGCCTTCGATGTCATCACGAAGGAACATGAGGTGAAGAAGGGCGATGAGGAAGGTACATTCATACTCGTTGAATTGATGCCCAAAGAGTCAGAATTATTGCAAATATACCGCGAACAAAAGGCAAAACATCCCAAAGCTCTGCTGCTGTTCGGTTGCGGTGACTTTTATAAGACCTATTGCGACAATGCTATCGCGGCCTCACAGGTGTTGGGCATCACTTTGATGCATTGCAACAATGGAGCGGACGGTGTGAAGGGTGACGCGATGGTCGTTTTTCCGCGCCACGCATTGGACATCTATCTGCCAAAACTTATCCGCGCTGGCGAACGCGTCGCCATTGTTGACGGACAGGGCCTCCTTGCAGAGAAACTGAACCGCGACAATTGTAAGGATATAAAATTGGCGAACGAAAAGAAGAGTGTGAGGCACATTCTAACCCCTTGTGAGGTTATCAATCTTAAGGCACAAAAAAAAGCTCGCGAGTTGTACCCCGAGCAGTTCACGCGCTTTGGTTTCGCCCGTCTCGACTCGACATCGGGCAAGGAGTATAAGAACGCCGACGATGCTATCCGTGGTAAGGCCGACATGAACGCCCTGCTCTATATGATAAAGGTCGTGGACGGTGTTCAATTCACTGGCACAACTCGCATTGATGCCTACGAAAAATTTCTTGGTGTGTAATTAGATAAAAAACATACAGGATAGCTTTGAATACTATAGGTGGAAAGAATTGTAGGATTCAACCTTAAACTCACCTTTTTGCAAGATATAGTCAATGACACGACGCGCCAGTTCGTCTATCTGTTTCTGTCGAAAGGCAACGTAGACATTCGTCACAGGCACACCGAGGGCATGACCGAGGCCAGCCGAGACCATTTCCATCGTTCCCCCGATTTCTATGGCAAGGGTGGCCCATGAGTGACGCGCCCAATATGCGGAAATCGGTTCAGTCATGCCTAATCGTGTTGCAGCGTTTCGTAACGTCTGACGCATACAATTCCCAAAGTTTTTATAATATGTCGGTTTCTCGCCGTCGAAGAACTTCAATAGATGGTAGCGGCCACGGTAACGGTTGATGATTTCCAACATTTCAGGCTCGACCTTTATCTCATATGGCTTATGCGTCTTGTCGCGGTCATAACAAATACGCCCATTGTGTATCGCATTTTCGGGCAGTTCGGAAAGGTCCTTCATATTGATACCACGCATGTAGAGAATGAGCATGAAGATGTCAATGTAGCGTTTCTGTCGGTCTGTCAGCCCCTCGCCCTTGCGTAACTCCCGTATCTGCTCGATAAGGAGGTTTCGTTTCGTCGTGCGAGTCCGTTTGCTCATCGTGTAAGGAAATGGCTTATCGACGGCTTCGTTCCCGTAGGCAAATCGATAGATGACACGGAGGTGGGAAAGGTACGACTCGATGGTGTTCCGTTTCAAACCCTCTTTCTCCAACTTACTGATATAGTCGAGAACGAGGTCTTTGTCGAAGTCTTGCAATAGGAAGTTCTCGTAGTCGTAGTGCCGGGCGAACGCCTTTAGCGATGTTTCGTAAGCCTCCTTCGTTCCTTCTGTCCGACGTTCGGCTATGAACTTGTCGGCATGGTATTTTAGGTAGCGTGACTGCTCGCGCTCGTTGGGGTCGAAGGACAGCAGTTTCAGAAGCCGCTTGTCGTCGTACTCCCGCAACTTGCCGCGTAGTTGCAAGTCACGTATCTTCTGTTCCGCATCTGCCAGTGCAGCCCTTATGTGCGCGTTCAAGGCCTTGCGGTTCGACAGGTTCTTCACATAGTCCATGTTTCGCGCACGGGCATCCCAATCCTCTGCGCGTACCTCAATGTTCAACGGAACGTACATCGTCTTTCCGTTGTGAGCCAAGGCAAGTTTCACAGGGTACTTGCCGTTCGCCAGTTGATACCGTTTATCCAAACGTACAGATAGTTTCATTGTCGTAAAACTGAAAGGAATTTGCAACCTTTTATATCTGAAACGCACCAGTTGGCCATTGATTGCTCTGATTTGTCTCTTTATGTCTGAAAGGTGCAAATGTAGCCAATTTCTATTAATTCCGTGAGGTTCAACCATTTTTTTTAGTTATTTTACGAATACATTGCACAAAAATTTTTGAAATGTGCAGAAAAAGCAGTACCTTTGCACAAAATTTTGTTATTTGTGCAATGAACAACATTTCAAGTTTTAACGCTTACATCGAAAAAAACATCAAAGACAACTGGTTGCTCGATGCGTTGACAGACTACAAAGGGGCCACGCTGCAATATAATGATGTGGCACGCAAGATAGAAAAGCTACACATACTGATGGAAGCTGCCGGTGCGGAAAAGGGAGACCGCGTCGCCGTATGCGGCAGGAACTCCGCCCATTGGGCTGTCGCCTATCTGGCCACACTGACCTACGGTGCCGTGGTGGTGCCCATCCTGCATGAGTTCAACAGTGAGCAGATCCACAACATCGTGAACCACTCAGAATCCAAGTTGCTGTTTGTCGGCGACTATGTGGTCAAGACCATCAACGAGAAGGAAATGCCACAGCTGGAAGGCATACTGAATCTGCCGGATTTCTCCCTGTATTTCAGTCGCAACGGCGAGCTGAGCGATGCCCGCGAGCACCTCAACGAACGCTTTGGCCAGAAATATCCGATGGCCTTCGGTAAGGACGACATCCACTGGCATGTGGACGCACCCGAGGAACTCTGTATGCTCAACTACACCAGCGGAACCACCGGGCACTCCAAGGGCGTGATGCTGCCCTACCGCGCGCTGTGGGGCAATGTCACTTTCTGCTTGAATATGCTGGCTCCCAAGTTGCCGAAATACAGCAGGATCATCTCCATCCTCCCCATGGCCCACATGTACGGACAGGCCATCGAGTTTCTGTTCCCCTTCTGTGCCGGCTATCACCTCTATTACCTCACGCGCCTGCCGTCTCCGGCCGTCATTGCCGAGGCTTACAAGGAGGTCAAGCCGCACCTGATTGTGGCCGTTCCACTCATCATCGAAAAGATTATGCGCAAGCGCGTGTTTCCAAGGATACAGAACAATGTGGTCAAGCTGCTATGGCAAATGCCGATGGTGTCGAAGAAGGTCAAGGCGCACATCTGCAAGGAGGTGTGCAACGCCTTCGGAGGGGAAGCCTACGAGGTCATTGTGGGCGGAGCACCGCTGAACCAAGAGATAGAGAAGTTCTTGACCGACATCGAGTTTCCCATCACCGTAGGCTACGGCACAACGGAGTGTGCGCCACTCATCGCCTATAGCGACTACCACGACTTTGAAAGGGGTTCGTGCGGAACGACCGTCGACTATATGGAAGTGAAAATCGATTCGCCCGACCCGGAACACGTGGCCGGGGAAATCCTGACGAAGGGCATCAATGTCATGCTGGGCTACTACAAAGACCCAGAAGCCACGCGCGCGGCTATTGACGACGCAGGCTGGTATCATACGGGAGACCTCGCCACTATGTCGGCGACCGGCCATATCTTCATCAAGGGACGCTCCAAGAACATGCTCCTCGGCGCCAACGGACAGAATGTCTATCCAGAGGAAATAGAGGACAAGCTGTCCTCCATGGCCGTGGTCAGCGAGTGCATCGTCGTGCAGCGTCAAGACCAGCTGGTGGCCTTGGTCTATCCCGACATGGACGAAGTGCAGGAAATGGGCTTCACGGCGGCAGACCTGCAGAACATCATGGAGCAAAACCGCCAGCAGCTCAACAACATGCTTCCGGCATACAGCCGCATACAGGCCATAGAGATACGCAAGGAAGAATTTGCCAAGACACCCAAGAAAAGCATCAAACGCTACTTATATCAATAATCAGACCCATACTATAAACGATCGAAGAAGATGGAAAACGTAAATAGTTTCATTCAGCTCATCGAACAAAGCATCAAGGCGAACTGGGACCTTGACGCCTTGACCGACTACAAGGGAGCCACACTGCAATATCACGACGTGGCACGCAAGATCGAGAAATTACATATTCTCTTTGAAAACTGCGGCGTGGAGAAAGGCGACAAGGTGGCACTCTGCGGACGGAACTCCAGCCAATGGGCTGTGGCCTTCCTGGCCACGCTGACCTATGGTGCCGTGGCCGTGCCCATCCTGCATGAGTTCATGCCGGAACAGATACACAATATCGTCAACCACTCGGACGCGAAGCTGCTCTTTGTCGGCGACCATGTGGCCACACAGATAGACCCGATGCAGATGCCGAATCTGGAGGGCATCGTCAACAATCCCGACTATTCGCTGATGCTCTCACGTACCGACAAACTGACCTACGCGCGCGAACATCTGAATGAACTGTACGGCAAGAAATACCCGAAGAATTTCCGCAAGGAGCACGTCTGCTATCAGTATGAAAGCGACGGCGAGCAGTTGGCCTTGATCAACTATACCAGCGGTACAACGGGGTTCTCGAAGGGTGTCATGATCCCTTATCGCGCCCTGTGGTCGAACTACGACTTTGCGGTCAGCGTGCTCGGCAATATTATCGGCACAGGCAACCGCGTCATCTCCATCTTGCCGATGGCCCATATGTACGGCATGGCCTTCGAGTTCATCTTCGAGTTTCTGCACGGTTGCCACGTCTATTACCTCAACCGTGTGCCGTCACCCGCCATCATTGCCCAGGCGTTTGCCGACATCAAGCCCAAAATCGTCATTGCCGTTCCCTTGGTCATCGAGAAGATTATCCGCAAAAAGGTGTTCCCCAAAATCCAGAACAACCGCATGCGCCTGCTACTGGCCATGCCAGTCATCTCCAAGAAGGTTCGCCAGATTATCTGCCAAGAGGTGGTAAAGGCCTTTGGCGGCGAGATGTACGAAGTGATTATCGGCGGCGCGGCCTTCAACCAGGAAATCGAATCGTTCCTGCGCAAGATAGAGTTCCCCTATACCGTGGGGTACGGAGCTACAGAGTGTGCACCGATCATCTGCTACCGCGACTGGCAGACGTTCCGGCAAGGCTCATGCGGACAGTCGGTCGTTCACATGGACGTGAAAATCGATTCCGACGATCCCAGCCAGCGACCGGGAGAAATTCTGGCACGCGGTCTCAACGTCATGTTGGGCTACTACAAGAATGAAGAGGCGACCCGCAACACGATTGACAAGGACGGCTGGTACCATACGGGCGACCTGGGCACTATGGACGAAGACGGGAACGTGTTCATCAATGGACGTTCCAAGAACATGCTGCTCGGACCCAGCGGACAGAACATCTATCCGGAAGAGATTGAAGACAAGTTCAATTCCATGCCGATGGTCATCGAAACCGTGGTGGTGCAGCGCGACAACAAGCTCGTGGGACTGGTGTTCCCCGACTATGACGAGGCCAAGACCATGAACTTCAACGAGCAGGACATCCGCAACGTGATGGAGCAGAACCGCCAGCAACTGAACGGGATGCTTCCCGCCTATGAGAAAATAGCCGAGATAGAGATTCGCAAGACGGAATTTGCCAAGACACCCAAGCATAGCATCAAAAGGTTTCTCTATACTTGAACAGCGGCACGGAACAAGCGGTGCTTATCCTACCGAGAGAAGCAAAACGGCTGGCGAAGTTATTCGTCAGCCGCTTGTTTTTTCAGTTGCTCCAGTGCCCTGCAGAGTTGGTCGGGGCAGCTGGTGTTCTTCGTGCCGCAACGGATGCCGTTGAGCCGATGTATGACATCGTCGATCTTCTGACCCTTCACCAGTTGTCCTATTCCCTGGAGATTGCCATTGCAACCTCCAAGGAAGAAGACCTGCTGGATGATGTCGTTTTCGTCACAGGTCACGTCAATCATTCTTGAACACGTGCCCTGCGTCTCGTAACAGATGTGTTTGGTTGCCATATTGCCGCAACGAATGTTATTCTTCGGGAATCTCGGGTTTCATGTTGGTGTACACCGTCTGCACATCGTCGAAATCCTCCAGCTTCTCCACCATCTTGTCAATGGTCTCGCGCTCCTCGGGAGTGACATCCTTCAGGTCGTTGGGGATGCGGGTAAACTCCGCGCCAGTCACCTCAAAGCCGTTCTCCTCCAGATGCTTCTGGATGGCGCCAAACGCCTGTGGGTCACCGTAGATGGTGATGCTGTTCTCCTCCTCGTCCTCGTCGAACTCGTCGTCCACGCCGTAGTCGATGAGGTCGAGAATCATCTCGTCCATGTCCAGCCCGTCCTTCTTCTTGAACGTGAAGACGGCCTTGTGGTCGAAGAGGAACGAGAGCGAGCCCTGCGTTCCGAGGTTGCCATTGAACTTGTTGAACACCGAACGCACATCGCCCACGGTACGCGTGGTGTTGTCGGTCAGCGTGTCTACAAAGATGGCAATGCCGTGGGGGCCATAGCCCTCGTAGGTCACTTCCTTGTAGTCGCTCTGGTCTTTACCCATCGCGTTCTTGATGGCACGCTCAATGTTGTCCTTCGGCATGTTCTCGCGCTTGGCATTGGCGATAATGGCACGCAAGGTGGGGTTCATGTCGGGATCGGGACCGCCAGACTTGACGGCAATGGCAATCTGCTTGCCAATCTTTGTAAACGTCTTGGCCATGTGGCCCCATCTTTTCAGCTTTGCTGCTTTACGATATTCAAATGCTCTTCCCATTTTGTTATATTCTGTTTATTGTTATTTCTGTAAATTATCGAAGTTCGACACCGAGTTTCTGCTTGAGACTACCGATGAGTTTCTGCATGATGGCGTCAATCTGCTTGTCGCCCATGGTCTTCTCCGCATCCTGCAGAATGAAATTAACCGCGTAGCTCTTCTTGCCTTCCGGAAGGCTCTTTCCCTCATACACGTCGAAGAGTTCCACCTTCTTTAGGAATTTCTTTTCCGTCTGCCGTGCCACTTCCTCAATCTGTGCAAACTCCACCTGACGGTCGATGAGCAAGGCCAGGTCGCGGCTGACTGCCGGATATTTGGAAATCTCCGTGTAGAGCACCTTCTGCTTGCGCACGGCCTTCATCAAGGCGATCCAGTTCAGTTCGGCATAATAGACGGTGGAGTCTATTCCTGCCGCCTTCTGCACCTTCTTTGACAGCACGCCCATCTCCAGCAACACCTTGCCGCCACGGTTCTCGTAGGTCAGTCCTGTTGCGAAGATGTCGTTGGTGGATTTCTTCCGAACCACCATCCCCGTCTGCAAGCCAATGCGCACCAGAATGTTCTCCACGTAGGCGCGCAGTTCTGCGAACGACGTGTCCTCATCCGGATGTGCCCATGAACCGCTGACGCGTTTTCCGGTCAACCAGATGCCGAGGTGATACTGTTCCGTATAGGCCTGCATGGGATTCTCAGCGTCGGCCTTGTCGGGCGCAAAGTAGTACACGTTTCCGAATTCGAAGAAGCGGCAATTCCCGTTGCGGCGGTTGGCATTGTGCTCGATGCTCTCCAGTCCACCGTACAGCAGGGTCTGGCGCATAACGTTGAGGTCTGACGACAGGGGATTCATGATTTTCACGAGCGTGTCCTGCTGCTCCCCGTAATAGGCGGCCTTGGTCAGCGAGTTGTTGAGGATTTCGTTGAAGCCCATGCCGACGAGCTGTTCGCTGACGAGGTTGGCCATCTTGTGTTTGTGGTCCTCTTCCCCTTTGATAACAAGCGAACTCTTCAACTGGGTAGGAATCTCCACATTGTTGTATCCATAGATGCGCAGAATGTCTTCCACCACATCGCAGGGACGCTGCACATCCACGCGATAGGCCGGAACTTTAAGTGTCAGTCCCTGTTCGTTCTCGCCCAAAATCTCCATTTCCAGCGAGAGACAGATGGACTTCAGCGTCACTATGTCAATGACCTTCCCGATGAGCGAATAGACATAATCATATTTCAGTTCCACCACGGCATCCTTTATCGGCTCGGGATAGACGTCACAGATATCCATCGACACCTTGCCGCCGGCCAACTGCTGACAGAGTATGGCTGCATATTTCAGTGCATCGATGACACCATTGGGGTCGATGCCACGCTCGAAGCGGAACGAGGCATCGGTAGAAAGTCCATGTCTACGCGCCGACTTGCGAATCCACGTGGGGTGGAAATAGGCACTCTCCAGCACCACGTTGCGCGTGGTTTCATACGTACCGCTACCCTTGCCGCCGAACACACCGGCGATACACATAGGGTCTTCGGCATTGCAGATGGCAAGATCGCGCTCCGAGAGTTTGTGCTCCACACCGTCCAGCGTCTGGAAAGGCGTGCCTTCCGGCATGGTCTTCACCACGATTTTGTGGCCTTTAATCATGTCGGCATCGAAGCAATGGAGGGGCTGGCCAAGTGCCATCATCACGTAGTTGGTGATGTCCACGATATTGTTGATGGGGCGCAGGCCGATGGCGGTAAGCCTATTCTTCAGCCACTCGGGCGACTCTTTCACGTCGCACCCCGTGATGCTGACACAGGCGTAGCGCTTGCACGCCTCCCGGTTCTCGATCTCCACGGCAATGGGCAGGTCGTGGTTGTCCACCTTGAACGCGGCTGTCGAGGGCTTGTGGAGCTGCGTCTTATAGCCGTTCTGCTTCAGCCAGGCATACAGGTCGCGTGCCACGCCCCAGTGGGACAGTGCATCGGCACGGTTGGCCGTGATGTCCACCTCGATGAGCCAGTCGCTCTCCAGATGGTAGTATTCCGCTGCCGGCATGCCTACCTTTGCATCCTCGGGTAGAACGATGATGCCGTCGTGAGCCTGACCCACTCCGATTTCGTCTTCGGCACAAATCATGCCGCACGACTCCACACCGCGGAGCTTGGACTTCTTGATGACAAACTCCTTGTCGCCGTCATAGAGCACGCAGCCCAAGTCGGCCACAATCACTTTCTGGCCTGCGGCCACATTGGGTGCGCCACAGACAATCTGCGACAGTTCGTCGCGCCCGAGGTCCACGGTGGTTACGTGCAGATGATCCGAGTTCGGGTGCATTTCGCAAGTGACCACTTTTCCTACATACAGACCTTTGAGTCCGCCCTTGATACTTTGGATTTCTTCCAATGCGTCGACTTCAAGTCCAGTGGATGTCAAAGCATCGCACACCTCCTGCGGAGTCAAGTCAAAGTCAACGTATTCTTTTAACCATTTATAAGAAATATTCATTGCAATGAATTTGTTGTTTCAATTTCCGCGCAAAATTACTAAAAAATCAGCAAACACCCAAATATTTGGCACACATTTCGGCGCAACGCTCGCCATCGACACCCGCCGAGACAATGCCTCCAGCGTAACCAGCTCCCTCGCCACAGGGGAACAGTCCCCGTATGCGGACGTGCATCAGGGTGTCGCTGTCGCGCAGGATGCGCACGGGCGAGGAGGTGCGCGTCTCAACACCGATCATCAGTGCCTCGTTGGTCAGGAAACCGTGCGACGACTTGCCGAACTGCAGAAGTCCGGCTTTCAAACGGCTACTCACCGACTGCGGCATCCAGAAATGGAGCGGGGAGGCTATCACGCCCGGGGCATACGACGAGCGGGGCAGGTCGGCACTGAGCCGTCCGTTGACGAAATCGGCCATGCGCTGTGCCGGAGCGGTTTGTTTCCGATTACCCTGCAGCCAACAGTCGTACTCCATCTGTTGCTGGAAGTGCATCATGCGAAGCGGGTCGTCACCAGCCACATCTTCCGCCCTGACCTCCACCACCATGCCACTGTTACTCCACTGTCCGCCACGATTGCTGGGCGACATGCCGTTGACCACAATCTGCTGGCTGTCGGTGGCGGCGGGAATGACGAAGCCTCCCGGACACATGCAGAAGGAGTAGACACCGCGCCCTTCCACCTGCGTGACAAACGAATATTCGGCGGCAGGAAGGTAGCGGCCACGCCCCTGTCGGGAGTGATACTGGATCTGGTCTATCAACGCCGAAGGATGCTCCAGGCGGACACCCACTGCAAGGCCCTTGGCTTCTATCTCGATGTGGGCTTCCGACAGGTAGCGGTAAACGTCGCGCGCGGAATGGCCTGTGGCCAAAATCACGGGACCGCAAAACGTGCGCTGCTGTCCGGTAGGCAGATGAACCGCCTCTACGCCCACCACCTCGTCGCCCTGTAGCACCAGTCGGGTCATCTTGGTCTGGAAATGCACCTCGCCGCCGTGCTGCAAGATGGTGTTGCGCATGTTTTCAATGACCCTCGGCAGCTTGTCGGTGCCAATGTGTGGATGGGCGTCGGCAAGGATGGCCGTCGGTGCACCGTGCTGGCAGAACACGTTCAGGATTTTTGCCGTGTTCCCCCGTTTCTTGCTGCGCGTATAGAGTTTTCCGTCGGAATAGGCTCCTGCCCCACCCTCGCCGAAGCAGTAGTTGCTCTCGCTGTCCACCCGTTGCGTCTTGGTGATGAGCGAGAGGTCCCGTTTGCGCTCATGCACATCCTTGCCGCGTTCCAGCACAACGGGGCGCAGTCCCAGCTCTATCAGCCGCAAGGCGGCAAAGAGACCACCCGGGCCCTCCCCCACGACGATGACGGCAGGCTGCTCCGACACGTCGCCGTAGACCACGGGCGTGTAGACCTCGTCGGTGGGTTGCTCGTTGACATAGAGGCGCACCTTGAGGTTCACCACCACCTGGCGCTGGCGCGCATCGATGCTGCGCCGCAAAATGCGCACGGCGGTCACGGTGCGCCGGTCAAAGCCGTACTGGTCGGCAAGGAAAGCCACAAGAGCTTCTTCGCGGGCTGCCACATGCGGCAGCACCCTTACATCGTATTCGCTAATCATTCCGACTTACCGAAGAGGTCGTTGGCTTCCTTTATCTCGTCCTCGTCAAACCATTTGCTCAGACGCACCTTGGCTTTCTCCTGAATTTCCGGAGCCACATTGCCCCACACCTTTTTCAGCACGTAGAGCAGCACGGCGAGGTCGTCGGTCAGTCCCACGATGGGAATGGCATCGGGAATGACATCCAACGGACTGATCATATAGCCCAAAGCCCCAATGATGAGTGCCTTGTCGGCTGTGCTCACTCTGTCGCTCTGCAGGGTGTAATAAAGGATTAAGGCGGCATAGACCAACTTTGCACCGGCGCGTTTGGCGATGCGCGAAATCTTCTCAACAAAGTCTGACTGCGAGAACTTGTTGGCGTAACTCATAAAATCGGGTAATTCCATCTCTTCTTTATTTTATTGGTTTTCTGTTTGATTTGATTCTTACGATGCGGATGCCCGGAAACGACGGATGTTTTTCCAAATACCGTGCGATCGTTACGGGTTCAAGGACGACCCTGCCGTGAACGGAAGAAGCATGGATGAAATGGAGTCCGTCGACCTTCCATACGGCCAGTCCGATATGGGCGATGTCAAGTCCCTTCTTGTTGGTGACAAAGGCTATGATGTCTCCGTTGGCCACTACCTCTCGGAGTGCCTGTTCATCAGTCGCCTGTCCAGACGGGACGTAGCGGAACGTACGCCCCGTGAGGCTTTGTTCCTGTGCGGCAATTGCCTTGACCTCTTCCGGATGGAGGCGTAGTGCCTCATACTGCTGCGGATGCTTGCTCATATAGTCCACACGGATGCGCTGTACGGCGGTGAAGGGGGCTTTGTTGCTCTGTACCTCCTCCACCCGTCCGGCCGCTTCGTTGGACAATATCCAGTCGGTGAAATAATGCAGCCGTGAGGCGTAGCCGTCCATGCTGTCGTTGCGGTAGCGAAGTTGCTGGAGCATGGTACAGAAGTCCGAAAACGCGGTCTGCCCCCTTTGGGCACACAGCGTCAGCGCAGTGACGTTCTCCACCAGCGTTGTGCAGTCGAACTGGCGCAGGTTGACCACGAGCTGTTCCGTAGACAGTCCCTCAAGGGTGTGTGCCACATAAGGTTTTCCTTCCAGCTTGTGGGCAAAGAACAGCGGCAGGTCGGCAGCGGATTGTCCGGCAGCCTGCCGCAACAGGGTGACAACGGCTACGCTGTCCGCCTGTTGCCGGACGCACGGCTGTGCCAGCATCGGTGCGGCAACGACCGTTAGGAGCATCAACATTCCCTTTCTCATTGTCATTTTCTGTTTTTATACTTGCTGCGCTTCCCGAAATTATAGCCCACGTAGGCATTGACCGTTCCGTACATGTTGCTGGCGACAAAGCGTGACTTCCGGTAGTTATTCCAATTGATGATGGAGTTGATGCCTGCATAGAACCGCGTGTTGTTGTACACGAGGCCAAAACGTCCGATCCCATCAACGTTTATGTTATTAATGTCGAAACCGCGTGCAGAACCCTCTTTTATTTCTCCCTTCGATTTCTTGTAGGCGAGAGCCAGCGACACACTGGCACAGAAGAGGAAGCGCGGCGCAAACACCCAGTTGTAGGCGTAGCCCACCGACGCGTTGTAGTTGTAGTACCTTACCTTGTTGAACATCAGTGCACTGTCCAGCCGCTCGCCTTGCATGCCTGCGTTTTGGTCGATGATGTCCTGCAGCCGTTCGTGGTCAAACGAGAGGTTGTTGTACGAATAGCCTATGCCAGCCATCCACGACCCACAGCTTATTTTCTGGCACGTGCTTTGGGCGAAGGCTGCCGGATAGGAAAAGCGCTGATGGTTGAAGATATAATACAGGTTAAAGCCCGTCGTTCCCACCTCCAGCCCGTCGAAGGAATGGCCCTTCAGCAACTGTTGCGAACCTTTGTCGGAAAGCACCACCTTACTTATTTTATAGTTGCTTCCCGTCCGCCGGTAGAACATGTCCAGTCCAACCTGCGCGGCATAGATACTGAAATCCCAACCCTGCCGGGCATTGTCGCGCCCCAGTCCCAGGTGTTTCAAATCAAAGGTGTAGCCTAAAAACACCCATCGCCAACCGAAATACGGGCCGATTCTTACCGACGGATTGGGCGAGAACGTCAGCTCCTGTTTTTTCCCCTCCAGCGTGCGCAACTGGTAGATGTCGTGGTTCTGCGTGGCCTGCAGCATGACCGACCAGTTGTAATGCTGTGGTTCAACATAGTTGGTGTCAATATAGCTGAACCCACGGATGGTGCGACGCAACCAACTCATCTTGCGCTTGGGCAACGATGCCGTCTCCGCGGCCGACGAAACGGTGTCAACCCGTTCTGGAACGGTTTCCGGCACAACAGGAACGATTCCTGCAGCATGGACTTCCACGCCGCTGCCCGTTATCAGCAGCATCAGCAACAGGAATCTTGCCACGCCAACCATTGTTTCTTTTTTCGTTTAGAATTTTCCGAGGATACGGTCAAGCACCCAGTTGACGGGCGTGGCCGACACGCTGGTACACTCACAAATACCAATGCCCCGCAGATGCTCTATCACGCTCTTGATGATGGGATACTGCACGTAGGGCGGGTTCGGCACGGTGATATTCTCCTCGCCCTCTCCCGTGTGGAGGCGGATGGGCTGGTAGGCAAACACCGAGAAGCTCACCGAGCCTTGGTCGCCGATAAGGTCGATACGGTCTTCCTGCGCCGACTCGTGAGCCACAAAGCACCAAGAACCGCTGCCCGGCACTCCGTTTTCAAATTCAAAACAGGCACTGACGGAATCTTCCACCTTGTAGAATCCGCCTCTGTTGGCCTTGATGCCGCGCGCCTCAACAATCGTGCCGAACAGGTATTGCAGGAGGTCCAACTGATGGGGAGCAAGGTCATAAAAATAGCCACCGCCAGCCACTTCCGGCTGCAACCGCCACGGCATCTTGTCGGGACGGTCGAAATCGAGTGCACGCGGCGGTACGGCAAAGCGCACCTGTACGTTGACGAGACGGCCGATGCGTCCACTGTCCACAATCTCCTTCACCTTGAGGAAATAAGGCAGATAGCGTCGGTAGTAGGCCACAAAGCAGGGCACTCCCGTTTCTTCGCTGACCCTATTGATGCGGGCACAGTCGTCATACGATGCTGCCAGCGGCTTCTCCACATAGACCGCCTTGCCAGCGCGCATGGCCATAATGGCGTAGGTGGCATGGCTGGACGGAGGCGTGGCCACATAGACGGCATTCACGTCCGGGTCGTCGATAAGTTCCTGTGCATCAGTGTACCATCGGGGGACACCGTGGCGCACCGCATAGCTCCTCGCCCGCTTTTCCGTGCGGCTCATCACCGCAACCACCGTCGAGCCTTCCACCTCGGAAAAGGCAGGCCCACTCTTCTTCTCAGTCACTTCACCACAACCGATAAATCCCCATTGTACGGTTTCCAACATGCGTATAGTTTCTTAAATTTCATGCAAAGTTAGAAAAAATCTCTTAATTCTTGGCTGTCAATGCCTATTTTTTAATTATAATTGACTACCTTTGGCTTCGATTTCAAAATGTCAGAACTATAATGAACAGCAAAAAGCAAAACGACGAGCTGATGAAACCACGCAGCTACCGCGCGATTGTATCTGCCGGATTTCGTTTCTATACCGCCCACATCCGAACCCTTTTCAAGTCGTCGTGGCTGGCGGCGGCCGTCTATGCGTTGATAGTGGGCATCGCAGGACTGGTGGTGGCCATGCAGGTTCCTATGGTCGTGATGCAACTGGCAAAGGCGGTGCAACGCGGAAGCAGTGATGTTGCCCTGCTGACTTCACAGAGAAACTGTCTGTACACCGGACTGGTGCTGTTGGGGTTGGTAGCCCTATGCTTGGTGCTGCTGGCCGCAGCTGTTGGATGCGTCATGCCCCGACTGAAAGAACACCGGGACAACCATACCGTACAACGCCCTGTCAGCTGGTGGAAGCCCGATTTCCGAGGGGTGTGGCGTACGGTCAAAGGAGGCTGCTTCGTGTTTCTACTGACGGCAGTGCCTGTGGCCTTGCTGCTGGTCGGTGTCACTGCCTACGCTGGGCTGGATCCGGCCTCGTTTGCCGCCCATTCCACGACGGTCTGCGTGTCAGCCGCAGTATTGTCATTGCTGGTTCTTGTAGCGGCAATGCCAGTCGTTCCTGTTGCAATGGACTATATCCTAAGCGGGAACAGCCCGTTTTGGAAGACCTTGTGTGCTGATTACAAGGGCGGATTGCGGTTTTTGGGCAGTCTCTTCGCCATTGTCGTGGTGGATGTTATATGGGTTCTTGTCGTAGACCTCCTCATTTGCTTGCCTGCCAAGATTCTGCTCATGGCCAATCTCTCGGCGCAGAACGGACTGCTCTTGGGCGACCCACTGGGAATGCCCTCCTTCATGCCTGTCCTCACCGTGGCCACCTTCATGCTCTGCGGCTTCTTCCAATTTTACGCCAGCCTTCCGGCCCTACTCCATGCCTATTATGCCTACGGTGCTGTTGTGACCCGGGAACAGGAGCGAAAGAAGGCCGTTCAGTCCACGCTTTGAACCATTGACAAATCAACACAACACATAGACATGAAACGAATTCTCTTCATCGACCGCGACGGAACCATCATTAAGGAGCCAGAGGACGAACAGATTGACGCTTTTGAGAAACTGCAGTTTGTCGAGGGAGCCATTGGTGGCCTTGCCTTCCTCCGGCAACACACCGACTATGAATTGGTCATGGTCAGCAATCAAGACGGTCTGGGCACGCCGTCGTTTCCCGAGGAGACTTTCTGGCCCGTCCACAATTTCATACTCCAGACGCTGAAAGGGGAAGGGGTAACGTTTGACGACATCCTCATTGACCGCCATTTCCCCGCCGATCATGCCCCCACACGCAAGCCCGGCACGGGACTGGTGGAGAAATACATGAACAACCCCGACTACGATTTAGCCCATAGCTACGTGATTGGCGACCGCGACACAGACCGCCAGTTTGCTGCAAATATCGGCTGTGGGTTCGCACAGATAGGGCGTTGGAACGAGGTGGTGGAACGCATCTTTGCCGGTGATCGCACGGCGGAAGTACAGCGGACCACCAAGGAAACGGACATCTACGTGCGCCTCAATGTGGACGGAACGGGACAATGTGACATCAGTACGGGACTGGGATTCTTCGACCACATGCTGGAACAGATTGGCCGCCACGGCATGATGAACCTCACCGTCCACGCCAAGGGCGACCTCCACGTCGATGAGCATCATACCATCGAAGACACGGCACTGGCGTTGGGCACTTGTCTGCGCGAGGCATTGGGGTCGAAACGTGGCATTGAACGCTACGGCTATGCACTGCCCATGGACGACTGCCAGTGTTCCGTGTGTCTGGATTTCGGAGGCCGTCCCTGGCTGGTATGGGATGCAACGTTCCATCGTGAGCGCATCGGGGAAATGCCCACGGAGATGTTCCTGCATTTCTTCAAGAGCCTGAGCGATGCGGCAGCCATGAACCTCAATATCCGCGCCGAAGGACAGAACGAGCACCATAAGATAGAGGGCATCTTCAAGGCTTTGGCCCGTGCTCTGCGTATGGCTGTCCGCCGCGACATCTACCATTATCAGCTACCCAGCACAAAGGGCACACTCTAATCTAACGAGTGTGCCCTTTGGCTCTTTTACTATTCGGGAATTTCCCGGAAAATACTTAGAATTCCTTGGTCATCTCTGCCACTTCAGCATTGATATGGTCAATAAATTCGCTGACTGCCATCACTTTCTGTTCGCCGCCGCCCTGCGGACGCACGGCAAGGGTGTGGTCTGCCTGCTCCTTCTCGCCCACCACGACCATATAGGGAATGCGCTTCAACTCGTTGTCGCGAATCTTGCGGCCGAGCTTTTCGTTGCGCAAGTCGATTGTGGGACGTACACCACCCTCCTGCAACTGTTTTGCCACCTCCTTGGCGTAGTCGTTGTATTTCTCCGACAGCGGCAGAATGGCCACCTGATCGGGAGTGAGCCAGAGGGGGAAGTGGCCGCTGGTGTGCTCGATGAGCACAGCGGTGAAGCGTTCCAGTGAACCGAACGGTGCGCGGTGAATCATGACGGGCGTCTTCTTCTGGTTGTCCTCGTCGGTGTATTCCAGTTGGAAACGCTTGGGCAGATTGTAGTCCACCTGAATGGTGCCCAACTGCCAACGTCGTCCGATGGCGTCCTTGATCATGAAGTCGAGCTTCGGACCATAGAAAGCCGCCTCGCCATATTCCACCTTGGCGTGGAGTCCCTTCTCCTCGCAGGCTTCGACGATGGCTTTCTCGGCCAGTGCCCAGTCTTCGTCCGTTCCCACATATTTCTCGTTGTCGTTGGGGTCGCGGAGCGAAATCTGTGCCTCGAAATTGAAACCGAAAGCCTTGAGCACGATGCCGATGATGTCCATCACGTTGAGGAACTCCTGCTTGACCTGGTCATGGCGGCAGAAGATGTGGGCATCGTCCTGCGTGAACGAGCGCACACGGGTCAGTCCGTGAAGCTCGCCGCTCTGCTCATAACGGTACACCGTACCGAACTCGGCAATGCGCAACGGCAGGTCGCGGTAGGAACGGGGCTTCCACGCAAAGATTTCGCAGTGGTGCGGACAGTTCATAGGCTTCAACATATATTCCTCGTCCTCCTCAGGCGTATGGATGGGCTGGAAAGAGTCCTTACCATAGTGAGCATAGTGACCGGAGGTGACGTAGAGGTTCTTGGAACCGATATGCGGCGTGATGACCTCCTGATAGCCAAAGCGTTTCTGCACCTTCCGCAAATGGTCTTGCAGGCGCAGACGGAGTTCTGTTCCCTTGGGCAACCAGATGGGCAGTCCCTTGCCCACCTTCTCCGAGAACATGAAGAGCTCCATCTCCTTGCCAATCTTGCGGTGGTCTCGCTTCTTGGCTTCTTCCAGCATGACGAGGTATTCGTCCAGCATTTTCTTCTTCGGGAACGAGATGCCATAGAGACGCTGCATCTGCTCGCGTGTGGCATCACCGCGCCAGAAAGCTCCAGCCACGCTGGTCAGCTTGACGGCCTTGATTTCCCCGGTGTCCATCAAGTGCGGACCGCGGCAGAGGTCGGTGAAGTTGCCTTGTGTGTAGGTGGTGATAGTGCCGTCTTCGAGGTCTTGCTCGATGTGTTCGCACTTGTAGGTCTGGCCTGCTGCGGCAAACGCCTGAAGCGCATCAGCCTTGGCCACTTCTTTGCGCACCACGGGCTCTTTCTTCGAAGCCAGTTCCTTCATCTTCGCTTCAATCTTCGGGAAGTCGCTCTCCTTGATGCTCTCGCCGTCTTTCAGCAGTACGTCATAGAAGAAACCGTTCTCAACGGCAGGGCCGAATCCGAACTGAATGCCGGGATACAGCTCCTGCAACGCTTCTGCCAGCAGATGGGCAGACGTGTGCCAGAAGGTGTGCTTGCCCTGTTCGTCATCCCACTTGTACAACTCAATCTGCGCATCGCTGTTGATGGGGCGGTTGAGTTCTACGGTCTCGCCATTCACGCCGCAGGCCAATACGCTGCGTGCCAGAGCCGGCGAGATGCTCTCGGCAATCTGGAGTCCGGTAACGCCCTGCTCATACGAGCGAACAGAACCGTCCGGAAAGGTAATGTTAATCATATCTACAATATATGTTTGGTTTAAATCAAGCGCGAAATTACGCATTTTGCCACAAACGGCCAAACATTCTTGCAGGAATTTCTGGAGTTTTCCGCAGTTCTCGTTTTTTTTGCTTAATTTTGCAGACAGAATATCGATTTCTGACCACAATGACGAACAACGAAAATACGGACATACAGCAGCAGCTCCAACGCATGGAGACGCTCATCACGGAGTTGAACCGTGCCTCGGAGGCCTATTACAACGGCCAAAGCGAACAGATGACGGACTTTGAGTGGGACGCACGCTTCGACGAACTCCGCCGGCTGGAACAGCAGACAGGTACGGTCTTGCCCGACTCACCCACACAAAACGTGTCGCGCGACGACATGGCGGGAAGGAAAGAGGAACATGAGTTTGCCGCCCTTTCGCTGGCCAAGACCAAACGGACGGAAGACCTCGTGCAATGGGCGGAAGGACGCCCTGTCTGGATTTCCTGGAAGCTCGACGGTCTGACCCTCGTGGTCACTTACGATGGTGGGCAACTCACCAAGGTCGTGACACGCGGCAACGGCCATATCGGCACCAACATCACGCATCTGGCACAGGCCATCGGCGGCATTCCGCAAACCATCGCCGAACAGGGACACACGGTCATCCGCGGCGAGGCGGTCATCAGCTACGCAGACTTCGAGCAGTTTGAGATGGAACGCGGCGAGGGATTTGCCAATCCGCGCAATCTGGCTTCGGGCACACTGACGCTGAAAGACCCCGACGAGGTGCGTCGCCGTCATGTGCAGTGGATTCCATTCACACTGGTCTATACCGTCAACGACATTCCGTCGTGGGGCGATCGCATGGACTGGCTCGACCGTCAAGGATTTCATACCGTAGAGCGCACTGCCGTCGCCCGTCCTGACAGCGACAACATCCAAAAGACCATCGATTCCTTTACCCATCGCGTCACTCAACGCATCTGTCCTTTTCCCGTCGACGGTCTCGTGGTGTGCTACGACGATGTCCATTATGCCCAAACCGGCTCCGTCACGGGTCATCATGCCACACGTGCCGGACTGGCCTTCAAATGGCAGGACGAAGCTGCCGACACGGAACTCCTGAAGGTGGAATGGTCGTGTGCCGCCAACACCATCTCGCCCGTGGCCGTCTTCCGGCCTGTCAACCTTGAGGGCACTACCGTGCAGCGGGCCTCGCTCTGCAACATCAGCGAGTGCGAACGTCTGGGCATCGGCGGTGAGGGCACGCACATCCAGGTCATCAAAGCCAATAAGATTATCCCGAAGGTCATCGGTGTCACCCAGACCGTCGGATCGTTCCACATCCCTGCCGCGTGTCCCGTCTGTCATGCGGCCACTGAGATACGCGTCAGTGAGGCCAGCGGCACTCGCACGCTCCACTGCACCAACAGTCATTGTCCAGCCCGGCAACTCCGCATCTTCGCCCGCTTCGTGTCTAAAGAGGGCATGAACATCGACGGCATTTCGGAACAGACCCTTGCCAAATTCATCAACAAGGGATGGATTCGCGAGTTTGCTGACATCTTCACCCTCGGCGACCACGTCCGGGAAATCGCACAGATGGAGGGTTTCGGACAACGTTCGGCAGCCAATATCCGACAACACATCGAGCAGGCCAGAACGGTGGAGGCCACCCGACTGCTCTATGCACTGTCCATTCCGCTCTGCGGCACGGACGTGTGCAAACGGCTGTTGGCAGCCTATCCACTGGAGGCACTCGTCAGCGAGGCAACAACCGGTGGTGACGACCTCTTCGCCGCTCCACGCGAACCGGAGGAGGTGTTTGCCCACGTGGCAGGCATCGGACCGGAGAAATCGGCCTCTTTTGTACGCTGGTTCCGCAATGCAGACAATATGGCACATTTTCAGCGACTGATGCAACAGGTCACGGTCACCCAAGCGACTGTCGAGCCGACTGGCAACCGCTGTCAGGGACTCACCTTCGTCGTCACTGGCGACGTGCATCACTTTCAGAACCGCAATGCCCTCAAGGCATACATCGAGAGCCAGGGCGGACGTGTAGCCTCGGCGGTCAGCGGTAGCACCAGTTTCCTCATCAACAACGACATCCACTCCACATCGGGCAAGAACAAAAAAGCACTGCAGTTGAATATTCCCATCATCTCGGAAGACCAGTTCGTGGCCGACTACGGTGGTTAACCCGATCTATCACTATCCTTTGCCATCAACACCCATTTCATATACGTACTTACACCTATGAACTTCAACGGACTCATCATTGCCGTCGCCACCTTCCTGGTCATCGGCGTCTTCCACCCCGTCGTCATCAAATGCGAATATCATTTCGGCACTCGTTGCTGGTATTTCTTTGCCTTGGCCGGCATTGCTTTCATCGTCTCCAGTCTGG
>CAVBXH010000049.1:0-22257 GCA_963599475.1 Acutalibacteraceae bacterium | reverse complement strand
ACGAAAAGTGACGTTCTTCGGGAGAAAAACATTAACTTTGTAGCAGAATCAATAAAAACTGTTTTACAACACACGCTATGGCAACAAAGTACAACATCAGGGAAAAGAAAGAGCACGCGGCCAAGTACCGCAGCATGATCAACCCCGTGCTGATGGACACGCTGAAAGACAAAATCTTCAAAGTCATCGTCATTCAGGAGAAATACAAAGACAAAGACTATTCCGCCAAGCAGCTGGCGCGCGACCTCGAAACCAACACCCGCTACATCTCGGCCGTGATCAACGTGAAGTTCCACACCAACTATGCCGGGTTCGTCAACCGCTTCCGCATCGATGAAGCCATGGCCCTCCTCGTCGACAAGCGCTACCTGTGCAACTCGATGGAAGACATCAGCGACATGGTGGGCTTCGCCAACCGGCAGTCGTTCTACTCTTCCTTCTACCGCGTGACCGGCAAGTCGCCCAGGATCTACCGCGTCGACTATCTGGCCAAGCACCCCGAGCTGCAGGAGGAACTGAAACTGCAAAAGGCCGAGAAGAAGACTGAGAAGAGAATCCTCGAAAGGCTGAAATTGCAATGACCTCCTACGAAGACGAACGCTTCGCGGACATCCAACTGCTGCACTATCGGCTGAACGGCTTCGAACGGCTCACCCCCAAGCAGCAGCAGTACGTGTACTGCCTCTCGCAGGCCACCCTCTACGGCCGCGACATCACCTTCGACCAGTTCGGACGCTACAACCTGCGCATCCGCAAGACCCTCGAAGCCATCTACACCGCACCCACCACCGACCGCACCGGCAGCGACTTCCGCGAGCTGGAGACCTACCTCAAGCGCGTATGGTTCTCCAGCGGCATCTACCACCACTACGACACGGGAAAGATGCAGCCCGGCTTCTCCGCCGACTACTTCCGGCAGGCCGTCCGGCAGGTGGGCGAGACCGCCCCAGAGACCCTGCCCCTGCAGGAGGGCGAGACCGCGCAGCAGTTGTGCGACACGCTCTGTCCCGTGCTCTTCGACCCCACGGTGCTGCCCAAGCGCGTCAACCAGGCCGACGGCGAAGACCTCGTGGCCACCTCCGCCTGCAACTACTATCAGAACGTGACGCAGGCCGAGGCCGAAGCCTACTACAACCAGCAGAAAGCCCGTTACCAGGGCGACGAGCCGCCCTCCTTCGGACTGAACAGCACCCTTGTTGGCACGCCGCAGGGACCCTGCGAGGAACACTGGTGCGAGGACGGGAAATACGGGGCTGCCATCCGCCGCATCACCCATTGGCTTGAGCGCGCACGCGAGGTGGCGGAGACCCCACGGCAACAGGAGGTCATCAGTGCCCTCGTGCGCTATTACCGCAGCGGCGACCTCCACGACTTCAACGACTACTGCATACGATGGGTGGAGTGTCTGGACGGCGACGTCGACTTCATCAACGGATTTATAGAGGTGTATGGCGACCCCCTCGGACTGAAAGGATCGTGGGAAGGACTGGTGGAATACACCGACCCCGAAGCCACGCGCCGCACACGCACCATCAGCGACAACGCACAGTGGTTTGAAGACCACTCGCCCGTAGACCCACGCTTCCGCAAGCCCCAGGTGAAGGGCGTTATGGCCAAGGCCATCTGTGCCGCCATGCTCGGTGGCGACGAATACCCCGCCACAGCCATCGGCATCAACCTGCCCAACGCCGACTGGATTCGCGCGCGCCACGGTAGCAAGAGCATCACCATCACCAACATCACCGAAGCCTACAACAAGGCAGCGGCAGGCAACGGTTTTCGCGCTGAGTTCGTGGACGACGCTGAGACGCTTGCCCTCCTCGAGAAATACAGCGACCGCTGCGACGAGCTGCACACCGACCTCCACGAATGTCTCGGACACGGCAGCGGACAACTACTGCCCGGCACAGACCCCGACGCGCTGAAAGCCTACGGCAACACCATCGAGGAGGCACGCGCCGACCTCTTTGGACTCTACTACATCGCCGACCCGAAGCTCGTGGAACTCGGACTGCTGCCCGACATGGAAGCCCACAAGGCACAGTACTACAGCTACGTGCTCAACGGACTGCTCACACAGCTCATCCGCATACAGCCCGGCCATCAGATTGAGGAGGCACACATGCGCAACCGAGCACTCATCGCCCGCTGGTGCTACGAAAACGGTACGGCCATACGCCTGGAACAGCGCGACGGCAAGACCTTCGTGCGCATCACCGACTATCCGCAGCTCCGGCAACTCTTCGCACGGCTGCTGGCCGAGGTGCAGCGCATCAAGAGCGAAGGCGACGCTGAGGCTGCCCGACAACTCGTGGAGCAGTATGCCGTCCGCGTAGACCCTGTGCTCCACCAAGAACTGCTCGACCGCTACGCCCGTCTCGGTCTCGCCCCCTACAAGGGCTTCGTTAACCCCGTGCTCCGTCCCGTCAAGGGAAAGGACGCCGAGATAGACCACATCGAGGTGGACTACAGCGAGGGCTACACCCAGCAGATGCTGCGCTACAGCCGCGACTACGCCACCCTCATCTGAGAACCCCGTCAACAACCCCACACACTCGCAACAAATACCGTGGACAAACAACAGGCCAAAGAAAAGGCACAGGAAATCAAACGGTCCTTCCGCCTCGTTATGGACGGCGAGACCGCACAGTCCATGCGCGACAAGGGCGCAGAATACAAGCTCAACTGGGGCGCAGCCGTCCCCATGCTCCGCACCATGGCCGACGAAATCGGACAGGACTATGACCTCGCCCTCGAACTGTGGAAGGCCGACGTGCGCGAGTGTAAGATACTGGCCACGATGATCATGCCGCCCGAGGCCATCTGCTCCGAGGTGGTGGACCTGTGGATGGAACAGACCCCCACGCAGGAAATTGCCGAACAGGCCACCTTCAACCTCTACCGCCACCTGCCCTTCGCCGCCGAGAAAGCCTACCGCTGGATGGCCGACAGCCGACCCCTCTATCAGCTCTGCGGCTTCCACCTGCTGACGCGCCTCTTCATGGACGGACAGGAACCCAACGCACGCGGCATCAACGAGTTCATCGACCAAGCACTCGCCGCCCTCCAGGGACCCGACCTCGCCGTGCGCAAGGCCGCCATGCAGACCCTCATCCGCTTCGCCAACCTCGGACTCGTCTACGAAAGATTGGCAAAAAGTGCGGCAAAACAGGCCGGGATAGACATTTTTTAGGCCGCGGCGCACGGTTTTTGGACAAAGATGCACGAAATCTCCGAAAAATGTGCTAACTTTGTGCGGCGTTATGCTGAGAAGGCCATGAAAGGAAACGTGAAAGACAAGGCAAGGCAGGTGCTAGACAACTACCTGCAACAGAACAACAGGCGGAAAACCCCCGAACGGTACGCCGTCCTGGACGCCGTATACTCCCTCAAAGGACCTTTCACCATCGAACAACTCGGACAACGCATCGAGGCCACGCAGGACTTCACCGTCAGCAGGGCCACCCTCTACAACACCATCAACCTGCTGGCGCGCCTGCGTCTCGTGGCCATCCACTACTTCCAGCAACAGGTGTGCTACACGGCAGCCTACACCAGCCACACGCAGTGCCTGCAAATCTGCACCTTCTGCGGCAAGACCGCGGACATCCGTTCTGCCACGCTCAACAAGGTCATCGACGACCTGCCCCTCCGGCGGTTTCGCATGGACAGCAGCACGCTCTACGTCTACGGCGTGTGCAGCAGTTGCCAGGCCAAAATCACGAAAGAGAACAATAGACAACAGAAAATCAAAAACAAACCCGACAATAGACAATGAATCAAGGCAAAGTTGACGTCCTGCTCGGCTTGCAGTGGGGCGACGAAGGAAAAGGAAAGGTGGTCGACGTGTTGACCCCCCAGTACGACGTAGTGGCACGGTTCCAGGGCGGACCGAACGCCGGACACACCCTCGAATTTGAAGGACAGAAGTACGTGCTGCGCAGTATTCCGTCCGGCATCTTCCAAGGCGGAAAGGTCAACATCGTCGGCAACGGCGTGGTGCTGGCTCCCGACCTCTTCATGGAGGAGGCCAAGGCACTCGAAGCCAGCGGACACGAACTGCGCAACCGCCTGCACATCTCGAAGAAGGCACACCTCATCATGCCCACACACCGCGTGCTCGACGCCGCCTACGAATCGCTGAAGGGCAAGAACAAGGTGGGCACCACGGGGAAGGGCATCGGACCTACCTACACCGATAAGGTGTCGCGCAACGGACTGCGCGTCGGCGACATCCTCGACCACTTCGAGGAGAAATATGCGGCCTGCAAGGCGCGCCACGAGGCCATCCTCCAGTCGCTCCACTTCGACTACAGCCTGGACGGCGTGGAACAGCGATGGATGGAGGGCGTGGAGTATCTGCGGCAGTTCCATCTCGTCGACTCAGAGCACGAAATCGACCGTCTGCTGAAAAGCGGAAAGAGTGTGCTCTGCGAAGGTGCGCAGGGCACCATGCTCGACGTGGACTTCGGTTCGTACCCCTTCGTCACTTCCTCCAACACCATCTGCGCCGGGGCGTGCACCGGACTGGGCATCGGTCCCAACAAGATTGGCGATGTCTACGGCATCATGAAAGCCTACTGCACGCGCGTCGGGGCAGGACCGTTCCCCACGGAACTCTTCGACGAGACGGGCAAGAAGATACGTGACCTCGGACACGAATACGGGGCAGTGACGGGGCGCGAGCGCCGCTGCGGCTGGATAGACCTCGTCGCACTGAAATACGCCATCATGGTCAACGGCGTCACGCAGCTCATCATGATGAAGAGCGACGTGCTCGACAGCTTCGACACCATCAAGGCCTGCGTGGCCTATCGGCAGAACGGACAGCAGATCGACTACTTCCCCTACAGCATCGACGAAGGCATCGAACCCGTCTACGAGGAGCTACCTGGCTGGAAGACCGACATGACGCAGCTGACTGCCGAGGAACAGTTCCCGGAAGCCTTCTCCAACTACATCCGCTTCTTGGAGCAGCAACTCGAAACTCCCATCAAAATCATTTCCATCGGCCCGGACCGGGCACAAACCATCGTAAGAAAATAAATGGCACAGAAACCGAATATTCCGAAAGGCACGCGCGACTTCTCTCCCGTAGAGATGGCCAAGCGCAACTACATTTTCAATACCATACGCGAGGTCTACGCCCTCTATGGCTTCCAGCAGATAGAGACGCCAGCCATGGAGACGCTGCAGACGCTCATGGGTAAGTATGGCGAGGAGGGCGACAAACTGCTCTTCAAAGTGCTCAACAGTGGCGACTGCCTCGCCAAGGTCAGCGACGAGGAGCTGGCGGAGCGTAACGCACTGCACCTGGCCTCGAAGATGTGTGAGAAGGGACTGCGGTACGACCTCACCGTGCCCTTCGCTAGATACGTCGTCATGCACCGCGATGAGTTGCAACTGCCCTTCAAACGCTATCAGATTCAGCCCGTGTGGCGCGCCGACCGTCCGCAGAAGGGACGCTACCGCGAGTTCTACCAGTGCGACGCTGACGTGGTGGGTTCGGACTCGCTGCTCAACGAGGTGGAGCTGATGCAGATTGTCGACACGGTGTTCAGCCGCTTCGGCATCCGCGTACAGATTAAAATCAACAACCGCAAAATCCTTACGGGCATTGCCGAAACCATCGGGGCGGCCGACAAAATCGTGGACATCACGGTGGCCATCGACAAGCTGGACAAGATAGGCATCGACAACGTCAACGCGGAACTGCGCGAGGACGGACTGACCGAGGATCAGATTGCGAAGCTCCAGCCTATCATCGCCCTCACGGGGACGAACGACGAGAAGCTGGAAACCGTCGCACAGGTGCTTGCCGGCAGCGAGACGGGACTGAAGGGCGTGGAGGAGACGCGCTTCATCCTGGACACGCTGAAAACGGCGGGACTGAACAACGAGATGCAGCTGGACCTTACGCTGGCACGCGGACTCAACTACTATACGGGGGCGATCTTCGAGGTGAAGGCGCTCGACGTGCAGATTGGCAGCATCACGGGCGGCGGACGCTACGACAACCTCACGGGCATCTTCGGCATGCCGGGACTGAGTGGCGTGGGCATCTCGTTCGGCGCAGACCGCATCTACGACGTGCTCAACGCGCTCGACGGTTATCCGAAGGACTCCATCAACGGCACGCAACTGCTCTTCATCAACTTCGGTGAACGGGAGACGGCCTACTGTCTGCCTCTCGTGGCCAAGGCTCGGCAGGCGGGCATCCGCACGGAACTCTACCCCGATGCGGCCAAGATGAAGAAGCAGATGAACTACGCCAACGCCAAGCAGATTTCCTTCGTCGCCATGGCGGGGGAGAACGAGATGAACGAGGGCAAGGTGACGCTGAAGAACATGGAGACGGGCGATCAGCAGACGCTCTCGGCGGAGGAACTTGTTGCCGCCGTGAAGGGTTGAAGGTTAACGGATTGAAGAAGATACTTAAAACAAACACTTGAACTAATAAAAAGGACTATGAAAACGATCGGAAAATGGGCGGCGCTCGTTGCCGTACTCGTCGTGGTGTGTGCCTTCAAGGCGGACCACGTGACGACGATTTTCGTCATCGGCGACTCCACTGCTGCCAACAAAGACCTCTCGAAGGGTTCGCCGGAGCGCGGCTGGGCCATGGTGTTGCAGGACTATTTTGACCCCGACTTCGTGCGCGTGGACAACCACGCCGTGAACGGCAGGTCGTCTAAGAGCTTCATCGACGAGAAACGCTGGGACAAGGTGCTCTCGCTCATCAAGCCGGGCGACTACGTCATCATCCAGTTCGGACACAACGACGAGAAGCCGAAGGCAGACCGCCACACAGACCCGGGTTCGACGTTCGACTACAACCTGGCGAAGTTTGTGCGCGAGACGCGCGAAAAGGGTGGAACGCCTGTGCTGATGAACTCCGTGGTGCGCCGCAACTGGTTGCCGGACGCTGATAAAAAGCTGGTGCTCACGGATACACACGGACTTTATATTGTTGCGCCGCGCGACGTGGCACAGCGCATGAACGTGCATTTCGTGGATGCCAACCGCATCACGCACCAAATGGAGGACTCGCTGGGCGTAGAGGGTTCAAAGAAGTTGCACATGAACTTCGCACCGGGCGAGCATCCGCTCTTTCCCGACGGCAAGGAGGACAACACGCACTACACGGAGTACGGCGCACACATGGTGGCCAGTCGACTGGCAGACGCGCTCTGCAAGGAAATTCCGCTCCTGTCGCGCTACCGCACGGCCAAGGGACACTGATTTTCTGTTTGCACCGCCAAGGCACTGATGGCTTAGTATTCCGTAAAGGAGAGGGGCATCAGTGCCTTGATGCTGTCGGCCACATAGATGCACTTCCTGCCGTAGAGCAACAGGCGGACGGGATGTTGGAAGCGCGTCTCCGTTTCGACGAGGGCTTGACGACACGTGCCGCAGGGCGTGACGGGGTCTTCAAGCAGTTCACGGGAGGCGTTGCGCGCCGCAATGGCCAGTGTGGTGACGGCTTGGTCGGGAAAGCTTGCACCGGCAGCAAACAGGGCGGAACGCTCGGCACAGACGGTGACGGAGAAGGCCGCATTCTCCTGGTTGCAGCCGCGCACGACAATGCCGTTCTCCAGCCGCAGCGCAGCACCCACGGAGAAACGGGAGTAGGGCGCATACGAGCAGTCGGTCTGCGCAATGGCTTGTTGCACCAGCTCTTGGTCTTCGGCCGACAGCTCCTCCAGCTGCACTCGCAGCAGTTCGGATTTCAAGGTAATCTTTTCCATAATCGTGGTTTTTGTTGCAAATATAACATTTTTTCCTTACCTTTGCAACATTCAACAGAAAAATAAACGCATGAGACGACTTTTCGGCGCACTGCTCCTCTTGTTGCTGCCCCTCGCAGCCTTCGCACAGATGAAGCGGAACGCGCGCTTCCAGGCATATTTCGACCGCTACAAGGACTTGGCCATCGAACAGATGCAGAAACACCGCATCCCGGCCAGCATCACCCTGGCGCAGGGGGTGCTGGAGTCGGGCGCAGGCAATAGTGAACTGGCGCGCAAGGGCAACAACCATTTCGGCATCAAGTGTCACGGGTGGACGGGACGGACAACGTATCACGACGACGACGCGCGCAACGAGTGTTTCCGGGCGTACGACAGCGTGTTCGACAGCTATGAGGATCATTCGCTCTTCCTCGTCAACAGCCGCAGGTACAGCTCGCTCTTCCAGCTTGACCGCAAAGACTACAAGGGTTGGGCCTACGGACTGAAGGCGTGCGGCTACGCCACCAATCCGCGCTACGCCACGCAGTTGATAGAAATTATCCAACTCTACGGACTGGACCAGTACGACAACGCGCGGAAGTTTAACCGCTACAATGAATACCAGACGCATCAGGCTGTAGCGCAGATGCGCACGGTGCGTTTCTTCAACAAAAACTATTATGTCATTGCCCGGAAGGGAGATACGTTCAAGAGCATCGGGAAGGAAGTGGGCGTGTCTGCCCGAAAACTGGCCTCCTACAACGAGCTTTACCGCAAGGCGGAGCTGAAGGACGGCGACATCGTGTGGCTGGAGAAGAAACGGCGGAATGCGCCCAAGGAATACAAAAACCGCCCGCACATCGTGCGCAACGGAGAGTCGATGTATTCCATCGCCCAGCAGTACGGCATTCGGATGAAGCGGCTCTACAAGATGAACGGGCTGCCGGCCGACTATCAGTTAAGGGTGGGGGACAGCCTGCGCCTGCGGTAGGCCGCCGCTCCGCTTAGGATAGTTGCTTTATAAGGCAATCAGGACAGCAGTTTGGCGAGGAAATCGTCCAGCTCCTTGTCCAGTCCCTCCATGAGGTCTTTGTCAAGGATGGCCGTGTCGTCGTCCACCACGTACAGCTCGGCGATGTTCTCGCGCTCGTCGTCCTCCAAGACGAAGGAGTAGGGCTTGAGGAGGGCTATTCCGTGGAGGAGTTCCTGCTGGCTGGCCAGACGCTTGCGGAGCGCAGAGGTTACGTCGGCATAGAAACTGTCGTCCTTGTTGTCTATCCATTGCTCCACGACGTAGCGCGTGATTTCGTTGTCGTCGTCGTCGAAGGCCAGCAGTTCGCCGGTCTCCTGGTTGACGCGCAGATGGATGTCGGTCAGCGCGGTGGGTTCTTCCACGGCGGGAAACTGGTCTGCAATCTTTTTGATGACCCGGTCAATCTGCTGGAGGGTCTGATCATTTGCTGTCATAGTGTTGTTTTCTAAAAGCCTTGCAAAAGTAAGAAAAAGTCGGTATACTTGCAAACGATTACGCAAGAAAATGAAAATAAATCTGCGGCAGAACCCCGTAATTCGTATTTTTGTAGTAATTTTGCAGTCGAAGTAGAGCATATCTTCGCATGGAGAAAAAAATAAACCATGAAGGAGTCGTGGAGTGCGTCAGTGGCCAGACGGTCTTGGTGCGCATCCGACAGGTTTCGGCGTGCGCGGCCTGTCAGGCTTCTTCTTTTTGCCAAGCTTCGGAGTCGAAGGAGAAGATGGTGGAGGTGCAGACGGCCGCTGCTGCGTCCTACAAGGTGGGCGACAGCGTGGTGGTGTGGGCTTCGCCGACAGTGGCGCGGCGCGCCCTGCTTTGGGCGTTCGGCGTTCCCTTCGTGCTGCTGGTGGCGGTGTTGACGGCTGTGTTGGCCGCGACGGACAACGAGGGCGTGGCCGCTGTGGCTTCCCTGCTCGCGCTGTTCCCTTACTATGGAGTGCTCTGGCTGTTGCGCCGCAGGATGCGTCGACAACTGACGTTCGGAATAGAAAAGCGTTAAACTAAAACAAATACAAAAAACAAAGACAACAAGACATGATGAATTTTATGGTGATTGCAGTGGCAGTGCTGGGCGCTATCGGACTGATTTCCGCCGTGGTGCTGTACGTCTGCTCGAAGAAATTCGCCGTCTACGAAGACCAGCGCATCCCGGAGGTGACCGCGCTGCTGCCCGGTGCCAACTGTGGCGGTTGCGGCTTTGCGGGGTGCAGTGCCTTGGCCGATGCCTTGGTCAAGGGTGCTGACGCTGGAAGCATAGACGGCATCAGTTGTCCCGTCGGCGGACAGGAAGTGATGGGCAAGGTGGCCGACCTCTTGGGAATGGCCATGGCCAACGGCGACCCCATGGTGGCCGTGGTGCGCTGCGGCGGCACGTGTGCGCTGCGCCCGAGAACGGTGTCGTACGACGGACTGCACTCCTGTGCGGCCATGAACGCGTGTGGCGCTGGAGAGACGGGTTGCGGCTTCGGCTGTCTGGGCTGCGGCGACTGCGTGGAAGCCTGTCAGTTTGGGGGCATCCGCATGAACCCGGAGACGGGACTGCCGGAGGTGGACGAGGATCGCTGCACGGCGTGCGGTGCGTGCGTCAAGGCGTGTCCGCGACACATCATCGAACTGCGCAAGAAGGGCGTCAAGGGTCGCCGCGTCTACGTGGAGTGTGTCAACAAGGACAAGGGTGCCGTGGCCATGAAGGCTTGTAAGGCGGCCTGCATCGGTTGCGGGAAATGCGCCAAGGAGTGTGCCTTCGGAGCCATCACGGTGGAGAACAACGTCTCGTACATCGACTTCACCAAGTGTCGCCTGTGCCGTAAGTGTGTGGCCGTGTGTCCCACCAAAGCCATCAAGGCGGTCAACTTCCCCGCACCGAAACCCGCAGCGCCGACAACACCCGACAACAGAAAGGAGGAACAGGTATGAAAATCAGAACATTCAGCATCGGGGGAATCCACCCCGAGGAAAATAAGCTCAGCAACGAGGCGGTCACGCAGGTGGCGGCACTGCCCGTACAGGCGGTCTTCCCACTCTCGCAGCACATCGGTGCACCGGCCAAACCCGTCGTGGCCAAGGGCGACAAAGTGAAGGTGGGCACGCTGATTGCAGAGGCTGGAGGCTTCGTTTCTGCCCCGGTCCACTCATCGGTCAGCGGCACGGTGGCGAAGATAGACACTGTCGTCGACGCGTCGGGCTACCGTAAGCCGGCCATCTTCATTAATGTGGAGGGCGACGAATGGGAAGAGACCATCGACCGCTCCGAGACGCTCGACACCGTGGAGGCGCATCCGGAGCTGACGCCCGAGGAAATCGTCAACCGCATCAAGGCGGCAGGCGTGACGGGTATGGGCGGCGCAGGCTTCCCCACCTTCATCAAGCTCTGTCCGCCGCCAACGGCCAAGGCAGAGTGTGTCATCATCAACGCAGTGGAGTGTGAGCCGTACATCACGGCGGACTACCGGCTGATGATGGAGAAGGCGGACGAGATTTTAGTGGGCTTGGAACTGCTGATGAAGGCCGCCAAGGTGACGTGCGGCTACATCGGCATCGAGACGAACAAGCCGCAGGCCATCGCCCTGCTCACGGAGAAATGTGCTGCGAAGTTTGGCGCATCGCCTTATGCCGTGGAGGTCGTGCCCCTGCAGCAACGCTATCCGCAGGGTGGCGAGAAGCAACTCGTCGATGCGGTCATCGGTCGTCAGGTGCCTGCCCCGCCAGCCATTCCCGTCAACGTGGGAGCCATCGTGCAGAACGTGGGGACGGCCTTTGCCGTCTACGAGGCCGTGATGAAGCATAAGCCGCTGTTTGAACGTTACACGACGGTGACGGGAAAGAAACTGTTGCACCCCAGCAACTTCCTGGTGCGCATGGGAACGCCGATGAAAGACCTCATCGTGGCTTGCGGCGGAATGCCCGAGGGCGACGCGAAGGTGCTGGCCGGCGGCCCGATGATGGGCAAGGCGCTCACCACGACGGACGTGCCCGTCTGCAAGGGAACGAACGCCGTCACCATTCTCTCCGACACGGACGCGCTGCGCAAGGAGGCGCAACCTTGCATCCGCTGCGGCAAGTGTGTGGACGCCTGTCCGATGGGACTCGAACCGTATCTGCTGGCCAAGCTCTCCGGCGTAAAGAACTGGGAGCGTTGCGAGGCAGAGGACATCACGAGTTGCATCGAGTGCGGCTCCTGCCAGTTCACCTGTCCGGCTCACCGTCCACTGCTCGACCACATCCGACTGGGCAAGCAGACCGTCATGGGCATCATCCGCAGCCGGCAGACCAAGAAATAAGTATCAGACACATTATATATAATATAAAGATATAGAAATCACAATGGGAAATCTCATCGTTTCATTATCGCCCCATGCCCACGGAACGGACACGGTGGAGCGCAACATGTATGGCGTCATCATCGCCCTGTTGCCTGCTCTGCTGGCGTCGTTCTGGTTCTTCGGCATCGGATCGGTCATCGTGACCGCCACGAGCGTCGCCGCGTGCGTGCTCTTTGAGTGGGCCATCAACAAATACATGCTGCGCAACGGGCGCATGACGGTGTGCGACGGCTCTGCCGTGCTCACGGGTCTGCTCCTTGCCTTCAACCTTCCTTCCAACCTTCCGCTGTGGATTGTCGTCATCGGTGCGCTGTTTGCCATCGGCATTGCCAAGATGCCCTTCGGCGGACTGGGCAACAACCTGTTCAATCCGGCCCTCGTAGGTCGCGCCGCCCTGTTGGTGGCGTTTCCCGCACAGATGACCACGTGGCCGAAGGTGGGACAGACGTTCTCTTATCTCGACGCAGAGACGGGAGCCACGCCGCTGTCCATCATGAAGCAGGCCATCAAGACGGGCGACGCTTCGGGGCTGGACAACCTGCCCGACTCGCTGTCGCTCTTCCTGGGCAACCATCCCGACGGAGCAGGTGCGATGGGCGAAATCTGCGCCCTGGCACTGTTGCTGGGCTTAGCCTTCATGCTGTGGAAGAAGATTATCACGTGGCACATTCCCGTGAGCATCATTGCCACGGTGTTTGTCCTGTCGGGACTGATGCACATGGCCAGCCCCGTGTATGCTGACCCTGTCTCGGTAGTGCTCAGCGGAGGTCTGCTGCTCGGTGCTATCTTCATGGCCACGGACTACGTCACTTCGCCGATGACGCATCGCGGACAGCTCATCTATGGTGTGGCCATCGGTGCGCTGACCGTCATCATTCGCAACTGGGGTGCTTATCCCGAAGGCATGTCGTTCGCCATTCTGATTATGAACGCCTTCACGCCGCTCATCAACAACTATGTTAAACCAAAACGTTTCGGGGAGGTCGTAAAATGAAGAAATTAGAATCGTCACTGCGCAATATGGCCGTGGTGCTGACCGTGGTCTCTGTGGTCGTGGGAGGCATTCTGGCCGCCGTCAACCACATGACCAGCGAACCGATTGCGCAACAGAAGGAAAAATTGCTGGCCGACGGCATCCGATCGGTGATGGGCACGGACCATATTGCCGTGGCCGCCACAGACACGGTGTGCCAGACGGACAGCAAGGGCAAGGAGCAACACTATGTGGTCTACAGCATCGAAAGCGACGGACAGCCGTTCGGTGCTGCCGTGGAGAGTACGGCTGGCGGTTTCGGTGGTGACCTGAAAGTGCTGGTGGGCTTCAACCGCTCGGGTGACATTCTGGGCTACACGGTACTGGAGCACGCAGAGACTCCGGGTCTCGGCGCCAAGGCCGACAAGTGGTTTCAGAAGGGACAGAAGGGCGACATCATCGGCAAGAACCCCGCCACGCCGCTGACCGTGTCGAAGGACGGCGGCAACGTGGATGCCATCACGGCCTCCACCATCACGAGCCGCGCCTTCCTGAAGGCCGTCAACCAGGCTTACTCAGCCTATACACAGAACAACAAAAAGTAAAATCGCTATGAGTTATCTTGGAATCATCAAAAACGGCATCGTGAAGGAAAACCCCACGTTTGCCCTCATACTGGGCATGTGTCCCACGCTGGCCACCACCACGTCGGCCCTCAACGGCATGTCGATGGGACTGGCTACCATGGCCGTGCTCATCTGCACCAACTTCGCCATCAGCTGCATCAAGAACGTGACGCCCGACATGGTGCGCATCCCCGTGTTCATCGTGGTGATAGCGGCCTTCGTCACCATTCTCCAGATGTTCATCAAGGCGTATCTGCCGTCTCTCGACGCGTCGCTCGGACTCTTCATCCCACTGATTGTGGTCAACTGCATCATCCTGGGACGCGCGGAAGCCTTTGCCGCGAAAAACTCGCCGCTGGCCTCGCTCTTCGATGGCGTGGGCATCGGACTCGGCTTCACCCTCGGACTGACCTCGCTGGGTGTTTGCCGCGAACTGCTGGGCGCGGGTTCCGTGTTCGGCCTGCAACTGTTGCCCGAGACCTGCAACATCCTGCTCTTTGTGCTGCCTCCGGGAGCCTTCATCACGCTGGGCTTCCTCGTGGCTATCGTTAACAGACTAAAGAAGGCTTGACATTATGGAATACATACTGATCTTTATCTCCGCCATCTTCGTGAACAACATCGTGTTGTCACAGTTTCTGGGCATCTGCCCCTTCCTTGGCGTTTCAAAGAAAATAGACACTTCGCTGGGCATGGCGGCTGCCGTGGCTTTCGTGCTGACGCTGTCCACGGTGGTCACCTGGCTGGTGCAGCGCTACGTGCTTGACCCCTTCGGACTGGCCTACCTCCAGACCATTGCCTTCATCCTCGTCATCGCTGCCCTGGTGCAGATGGTGGAAATCATCCTTAAGAAGGTGTCGCCGGCACTTTATCAAGCGTTAGGCATCTTCCTGCCGCTGATCACGACCAACTGCTGCGTGCTGGGTGTGGCCATCCTCGTCATTCAGAAGGACTTCTCGCTGTTGCAGTCCGTGGTCTACGCGTTCTCCACGGCACTGGGCTTCGGTCTGGCACTGACGGTGTTTGCCGGAATGCGCGAACAGATGGAGCTGAGCAACATTCCCAAAGGCATGCGCGGCATGGCCATCGTCATGCTGTCGGCCGGACTGCTGAGCCTGGCCTTCATGGGCTTCTCGGGAGTGGACGGCGGACTGCGTCTGCTGTTCGGACTGGACTAAGCCTGCGCCTGCTGTTCGGACAAGGTTCAGCAGGCTGCGCGCGACTTTTTTATCCCCTACAGAAAAAGGACTCTGCATCACACGGTGCAGAGTCCTTTCCTGTTGGGGTTCAGTGTTCTATCAGTCGAGATTCAAGTCCTTCTTGATGGCCTTGATGCGCTCGTCGGCGGCCTTCATGCAGCGTTCGTAGCATCCGGCGCACTTGAACGACGGGTCTTTGATTTCGAGGTAGAACTTGATTTTCGGTTCCGTGCCTGAGGGGCGCACGCTGACTTTCGTGCCGTCTTCGCAGAACCACTGGAGCACGTTGGACGTGTCGGGCATGTTGAGCTTCTCCGTCGTGCCGTCGGCCTTCTTGGCCTCCAGCGTCTGGTAGTCCTTCCATAGCACCACCTTTGCACCGCCGAGCGTCTGCGGCGGGTTGGCACGGAAGTCGGCCATCATCTGCTTGATTTCGTCGGCACCAGTCTTTCCCGGACGCACCACGTTGACGGTGGCTTCGCGCGAGAAACCGTACTCGGCGTAGATGTCCATGAGCAGATCATAGAGCGTCTTGCCGTTGTCCTTGGCCCAGGCGGCAATCTCGCAGATAAGGCAGATGGAGGCGGGGGAGTCCTTGTCGCGCACCTTGTCGAAGGGCAGGAAGCCGAACGACTCTTCACCGCCGCCGATGTACTTCTGCTTGCCCTCGGAGATGCGTATCTCGTTTGCAATCCACTTGAAGCCCGTGTAGCAGTCGCGCAACTCCACGCCGTTCTTCTTGGCAATCTCGGCGATTTCCTCGGTGGTCACGATAGTCTTCACGAGGAACTCGTTGCCCTTGAGCTGTCCGAGCTTCTTCTTGTTGGCGATGATGTACCAGCAGAACATCATGCAGGTCTGGTTGCCGTTGAGGATTTCCCATTCGCCCTTGGTGTTGCGGCAGACGATGGCGAGGCGGTCGGCGTCAGGGTCGGAGGCGATGACGAGGTCGGCGTTGAGTCGCGTGCCGAGTTTCATGCCGAGCGTCATGGCTTCAGCGTTCTCTGGATTCGGCGAAACGACGGTGGGGAAGTTGCCGTCGATGACCATCTGTTCCGGCACGACGTGGATGTTCTGGAAGCCCCACGAGCGCAGTGCCTCGGGAATGATGACGCGGCCAGTACCGTGCATGGGCGAGTAGACAATGTTGAGGTCTTTGTGGCGCAGGATAACGTCCTGGTCCACCATGGCCTCCTTCACGGCCTGGATGTAGTCCCAGTCCATCTCGCCACCGATGATGTCAATAAGCTCCTTGTTGCCCTCAAACTTCACTTGGTCGATGGTCACCTTGTTCACCTCGTCGATGATGCCCTTGTCGTGTGGGGCGAGCACCTGTGCGCCGTCTTCCCAGTAGGCTTTGTAGCCGTTGTATTCGCGGGGGTTGTGCGAGGCTGTCACGTTGACACCGGCCTGGCAACCTAACTGGCGGATGGCGAAGGAGATCTCTGGGGTGGGGCGGAGGCTCTCGAAGAGGTACACCTTGATGCCGTTGGCGGAGAAGATGTCGGCCACGGTCTCGGCGAACATCCGTCCGTTGTTGCGGCAGTCGTGGCCCACCACGACGGCGAGGTCTTTCCTGCCGGGGAATGCCTGGAGGATGTAGTTGGCAAAGCCTTGTGTGGCCATGCCCACAATGTACTTGTTCATGCGGTTGGTGCCTGCGCCCATGATGCCGCGCAGTCCGCCCGTGCCGAACTCGAGGTTCTGGTAGAAGGCATCGATGAGTGCGGTCTTGTCGTCGCTGTCGAGCATTTCCTGCACTGCCTTGCGGGTCTCTTCGTCGAAGGCCGGCGAGAGCCATTCCTTTGCCCGTGCTTCACATTGGGCAATCAGTTGGGTGTTGTTTTCCATAATTGTGTTGTATATTTGTTAGTTATTGACCTGTTGTCTGCGGAATTACAGGGCAAAGATAGACAATTATTTCGTAACGGCCAAGGATTATCGGATTTTTCGTCGATGACGAAATGTTTATCTCGCGCGCTGAGATGTTTTTAAGATAGCCTTTAGAACGAAAATGTTCTAAAAAATAGCAGTTTGGAAAGAAAAGACGCAAAACGTTAGGTTACTTTCTAAAAAATTAGTAACTTTGCACCGTCCAAACTGAAAAGACTGCGAGATGAAGAGGCAGACAGACATCACCATGAGGGTCACACGGGAGGAAGAGGATCTTATCCTTGCCATCCGCAACTATTGCGACGGCTATCCGAACGGCTACCCCGAGCTTCTCGACTATGCCAGCGACATCTTCGACAGACTGACGGACATGCCGAAATGACAAAAACATCAGAACAATGGAAGTAGCAGCAAAAAGGAAACAGGAAAGGATTACGGACATGAAGCAGCGAATGCGCGATATCTACTTGTCCGTGTCGTGGCGCGAAATCGTGCGCGAGTACTTTGACGACAAGTCGGTGGCGTGGTTTCAGCAAAAAATGTACGGCATCGACGGCAACGGCGGCGTGGGTGGCTTCTCGCCAGAAGAGGCGGAGCGACTGCGCGGCGCGCTGTGCGACTTGTCTTACCGCCTGCGCTGCGCCGCAGACAGCATCCAAAATCCTGCCGTTGCAACGTATGCAAAATAAATCATTTCATTGTAAACAAGAACCCTGAAGTCCCCCGCCGTGATGGCGTGGGGCTTTTTTTTTGTTTTATGTCTACACACGCTACTCTGTTTGTCTTTTGGCCGACCCTTTCTCATAGAGAAAGCCGTAACTCATTGATTTCTCAACTTGTTACGGCTTGTTTTAGTTGCGGAGGCAGGACTCGAACATGCGACCTCCAGGTTATGAGCCTGGCGAGCTACCAACTGCTCCACTCCGCGGTGTTTTCTCTTTTGCGGCTGCAAAGGTACTCATTATTCCCAGGAAATCCAAATTTTCATTCAATTATTTTTCGTTTTCCTCAAAAATATCGCTCGAACAGCGTAAAAAAACAGGGACAGACGGTGGAAAAACCCGTCTGTCCCCGATGTTTGTTGCTACTTAATCAGATCCACGCTACGCTGCAGGAACTTGTCGAGGGCTTCGCCCTTCAGCATGCCGTTCTGCAGGAGTGCCAGGTCGATGAGCTGGTGAACCACGGCGTTCTGCTTGCCGAAGTCGGCCAGCACCTGTTGCTTCTTGTCCTTCTGTTCGGCAATGGCCTTCTCCGTGTTGGCCTTGTCGTCCTTCTCTTCCTGCGAGAGGTCTTCGGCCTTCTTCCCCTCCTGTGACTGGCGGAGCGCGTCGAGGCGCGCCTGCTGTCCGCGCAGTTCGCTCTCAATGGGCTTGAGGGTTTCGGCAGTAGCCGTTCCGCACTCGTCGAGCACGCGCTTCACGAGCGGATGGTCGCTGTTGAGCACGAGGTTGAACGAGTCGGGCATCTGGGCATAGAAGTTCATGCCAGACTGGAAACGGCTCATCTCCTTCATGCGGCGCATATATTCGTTCTGCGTAATCATGACGGGGCGGGCACTGTTGCCGAGCGCCTGTACCTCAACCATGAACTCGGCCTTCTCCAGATGGGGCAGCTGCGAGCGGAAGACGGATGACAGATTGGCAGACTCGTCCTCGCCAAGGGTGTTCTTCGGTGCGTCGTCCTTCACGATGAGGCGGTCGATGATGTCGGCATCAACGCGCGTGAAGCGGCTCTTTTCAAATTTCTGTTCCAGCATCTGGATGGCTGGAACGTCCAGCTGTCCGTCGAGCAGCAGAACGCTGTAGCCCTTGTCCTTGGCCGCCTGGATATAGCTGTACTGTTCCTCGCGGTCTGTGGCGTAGAGGTAGATGAGGTTGTCGTCCTTGTCCTTCTGGGTGCCCTCGATGAGCTGTTTGTACTCGTCGAAGGTGAAGTACTTGCCCTCCGTGTCCTTCATCAGCGCAAACTCCTTGGCGCGGTCGTAGAAGCTCTCTTCGCTGAGCATGCCGTAGTTGATGAAGAGCTTTAGGTCGTCCCATTTCTCCTCGTAGGCCTTGCGGTCTTCCTTGAAAATGGCCTGCAGGCGGTCGGCCACCTTCTTGGTGATATAGGTAGAAATCTTCTTCACCTCGCGGTCACTCTGCAGGTAGCTGCGGCTCACGTTGAGCGGGATGTCGGGCGAGTCGATGACACCATGGAGCAGGGTGAGGAACTCCGGCACGATGCCCTCCACCTGGTCGGTGACGAACACCTGGTTGCAGAAGAGCTGAATCTTGTTGCGCTGCAGTTCGATATTTGACTTGATGCGCGGGAAATAGAGGATGCCGGTGAGGTTGAAGGGATAGTCGACATTGAGGTGAATCCAGAACATCGGTTCGTCGTGCATGGGGTAGAGCGTGCGGTAGAACGCCTTGTAGTCTTCATCCTTGAGGGTCGACGGTGCCTTGGTCCACAGCGGTTCCACATTATTGATGACGTTATCCTCGTCCGTGTCCTGCATCTTGCCGTCCTTCCATTCCTGCTTCTTGCCGAACACCACGGGCACGGCCATAAACTTGCAGTATTTGTTGAGCAGACCCTGCAGCTTGCTCTTGTCGAGGAATTCCTTGCAGTCGTCGTCCACATAGAGCACGATGTCCGAACCCCTGTCGGCCTTCTCCGCCTCGTCAATCTCGTAGGCCGGACTGCCGTCGCACGACCATTTCACGGCCTTGGCATCCTCCTTGTAGCTCCGAGTGATGATTTCCACCTTCTTGGCCACCATAAAGGAAGAGTAGAAGCCCAGACCGAAATGGCCGATGATGTTGTTGGCATTGTCCTTGTACTTCTCCAGAAAATCGTTCACGCCCGAGAAGGCGATCTGGTTGATGTATTTGTCTATCTCCGCTTCCGTCATGCCGATGCCGCGGTCGCTGATGGTGATGGTGCCCTTGTCCGTGTCAAGGCTGACGCGCACGGACAGGTCGCCCAGCTCGCCCTTGAACTCGCCCTGCTGTGCGAGTGTCTTGAGCTTCTGTGTGGCATCTACGGCATTGGAAACCATTTCGCGGAGGAAGATTTCATGGTCGCTATAGAGAAACTTTTTGATGACGGGGAAGATGTTCTCGGTTGTAACCCCAATATTACCTTTCTGCATAATCGTATAAAGTGTGTATGGTTATATTTGAAAACCCAGTTTGCAAATTGCGTGCCAAAAGCAGGGGACGAAACCGTTTTTCTATGGGCAGAAAGAAAAAAACGGCCCTAACGTTGTCTCGTTCGGAAATTATGATTACTTTTGCATCCCTAAAAAGATACACCTATTAAAAAGTTAACAGAAAGACAAAAAACTATGAGAAGCAGAACAGCAATTTGGTTTGAATGTAAGATTCAATACGAGAAGACCATGGAAGACGGTCTCCAGAAGAAGGTGACCGAGACCTACACCGTCGATGCCCTCAGCTTTACCGAAGCCGAGAAGCGCATCATGGAAGAGGTGTCGTCTTACATCAGTGGCGAATTTGCCATCAAGGACATCAAAATCGCACCCTACAAGGAAATCTTCTTCAGCGATGAGGACACGGCAGACCGCTGGTACAAGGCCAAGCTGCAGTTTATCACCATCGACGAGAAAACGGAGAAGGAGAAGCGCACCGCCGTCAACTACCTGGTGCAGGCCAGCACGCTGAAGGGCGCTGTTGGCAACATCGAGACGGTGATGGGCGGCACCATGATCGACTATGTCATTGCCTCCGTGGCAGAGACCGCGCTGATGGACGTTTATGAATACAGGAAGAGTCAAGCCGACGACAAGCCCGAATACGAGCAACAGGAGAACGCATGATGACGGAGTATGACGTGAAGGGACAGCTCCGCGCAGTGCGCTCCAGACTGCCTGAAGGGGTGTGTCTCGTGGCCGTCAGCAAATACCATCCCGTGGAATACCTGCAGGCGGCATACGAAGAGGGACAGCGCGTGTTCGGCGAGAGCCACGAGCAGGAACTCCGGCAGAAGGTGACTGCCCTGCCCGGTGACATCCAGTGGCATTTCATCGGACACCTGCAGACCAACAAGGTGAAGTACATCGCTCCCTATGTGTCGATGATTGAGGCGGTGGACTCCCTCAAGCTGCTGAAGGAAATCGAGAAGCAGGCCGCTAAACACGACCGCACCATCGACGTGCTACTGGAGCTGCACATCGCAGAGGAGGAGACGAAATATGGTTTGACACCCGACGGCTGCCGACAACTGCTGGATGGTGGGGAGTGGCGCGACATGACTCATGTACGCATCTGTGGACTGATGATGATGGCCTCGAATGTGGACGATGAGACACAGATACGCAGCGAGTTCCGGCAGGCCCACCAGTTCTTCGATGAGGTGAAGGCGTGCTATTTCGCCGCCGCTCCGTGGTTTGCCCAGCGTTCTTGGGGCATGAGCCACGACTATCCCATCGCCGTGGAGGAGGGTAGCACGATGGTGCGCGTCGGCACGGCTATTTTCGGTCCGCGCGTCTATTGAAATAATACTGGCCGCGCTCCCGCGTAATCTTGCCGTAGTTGATGGCGTGCGTGGGACAGTGGTGATAGCAGGCCATACAGCAGGTGCACTGTCCGGTGTGGAGCCACACGGGCGGTGCACCTGTTATATTGTCCACCGGACACACCTTGACACACTGGCCACAGCGGATGCAGGCATCGGCATCGACGGTGAATTTCCTGTCGCTGATGAGGCAGTGGTTGAAGAACGGGCCAATCACATAGGAGTAGACGTGCGGGGCCGCGCCGCGCTCCAGTTCCACCACGGGCGACTGCCGGCTGACAATGGTGTCGGCAATGCGCTTCACCACACGGTCCGCCTCCGTCAGCTTCTCGCGCTCCCGCTCGGGCGTGTCGGTATACATAAACGGCAGACAGACATACGTCTCGGGCATGATGACGGAAAACAGGGAAGAGGCGTGCAGTCCCTTCCGCCGCAGCTCCTTGTTGAGGATGGTCATCACCTCGCCAGCGCTGTCACCGCAGGTGGTGACGGCATAGGTATAAGTGGTTGCAGCACACTGGATCGCGGCATTCCGGATGAAGCGTCGCACCAGGCGTGGCGGTTGCCAACCGTGGGTGGGAAAACAGAACCCCAGACGCTCACCGTCCTGGAGCGTGTAGTGGTAAGTGCCTTGCAGCATGGCCTGCGCCATGTCTACCAGTGGTTCGCGCGTGGCTTCCGACAGTTGTTGGGCCACCCATCGGGTGTTGCCGGTCCCGGAGAAATAGAATATCATGGCGGAAAGGTACGAAGATTTTTTGAAACCACCAAATTTTTCAGCCACAATAATGCTGCTTTTATGTTTGTCGTTGTATTGTGGTCTTTTGCACCGTTATAGAAAGCTACTTGAGCAGCATTTCTCAACTATTTCTCAACTATTTCTCCCCATCATTGTCCAGTATTTGTCCAGTATTTGCCCAGTACTTGTCCAGTACTTGTCCAGTGCAGACTGGACA
>CAVBXH010000048.1:0-22410 GCA_963599475.1 Acutalibacteraceae bacterium | reverse complement strand
TGACCTCCTGCGTGACAGGCAGGCATTCTAACCAACTGAACTAACGCACCAGTCTTTTCCGTTTTAGCGGGTGCAAAGGTACAGACATTTTTCGACACCGCAAAACTTTTTCCAAGAAAAGTTATAAAATTCTTTGGAAAAGGCACGCATCATGGTAACCGACACCGTCGAAAAGCCATTCCTTGAGCGCACTTCCCTCCACAAACCGGTACTGACGGAAGATTTGTAGGGCGGCCTCGTTGCGCCGGTCAATGACGACATAGAGCTGGTGGAGGTGGAGTGTGCGGAGCGCATAGTCAAGCACCTGCCCCACGGCGGCCTCCGCATACCGCTGCCGCCGATAGGCAGGAAGCACCACCAAGCCCAGTTCGGCGCGCAGGTGGCACGGGTCGAAGTTGGCCAGATCGGCCAGTCCGACCACCTGCCCTTCCGCGTTCTCCATGACGAGGCGCACCTGCCGGTCGACGTAGATGTCGTTGACAGCATGCGCCATATAGTCGCGGAGCGCATAGCGGGAATACGGCACATTGGTAGTCCCCGTCTCCCACAGGGAGCGGTCGTTTTCTATCTGGTAAAGCACGTCAAGGTCTTCGGGTTCCATGGCGCGCAGCGTAATGTCGGGCAGCGTTTTCATTTCAACAGGTCTTGGGGCGTGATTACGGTTTTTATGCGTGTCCTAACGAGCCGCGACGGCAGAATGCCGATCAGGGCAAACAGCATGCGGAGGCGGACAGCGAATTCAATGAATTTTCGAATGCAGAACGGAGCACCGCCATGGTGCTTCCGGTAGTAGACAATCATCGCGCGGTAGAACATCCGCACGTAGAAGACCGAGGACTTGTCGCTGCATCCGCCCTTGTAGTGCACCATCTTGCAGGGCAAGTAGCAGTTGTGCCAGCCATCGGCGATCAACCGGCAGGAGAGGTCAATATCCTCGCCGTACATAAAGAAGTCCTCGTCGAGGAGGCCGACACGGTCGAGGGCTTCGCGGCGCAGCATGGCGTAGGCACCGCTGACAACCTCAATCTCGGCAGGCTCCGACCACGGCAGCCAACCCATATAGTAGCGGGCGAAGCGGCGACTGTGTGGGAACAGACGCGTCAGTCCGCACATCTTGTAGAAGGCCACGGCCGGAGTGGGAAGTCCGCGGCGCGACTCCGGGGCACGCGTGCCGTCGGCGTTGAGCATTTGAATCCCCACGGCGCCCACCTGTGGATGGTGCTCCAGGAAATCGACAGACTGGCGGAAACAGTTCTCGGCCACCACCGTGTCGGGATTCAACAGAAGCACATAGCGGCCACTGCTCCGTCGGATGCCGATGTTGTTGGCCTTGGCAAAACCGAGGTTTCCGCCACTCTCCACCACGCACACCTGCGGAAAGCGCGACCGCAGCCAGTCCACCGTGCCATCGTGCGACTGGTTGTCAACCACGATGACCTCACCGTCAAGACCCTCCATAGCGCACTCCACGCTCTGGAGACACGCCTCCAAAAAGCGGCGCGCATTGTAACTCACGATGATAACGGAGAGCTGCTTCATTCCGTTTCGTCCTTGGCGGTTTCATCCTTGCAACGGCGACGTGACGGATAGACAAACACCATGGCCAGCAACGTCATCAAGGCCAGATAGAAATAGGAGGCCTGGCCAAACAGTCCATAACCGACGGCATCGACAACCAACACCAACTGGAGCATCAACAGCCGAACCCACGCCCAGTGGGCATATTGGTCTGGCAGGTGACGGCGGACGCGCTCAAAGCGGAACAGGCGCAAGGCCAAGGGCACAAGACAGACGGTGAGACAGACGGCCAGCATGTCGGCCACATATTCCACCAGTCCATCGTCAAAGAACGGACAGGCGGAAGGACATCCTGCAACACGCAGGAGCGCGGCCACCAGCACCGTCAGTGCCAGCACCGTCCAAAAGGCAACCATCAAGCGACGTTGCAATGACCGCATGGCCGGGTCCACACGGTTGTCATTCATAAGATAGGGGTCTGTTGTCTGCATGATCAAGAAAATGTTTGGTTCATTTTCCCTCGAAAGGGGTACGGTTGAGGATGGAGCGTCCCAGCGTCACCTCGTCGGTGTATTCCAGTTCGTTGCCCACCGAGACGCCGCGTGCAATCACGGAGAGACTGACGTCGAAGGGGGCGAGCTTGCGGAAGAGATAGAAATTGGTAGTGTCGCCCTCCATAGTCGGGCTTAGTGCAAGGATAATCTCCTTCACACCGCCAGCCTCCACACGGCTGACCAGCGAGTCGATTTCAAGGTCGGAAGGCCCGATGCCGTCCATCGGAGAGATGACTCCGCCCAACACGTGGTACAAGCCCCGGTACTGCTGTGTATTCTCCACGGCCATCACGTCCTGGATATTCTCCACCACGCAGATGGTGGCGGCATCGCGCTTGGGGTCGGCGCAGATGGGGCAACACTCCGAATCGGAGATGTTGTGGCAGGTGCGGCAGTAGTGCACTTCGCGTTTCAGTCGTCCGAGAGCCTCCAAAAAGGCATCCACGCTGCCGCCATCCTGACGCAGCAGGTGGAGGGCGAAGCGGAGAGCCGTCTTGCGACCTACGCCCGGTAGCTTGGAAAACTCCTGCACGGCCCTTTCGAGCAACTGTGACGGATAGGGTTGAGCATTCATAACCACACTTTTTATTTCTTCTGTTCGTTTTCAATCTCCGAGAGTTCCAGCCAGCGCATGGACTTCTCGTCCAGTTCCTCCTGAAGGACGGGCAGGCGCTTGCTCTTCTCCGTCAGATCCGCCACGGAAAGCGTGCCGCTGCACAGGGCTTCCTCCAGCTGGCGGCGTTCCTCCTCCAACTGGCCAATCTCGCGCTCCAGCCTTTCAAACTCCTGTTTCTCCTTGAAGGTCATGCGGCGGCGGTCGTCGTGGCGGACGGGCTTTGCCGACTTTTCCCGAGACACTCGGGCTGCCTTTTCCGACTTGCCGTCCTTCAAGGCCTGCCATTCCCGGTACTGGGTATAGTTTCCAGGGAAGTCTTTCACCTCGCCCTGCCCCTTGAACACGAGCAGATGGTCCACAATCTTGTCCATGAAATAGCGGTCGTGGCTGACCACGATGACGCAGCCGGGGAAATCCTGTAGATACTCCTCCAGAATCTGCATCGTCACGATGTCGAGGTCGTTGGTCGGCTCGTCAAGCACCAGGAAGTTGGGGTTCTTCATCAGCACCGTGCACAGATGGAGCTTGCGCCGCTCGCCACCACTCAACTTGTAGACATAGTTATACTGCTGTTCGGGCGTGAACAGGAAATACTGCAACAGCTGAGAGGCCGACAGGCGTTTGCCGCCTCCCAAGTCCACATAGTCAGCAATGGCACTGACCACGTCAATGACCTTCATCTGTTCGTCAAACTGAAGTCCCTCCTGCGAGAAATAGCCAAAGCGCACCGTGTCGCCGACCACGATTCGCCCCTCGTCGGGCTGCACCTGTGCGAGGAGCATCTTGACAAAGGTAGACTTGCCCGTGCCGTTGTTGCCCACGATGCCCATTTTCTCGAAGCGCGCAAAGTTGTAGTAGAAATCCTTCAGGATGACCACATCACCGAAACGCTTGGAAATATACTGACACTCGAAGATTTTGCTACCGATGTACACGTTGCGGGATTTCAGTCGCAGCTGGCGTTCTTCCATGCGTTGTTTGGCCACCTTCTCCAACTCGTAGAACGCCTCTTCGCGGTAGCGCGCCTTGTGGCCACGCGCCTGCGGCATCCGCCGCATCCATTCCAGCTCCGTGCGATAGAGATTGTTGGCACGGGCTATCTCCGCGCGCCGGGCATCCAGACGTTCCTGCCGTTTCTCCAGATAATAGCTGTAGCTGCCCCGATAGGTGTAAACGGTGCGGTCGTCGAGTTCCAGGATGACCGAGCACACCCGGTCGAGGAAGAAGCGGTCGTGGGTGACCATCAGCAGTGTGCGGTTGCCGCGCGACAGATAGCCCTCCAACCATTCTATCATCTCGAGGTCGAGGTGGTTGGTAGGTTCGTCCAGTATCAGCAGGTCGGGTTCGGTCAGCAACACGTTGGCCAAGGCCACACGCTTCTGCTGTCCGCCACTAAGCTGCCCCATAGACTGGTTGAGGTCGCGAATCTTCAACTGCGTCAGCACCTGTTTGGCCTTCAGCACCTTCTCTGGGTCGCCATGGTGGTTGAAGCAAGCGTCCAGCACACTTTCATCGGCATCGAACCGAGGCGACTGCTCCAGAAAGCCCACGGTCAAGTCGCGGCGGAACACGATGTCGCCCGTATCGCAACTCTCCTTGCCTGCCAGCACAGAGAGCAGGGTCGACTTTCCCGTTCCGTTCTTGGCTATCAGCCCCACCCGCTGTCCTTCAGCTATGGAGAAGCTGATGCGGTCAAAGAGCTGCAGCGCACCAAACGCCTTCGAGACGTTCTGCACGTCCACACACGGAGTATCCTTGGCCATGCGCTATTCCCTCAGTTGTCGGTTGATACTGTCAATATAGTCGAGCAACTCCTCCCTGCCCTGCCGGTTCTCGGAAGAGGTCATGAAGACGGGCGGCAATTCCTCCCAGGTCTCCAGCAGTTTCCGTTTGTAATTGGCAATGTTCTGACTGGCCTTGCCGCCGCTCAACTTGTCCGTCTTGGTAAAGACAATGGCGAAGGGCACACCCGACTGGCCAAGCCACTCGATAAACTCCAAGTCTATCTTTTGCGGCTCATGGCGGGAGTCTACCAGCACAAAGACATTAACCAACTGCTCGCGCTGTAGGATGTAGCCCCGAATCATCTGGTCCAAACGCGCTATCTCCGTTTTGGAACGTTTCGCGTAGCCATAGCCCGGAAGGTCGACCAAATACCATTCCTTGTTGATGATGAAATGGTTGATAAGCAGCGTCTTGCCGGGAGTGGCGGACGTCTTGGCCAGCTTACGCCGATTGGTCAGCATATTAATCAGGCTCGACTTGCCCACATTGGAGCGCCCGATGAAAGCGTACTCCGGTTTAGTGTCGTTCGGACACAGGCTCACACGGGGTGCGCTGACGCTGTATTCGGCACTTTTTATGTCCATGCGCTCCGCAGTTTACTCCTCCTCCGGGGCAATCAGCTTGTAGCCCTTGCCGTGGATGTTGATGATTTCAATCTGGTCGTCGTCCTTCAGATGCTTGCGCAGCTTGGTGATGTACACGTCCATGGAGCGCGCATTGAAATAGTTGTCGTCAATCCAGATGGTCTTCAGCGCAAAGTCGCGCTGCAGAATCTCGTTGGTGTGGCTGCAGAGCAGGCTCAGGAGGTCATTCTCCTTGGTGGTCAGCTTTGTGACCTTCTCACCGATGGTCAGCGTCTGCTTCTGGGTGTCGAACACGAAGCGGCCAATATGATAGACGGAACTTTCCTTGTTCTTCTTGCCGCGTACGCGTCGCAGGATGGCCTCAATGCGCGACACAAGCTCCTCCATAGAGAACGGCTTGGTAATGTAGTCGTCCGCACCGATTCTGAAACCCTGCAGAATGTCTTCCTTCAGTGTCTTGGCCGTGAGGAAGATGATGGGGATGTCGGCGTTGGCGGCACGGATTTCCTGCGCCAGCGTGAAACCGTCTTTCTTCGGCATCATGACATCGAGCACACAGATGTCAAACTTGGTTTTCATGAAAGCCTTGAATCCGGCCTCACCGTCGGGGCACAACTCGGCCTGATAACCTTTGGCTGCCAGATACTCGCGCAGCAACATTCCGAGGTTCTCGTCGTCTTCACAAAGAAGAATTTTCAGTTTGTCGTCCATAATCATGAATGTTTGTTATTTGTTGATAAAGAATTTTGTCCAGTCGTTTATGCTTCGTGGAGCACGGGAAGGGAAATCACAAACTGCGTACCCTTGCCGATTTCGCTCTCGCATTTTATCTCTCCTTGGTGCAGATCCACCACTTTCTTGACATAGGCCAAGCCCAGTCCAAAGCCCTTGACATCGTGCTTGTTGCCCGTGTGTACGCGATAGAATTTGTCGAACACCTTCTTGATGTTCTCGCGCCGGATGCCCTGTCCGGTGTCGCGGACAGAGAGGTAAAGGCGCTCCTCGTCGTTCCACGTACGAATGTAGATATTCACAGGTTCGTCGGGCTTCCTGTACTTCACGGCGTTGTCCATCAGGTTGGTGATGGCATTTTGGAAGTGCACCTCATCAACATAGATGGCAGAGTCCACGGCTTCTATCGCGGTGTAAATCTTTCCGCCCGTGTGCTCTACGCGCAGGGTGAAGGTGGCGGCGATGCTCTCCACCATCTCGTTTAGGTCGAGTTCTTTCTTCTTGAACACCACGCTCTTCTTGTCGAACATCGACATCTGCAACACCTTCTCTACGAGGAAACGCAGGCGTTTCGTCTCGTCGGCAATCACTCCTCCCAAATGCTTGGTCATGCTTTCCGACTTGGTGACGCTCGCGTCATTCATCATCTGTGCGGCCAACGAGATGGAGGCGATAGGGGTCTTCAACTCGTGGGTCATGTTGTTGATGAAATCGTTCTTGATTTCCGAGTATCGCTTCTGCCGGAAGACCACCACCACCGTAAAGATAAAGGTGATAATGAGCACGAGGGTGAAGATGATGGAGGGAATCATGAAGCGCACCGAGGAGAAGATGTAACTGCTCATCTCCGGGAAATGGATGCGCACCACGCCCATCTTCGACTGTGGGTCGTTGCGGAACAGCACCTGCGAATAGTTGTATTCTTCGCCCTCGTCGGTATAGTCCGGACAGCGGTACACTTCCCGTCCGTCTGTGGTCGACACGGTGAAATGATACGGAATATTGACTCCGTTGTTCAGCAGCTCCGTCCGGATGTCCTGGTCCAGCATCTTGAAGTTAATGCGCTCCTTCAGGGCTTTGTCGCTGGCCGTATAGAGGATGTTGTAGACCACCTCGTCCAGCAGAGCCTTCTGATAGACATAGCGCTTGCGCACAATCTCCTGCATGGTCTTTGCCGCCTCGGAAATCGACCCTTTGTCCTTGCGTCCTATCATGCCCTTGGAGACAGTGGACGGTTTCATCTCAAAGGACTTCATCTGGAAGGAAGAATAGACCGTACCGTCGTCGGCTGCCACAGAAAACTGGTGGGAGTGCTTGATGGTTCCATCGAAGCCGTCGACCATCACCGAGTCCTGTTTGAAGGCACGACGCTCCGTCTCATTGACGTCCTTCTCCAAATACCGCAACGTCTCGTTCATCTCCAGATTTCTTGAAGCTTGGTAGAGACTGCGGTTGACGCTCTCGTCAAACTGCTCCTTCTTCATCTTGATCATCTCCTCAGCATAGGAGAACTGAAGGAAGAGCAGTATCAGAAACGAGCACCCCATGATGGTGGCTATGGTCCAGATGGTTGACTTCTTCATGCCTGCAAAGGTAGCGATAATACCAATACCACGCCCTTTATCCGTTAACTATTTCCGTTAATTTTAACAATATTAACAAGAATATTAGCTTTTAGCCGCAAATGCACTATTAAAATCTCCAACCAACTTCCACGCCGAGTTGGAAGGGATTGCCCCGTTGGGCATAGTAGACGGCCTCGCCTGTGGCCTTGCTTTGGAAGGCAAAAGTATTGTAATGCGTGTCGGTGAGGTTGCGTGCCCAGAGATTGATGCTGTAACGCCGCTGCTGCAGCTTGACGTGAGCACCCAACACGACATAGACCCGCTGCTGACACGTGTTTTCCTCATTCCACCAGATGCGCCCGAGTCCGCTAAGGTCAGTTCCGAACACCAATGCACCGCCTTTTCCATCGTGCAAGTCGACGCGATAGTCGGCCAGCAGGGAGAAAGCGTGTTCCGGCACGAACGGCACGCGCTTGCCGCGATAGTCTACGACTGCGCCAGAACTATTGTCGCTGCTTGTATAGTCCTTGAACACGGCGTGCGTGTACGCATACGTGGCTGCCCACGTAAGCCGGTCGCCCACGGCACTGCCCCGGACAGCCATTTCCAGTCCACAACTATAGCTGCGTCCGGCATTGACCATTTTCCGTCCGTAACCATAGTCACTGGTGAACACGGAGAGCTGTTGGTTACGAATCTGCATATAATACGCTGACAGGTCAGCCTGCACCGTATGGTTGAAGAGGTTCAGGTGAGTGCCCACCTCGTAGTTCCAGCTTTCCTCGGGTTTGAAGCGGATGCCTTCGAGCATGGCCGCATACTCCGTTGCCGTATGGTTGACCGTCACCTCCATGTCGCCGCGCTCTTCCATAGCCTGCTGCATGACACTGCGCAAGTTGAACTGCACGTCTGCCTGTATGATGTCGCTGAAGAGTTGGATGTTGAAGCCGCCGCTACGGTAGCCTTTCGTCACGGTGGCATAGAGGTTGCTGCCGTTGTGCCAGCGGTAGAGCAGTCCGACCTTGGGCAACAGTTGCTGGAACGACACATGCTCGTTGCCTGTCAGTGGGGCGTTCAGTCGCACGTTTGCTGCTGAGCCCATGATGTTGAAGCACAAGGTGGACACACCGTCCGCATCGTAACGGATGCTGTTCCGGCTGTAGTCGTAGCGCAGTCCGAGGGTGGCCGTGAGTTGCTCCGTGAGTTCGATGTTCGACTCGTGGAAGAGGCCGATGTTCGTCTGTGGCGTGCGGAATGTTCCCGGAACGGAGAGATCCATGCTGACGTTGACTCCTTCCAGCCGTTGAATCATGGCCGCCGCTGCCGTCTCACCCATACGGTCGGCCAAGGACTGGAGAATCTGGTTGTAGATGGTATTGCCAATCTGGTCTCCCATCTGTTGGCTGAAGGCGTCACCGAAGGCGTTGAGGGCCGTCGTTTTCAGCCATTCATGCGAGAGAAACAGGCCGTTTGTCCAGTGCCAACGGCTCTTATTCTGGCTCTTAACAGTGACTTCCTGGGTGATCACCTGACTCTGCTGGCCTTGGTTGACCGTAAAAAAGTCCAGGGGGGAATAGTCGACATCCATCAGTAGCCTGTCGTGCAGGAACTGCCAGGACGTAGTGCTCTGCAGCGTAAAGCCCACTCCCGTGTGCGTCACGTGGAGTCCGTTCGCCAACAGGTTTCTCCGGTATCGGCTCGGTGCGTCTTGTCCGGGCGCATCCACCTGTCCTCTGTCCGGATGAAAAACCCCGTAGGGATTCGCATCCTGCCTTACGTATTGATAGTCAGAAGTCCAGTCCACTTTCCATCGCTCCGCTGGGCGTGCCGTCAGCCAGAAGCGTCCGCCAGCCTCGTCCATCCCGTCAGCCGCCTGTCCTGTCGCCGTATTCTTGAAGAAACCGTCCGCGCCTTGATAGAAGGCAGCAAGTGAAACGGCCATCTTGTCGCCGAGTTTACGGGAATGAACCACTTCCGTCTGACGGTGGCCAGCCGTTCCCAGTCCCAGTTTCAGTTCCGTGCCCTGCGCATCCGATGGCGACTTCGAGAAAATCCTCACCAGTCCCCCCTCTGCGTTCATGCCATACAGCGTACCCTGCGGACCGCGCAGCACGTCAATACGCTCGGTCTGATAGAGATGGGTGTTGAAGGCCGCTTTGTTCATGAGCGGAATATCGTCTACGTAGAAACCCATCGACGGGCTGTTCACGCGCGATCCAATGCCGCGCACATAGACAGCAGAGGTCAGTCGCGAACCGTATGCGGGCATCAGCAACGAGGGGACGAAGGCGGAAACAGCCCGGACGTCATGTAGCCCGTGACCAAGGAGTCCCTCGCTTCCCAGCACCGTAGACGCCAACGGCTGCTGACGCAAGCGATACGTGTCTTTGGTCTGCGACACCACGATGACTTCGTCAAGGTCATAGACGCGCGAGGAATCGGACGGAACAGGACGCTGAGCGGCATGAGCCGCACCCACCATCCACAAAAAAAACAATGCGATTTGTGTCTTTCTCATAGCGTCTGCAAAGGTAGGACCATTCTGTCGAATGGCGCATCCACATTTATGTGGATTTTTCAGACATTCTCCCTGCCACACTTGGGACATACGCCCTTATGGCGCATCCTCTCCCCACAGTTGCCACAGACAAAGGGGAAGCGCGCATAACGGAAATAGCGCCACAGCGCAAAACCAATGTAGGCGATGAGCAACGGATAACCTATATAATATAAGGTGGTGATGCTGAACACCACATAACCAACCGCACACACTCCGGCAAGGCCACACAGATAAAGCAGTCCTTCCACGGGTTCCATACGGCTCGCCACATCGTCAACCGTTGCTACGCCTATAATCAGTATTGCCCAGACGGAGGCAACGAAAAGTCCCAAGAACCAGGGCAGCGAGAAGGGATTCAACGAGGGATGGTAGTAGAAATGCCTCCATGATTCGGGTCCGAACATCTGAATGGTTGCGTAGAGCGTGGCCGACGAAGCCACTAAGAGACACAACAATGTCGGATAGAGGGAGTCGATGTCGTTGAAATGAACGATGCGTGCATTACGGCGCATCAGCCAGTGCAGGCCGTAAGCCACGGAGACCACCACCAGCAAGGCCAGAAACAACAGCAGATGCGTGTCGGAGAAGAAATCAATGAACTGCGAAATGGGGTCGTCCGGCGAGACGCATTTCAACATTTCGCTTTCGCGAATCCAGCCCTGCGTCATTTGGTCGCGCGCCACCTTCACCCAGACGGAATCAACAGAGTCGGCCGCTTCCGTCTTGATGTCAGCCACCACCAGCGGGTCTCCCTCCGCCACATAAATCGTGTCAAAGGCCATAGAGCCTGGAGCGTCAGAGAGCGGCATCTGCTTGGCCTTCACCACGAAATTGTAGTTCTGCGAATAATGATGGGTGGTGAAGAACGACAACGAGTCTATCTGCCGCTCCGTCAAGTCCCACGCATCGGGCGACGCAGGGCGGTCGTGATAACAGCCTGTCAACAGGAGGACAAGCACCATCAGTACACTATTTCTCATCTTCTCCATAGACATTCATCTGACAGTGGCGGCAGTCAAACTCCAACCGAAACCGGCGTCCATCTGCCAGTCGCAGGAAGAGCGGTTCCCGCCATTCCAGCTTCCTTCCGCCGTGCTTCACGCAGCCACCCAAGGCGTAGCGCAAGCAATGGCGACACTGCATCAACAGCGGCGACGGCACCTTGCCCGTTCGTTTCTCATAAGCCGTGCCGGGACGTTGCAGTCCTTGTTCCACATAAAATCCCAAAGCCCTGTCATTGGCCACATTATACAAGTAGTCGACGGGGTAAAGCGCGGTGACAGACGACGGGAGTATGGTTTTCTCCCCAGTTTGCTCCGCCTTGACTTCTGTTGCAGCGTCAGCCTTTGCCGCTGTCTGTGCAGCCTGTTGCAACAGGGCAACCAGTCGGCGGCGCAACTCCGCCAGCAGACTGCCGGGAATGAAATAGTTGAAGTCCGCGTCCATCTCCACTTTCCGACATTCGTAGGGCGTTCCACCCAGTTTCGAGAGTTGCCGGACAATCTGTTCCTGTTGCGGCTTTTCCGCCTGCTGATGTTCGCAGTCTATCCTTGCCGTCACACCGTCGGCAGACAGACAAAACCCGTTGTCGTCGGCAGACAGGTGCATCACCAGCGAAATCTTGCGGACACAACTCTGCCGCCCGAGCAGATTCTCGAAGTCCTGGTCGCTGTTGCGGTACAGGGCCATTCCCGGGCGGAGATGCGGCGGCATCTTCTGTGGAAACAGCCGATTGCCCTCTGCCCTGTTCACGCGAAATCCCTCCAGTTCACGGTCTGCATTGATGAAACACAGTCCGTCGCCGTTGGCAAAGGAAGCCGTTCCGGCCACATTGAAGGAGTTGCCCCGTATTTCCTTCACGCTCCCCACATACTCGCCCATGGCCTTGGGCGTGTCCGGCGAGAAAATGTCGGGCTGGCGATCGTTCAGAAAATAGTTGGTGAAGCCCCTGTTGAAAGTTTTCTTCAAGTTGGGCGTGAACGTGTAGGTGCACACGCCCTTCGAGGCGCGGCAGTAGCGTTCCGGCTGGCGTTCCACGATGGCATTCAGACGGATGTTGTACGCCGCCACCACGTTTTTCACGTAGGCCACGTCCTTCAACCGTCCTTCTATCTTGAACGACGACGCACCAGCCTCCACAAGGCGGTCAAGGTGCTCCAGTTGGTTGAGGTCTTTCAGCGACAGCAGGTGACGCTGGTGCTCCAGTTCCCGTCCGTCGGCATCCAGCAGGTCGAATTTCATCCGGCAGAACTGCGCACACGCACCGCGGTTGGCAGATCGTCCGAAGCAGTGTTGCGAAGCATAGCAAAGGCCGCTGTAGCTGACGCACAGTGCACCGTGTACGAAAACCTCCAGCTCCACGTCGGGAACGGCCCGATGAATGGCAGCGATTTCCTCCACCGACAGTTCGCGAGCCAGCACCACGCGGCGGAAACCCAGTCCGGCCAGCCACCTCACCTTGTCGGCAGTGCGGTTGTCGGTCTGCGTGGAGGCGTGGAGCGCAATGGGCGGCAACGGCATTGTCAGCAGTCCCATGTCCTGAATGAGGAGGGCGTCTACCCCACCCTGCCACAGTGCATCAATCATCTGCACCGTGTCGTCCAGTTCCCCGTCATAGAGAATCGTGTTGACCGTGACGTACACCTTCGCACCAAACTGGTGGGCATAGTCGCACAACTGCCGGATGTCATCTACACTGTTTCCTGCCGCTGCCCTCGCACCGAAACGCGATGCACCGATGTACACAGCATCTGCGCCGTGGTCGATGGCAGCAATGCCGCACGCAAGGTTCTTGGCGGGAGCCAGCAGTTCCAGTGCTCTCATCGTATCTCGTTGATGTCGAAGGGCGTCGTTTGGTAGACGTAGTAGTTAATCCAGTTGTTGTACAGCAGGTTGGCGTGCGCCCTCCAGGTCACCAGCGGCTCCTTCTGAGGGTTGTTGTCGCGGTAGTAGTTCTTGGGCAAATCCACGTCGTCGCGGACACCACAGTCGCGCCGATATTCCTTGTCCAGCGTGTCGGGCGCATATTCCAAGTGTCCGGTGATGAAAAATTCGCGTCCTTCCCGTGCCATCACCATGCTCACGCCACTTTCCGCCGACTCTGCGATGAGGGTCAGATCCGGACACGCTTCAATGTCCGCCCGACGGATTTCGGTGTGCCGGCTGTGCGGCATCTGAAACACGTCGTCGAAGCCGCGGAAGATGGGCAACGTGGGGTGCAGAGCCTGCTGCGGAAAGACACCGAACATCTTTTTCGGCAACTGGTATTTGGGAATGCCGTAATGGAAATACAGTCCGGCCTGCGCCGCCCAACAGATGTAGAGCGTGCTCGTCACGTGCGTCCGTGCCCAGTTGAAGATTTCCGTCATCTCGTCCCAGTACGTCACGTTTTCATACTCCAGCGTTTCCACGGGTGCTCCCGTGATAATCATGCCGTCGTAGCGTTCGTTGCGCATCTGTTGGAAGTCGCGGTAGAACATCATCATGTGTTCCACAGGCGTATTCTTGGGCGTATGGCTTTTCAGCTTCATAAAGCTCACCTCCAGCTGCAGCGGCGTGTTGGAAAGCAGGCGGATGAGGTCTGTCTCCGTCGTAATCTTCAGCGGCATCAGGTTGAGCACCACGATTTTCAAGGGACGGATATCCTGACCGTGTGCGCGCGAATCGTCCATCACGAAGATATTTTCCTTCTTGAGCAGTTCAATGGCTGGCAGTTTGTCTGGTAGTCTTAATGGCATAGAGCACTATTTCCTTTCGTTGTTTTACTTGTTTCCTTTTCCCGTCAGAGTCTCATAGGTTTCAGAGAGTTGTTCCCACCGCTCCACCTCTTCGTCCATGGCGGCCTTGGTGGTCGTGTATTCCGTCACCAGCTCCATGTTGGACGCGTTGGCCGGGTCCATCAGCAACTGGTCGAGCTGCTTGAGACGTTCCTCCATCTCACTGATTTTCTTCTCGGAAGTAGCCACCGCCTTTTCGGCCTTGCTGATTTTCTTCTGGATTTCCCTCCGCTCGGCATACGACACGGTTGCCGTGTTGTCAGACTTCTTTTCCAGCGGCTGCTTCGCGGTTGTGGGCTTCCGTTCCAGTTGTGTCAGTTCACTGATTTGCCGGGACTCGAGGAAGTCGTAGATGCCGCCTAAGTGTTCCTTGACGCGCCCTCCGCCAAACTCGTAGACCTTGGTGACAAGGCCGTCCAGAAACTCGCGGTCGTGGCTGACGATGACTGCCGTGCCGTCGAAGGCCTTGATGGCTTCCTTCAGCACGTCCTTGGAGGGCATGTCGAGGTGGTTGGTAGGCTCGTCGAGAATCAGAAGGTTGACGGGTTCGAGCAACAGGCGTATCATGGCCAAGCGACTGCGTTCCCCACCACTGAGCACCTTCACCTTCTTGTCCGCCGCTTCGCCGCCGAACATGAAAGCGCCGAGGATGTCGTTGATTTTCAGGCGCACCTCACCCTTGGCCACGCGGTCAATGGTCTCAAAGACCGTGAACTGTTCGTCGAGCAACTGGGCCTGGTTCTGCGCGAAATAGCCAATCTGCACGTTGTGTCCGATTTTCAGCATGCCGTCGTAGGGAATTTCGCCCATGATGCATTTCACGAGCGTCGACTTTCCCTCACCGTTCTTTCCCACGAAGGCCACCTTCTCGCCGCGCTTGACGGTGAAGGTTGCATGGTCGAAAACGGTGTGTGCGCCATAGACCTTCTTGAGGTCTTCACAGATAATCGGATAGTCGCCGCTGCGCAGACAGGGCGGAAACTTCAGGTGCATAGCCGAGCGGTCGATGTCGTCCACCTCAATGGGCACGATTTTCTCCAGCTGCTTCACCTTCTGCTGCACCTGTACAGCCTTGGTGGCCTGATAGCGGAAGCGTTCGATGAAGGCGCGCATCTCCGCCATTTCTTTCTGCTGGTTCTCGTAGGCGCGCAACTGCTGTTCGCGGCGTTCCTTGCGGAGCGTGACGTATTCGTCGTAACGCACCTTATAATCGATGATGCGTCCGCACGATATTTCGAGGGTTCGATTGGAGACGTGGTTGATGAAGGCGCGGTCGTGGCTGACCAACACGACGGCCTTGGCACTCTGCGCCAGAAACTGTTCCAACCATTGTATAGACTCGATGTCGAGGTGGTTGGTAGGCTCGTCGAGCAGCAGCACGTCGGGCTTGCGCAGCAGAATTTTTGCCAGTTCGATGCGCATGCGCCAGCCGCCCGAGAACTCACGGGTGGGACGCGAGAAGTCCGTGCGCTCGAAGCCCAGTCCGGTCAGCGTGCGCTCCACCTCCGCATCGTTGTTGTCAGCATCCATCATCAGGTAGCGGTCGTGCTCCTGCGTGAAGCGTTCCACCAACTTGAGGTAGTCCTCGCTCTCGTAGTCCGTGCGTTCGGCCAACTCCTGGTTGAGGCGGTCTATCAACTGCTTCTGCTTGGCCACATCGGCAAAGGCCTTCATCGCCTCGTCCTTGACTGTGGTGTCGTCCTGCAACACCATGACCTGCGGCAGATAGCCGATGGTGGTGTCCGTAGGCACGCTGACAGTTCCTGCCGTGGGCTGCTGCATGCCGCAGAGTATTTTCAAGAGCGTGGACTTCCCCGCACCGTTCTTCCCCACGAGTGCGATGCGGTCGCGGTCGTTGACCACGAAACTGGCATCGCGGAAAAGCGGTTTCACGCTGAATTCCACCTGTAATCCTTCTACTGAAATCATTGTGGTACGTTTTGCGTATGCAAAGTTACGAATTTTCCGCGTATTATCAGCACCTGCAGCGGAAAAAACAAGCGCAGGAACACTCCGTGAAGAGCATCCCTGCGGGTGTATGGTTCTCTCCCGAAGGAGGAAAGGCCGTTTACTTCACCTTCTCCACGATGGCCTTGAAAGCCTCGGGGTTGTTGACAGCGAGGTCAGCCAGCACCTTGCGGTTGATCTCGATGCCTGCCTTGGCGAGCTTGCCCATGAGTGCCGAGTAGCTGATGCCCTCGATGCGCGCAGCGGCGTTGATACGCTGAATCCACAGCGAGCGGAAGGTGCGCTTCTTGGCCTTACGGTCACGGTAAGCATAGGTCAGACCCTTCTCCCAGGTATTCTTGGCTACTGTCCAAACATTCTTGCGGGCACCAAAGTATCCGCGAGTGAGTTTCAGAATTCTCTTACGTTTTGCTCTTGAGGCAACGTGGTTTACTGATCTTGGCATAGTTTCTTCTTACTTTAGATGTTTGACAATAGGTGAATTAACGGAGACACAACAGGTCGCGAACCTGCTTCAAGTTGCTGGAGTCCACAAGCGTCTGGTGCACCAGATTGCGCTTCTGCTTCTTGGTTTTCTTGGTCAGAATGTGACTGTGGTAAGCGTGGTGTCTCTTGATCTTACCCGTACCGGTGAAACGAAATCTCTTCTTTGCGCCGGAATTTGTCTTTACTTTTGGCATTGTTTTGTTGTTTTGTTAATTAATATAATATGGTGGCGACGCATATACCGGGCGCCGACGCACCTGTTCTGTGTTCTATTCCTGTATCTTGTTCTTGAGCTTCTCCAGCGCATCGGCACTGATTTTGGCATTGGCCAGCATGCCGCTCACGGTTTCCTGCCGTTCCTCTGCCTGCTGAGCCTGTGCTTCGCGCGTTTCAGCCTCCAAAGCTTCACGGTCGCGCGCCTGCTGGCTCTTCTTTGCTACGCCGGCCTTCTTGGGTGCCAGGTAGATGAACATCTTCTTTCCTTCGAGCGACGGCATGTGCTCCACCTTGCCGTATTCCTCCAAATCGTTGGCGAAGCGCAACAGGAGCACTTCTCCCTGCTCCTTGAAGAGGATGGAGCGTCCGCGGAAGAACACGTAGGCTCTCACCTTGTTGCCGTCTTCCAGAAACTCCTTGGCGTGCTTCAGCTTAAACTGATAGTCGTGCTCGTCGGTCTGCGGTCCGAAGCGTATTTCCTTCACCTCCACCTTGACCTGTTTGGCCTTCATCTCCTTCTGGCGTTTCTTCTGTTGGTAGAGAAACTTGGAGTAGTCTATGAGTCGGCAGACAGGAGGAGTCGCATTGGGAGAAATCTCCACGAGGTCAACGCCCTGTTCGCGAGCCATTTCCAGTGCCTGACGCGTAGGGATTACCATGGAACCATTGTCTCCCGTTATTCGCACCTCGCGCACACGAATTTGCTCGTTCACGCGGTACTGGTTCTTCATCTTGTCATTCTTCATCGACGGTCTGTTCGGTGTGGTTTACTGAAATTGCGTGCAAAGTTACGTGTTTTCTTCGGACTGACCAAACGTTTCGCCAACATTTTTGTGTCGCGCTGTAAAAAATTGCGTCCGACTGCGTTTGTACATGCGTTTCAACTGTCGACCGACGGCGTTCCATGCCGGCATTTTCTTCAGGGTGCTGCGCACGGGCTGGATGTCCCAGACGACGAAGATGAGGAGCACGACGGCGGCAATGACACAGGTGACGCCATAGAGCTGGCGCACGCTAATCATGAGCAGGTTGGCGGCATCGTACGGCAGTCCGCGCACCATATTGTCGGTGGTCTGCCAGCGCAGGGCAAGGCTGTAGAGGCCGGAACACATCGTGGAGACCGTGCCGTTGCGGATGAGTCCAGCCATGGTCAGTCCCATGAAGAAGTGCTGGAACGGCATCAGCTCCTCTAAGTAGATGGTGAGCATACAGAAGAAGATGGCGTTGCCGAAGGATCGCAGGAAGGTGGGCAGATAGAGGTATTCCAGCGGCAAGCCCGGGTCTACGAGGAAGTACATGATGACGGGGTAAGCCGCCATGGCTGCCACGCCGAGCGTGAGCAGGCGCGTATATTGCCACCGCAACACCTTGCACCAGAAGAGGCAGAAGCAGCAGCCGGCAATGACACCCGTCCACTCCACGAGGTTGAGCCTATTGGTGGTGACGGGACCGAAGTGCAAGACGCTGCCCGTCAGTGCGGTCTGCAACACCTTGGGCGTGCTGCCCATGAACTCCACGAAGGCAAAGAGCACGAGTAGCGGCACGAGTCCTTTGTATTTCCACGCTTCGAGGGCGATGTAGGGGTGGCGGATGTGGCGCATCCGCTGCACACAGACGTACAGCGTGACGATGAAGAGCACAACGACGGTGCGCATCACGGGCGCGTCGAGCCAGTTGTAGTATTCACCGTAGTTGAAGAAGAAGATGAACTCCAGCATCAACGCCGACCAAAGCAGACACCCCAGCCAGTCGACACTGATGAAGGGGATGGGCTTCATGAACATGAAGTCGTGCGTGGTGACGTAGACGGTGAGGGCCACAGTGAGCAGCAGTCCCGCCATAACGTAGTTGACGGCGCGCCAGTCCTGACAGAGGTAAATCAGATGTTCGGTGAGCCAGGGCGAGAGCGACATATTTCCCAGCACGATGCAGTAGAGCAACGGGAAGAAAACGGTGAAGTCGCGCTTGGGCGTCATCCACAGCTGGATGTTGGACATACATTCGAACGTGCCACAGAGCTTGAAGAACCCGGCCACATAGGCAAGGGCGCACATCACAGGGAGCGATTCGACGTGGACGATGAGCAGGTCGCAGGCGGCCACGGCCAGTGCTGCCGTGAGGAGCAGGCGGCGGTTGGCAAAGCGGAACTTGAGTCGGAAGAGCACGGGGAAGGGCATGGCCACGCCCACCACGTTGGCCATGACGACCATGAGGACATCCTCCCGCATCAGGCTGTACTCGCCAGCCACGTGGTTCATCGCCCCACCGTAGATGCCGCCCGACAACTGGAAGATGAAGGCGAAGAGAAGGTAGATCCACGGCTGGAGGCGGCGCGGCACGTAGCCATTGAATGAGGGGACGCGGAACGGCCCCTGAAGCATTGGAGGTCCTGGCATCTTATTGGCGTTTTACCTGGGTCTCCACGTTGAGTCCGGCGCGCAGCAGGGCCACCTGTTTCGGATCGTTGTCCGCCGTCAGCACGATGCGCACGGGGACACGCTGCTCCACCTTGACAAAATTGCCCGTAGCGTTGTCCACGGGAATCATGGAATAGGCGTTGCCGGCAGCGGCAGAAACGCTCTCTACCCTACCGTGGAACACCACACCGGGAATGGCGTCGGCCTCCAGCTCCACACTGTTGCCCACAGCAATGCCGTCCATCTGCGTCTCACGGTAGTTGGCCACCACCCACACGTCGTTGTCGTCCACGATGCGTGCCAGCATCTGTCCGGGCTGCACCAGTTGTCCCTCGTGGATGTCCTTGCGCCCCATGGTGCCGTCGCAGGTGGCCACGATGACGGTGTAGGAGAGGTTGAGGCGCGCCAGGTTGAGCTGTGCCTCGGCCACGTTCTCCCCGGCCTTCGAACTGCCCAGCTGGTGGGTCTGCACGTTGCGCATGGAGGCCGTACTCTGTCGGCGACTGCTGGCCTGTTCATAGCGTGCCTTGGCACCGAGGTAGCGGGCGTAGGCGTTGTCGTACTGTTGCCGCGTGACAGCATCCGTCTTCATCAGGGCGGCAAAGCGGTCGAAGTCCTGCTTGGCGTTCACCATGTCGACGCGCGCCTCATCGATGCCTGCCGAGGCCGTCTGCACGTCGCTCCGCGTAGTGCCCATGCTGGCCGTCACCACCGACGAACCGGACTGCGATCCGCGCAGAGAAGCCTCGGCCTGTGCCACCTGCAAGCGGAACTCCGCATCGTCGATGATGACGAGCGTGTCGCCCTTCTTCACGTGCTGGAAGTCGGAGAAACGGATCTCCTTGATGAAGCCCTGCACACGGGTGTTGACGGGCGTGATGTGGCGGTTCACCTGTGCGTCGTCGGTATATTCCACGCCACTGCCGTGGAAGACCTGCGAAAAGCACCATAGGGCTGCTCCTGCGAGCAGCAGTATCACGGCGGCGTTGTATGTTCTCTTGAGTTGTTTCTTGTTCATTGTCTTCAATATTGGGGGTTTAAGATTATATTTCTCCTGCCACGTATTTCATATAGTAGTAGGCATAGACGATGTTGATGCGGGCGTTGACCTCCTTCAGTTCGGCATCGAGACGGAGGTTGGAGGCGTCCACCATGTCGGTGACGAGGGCCAGCTGGCTGAGGTAGCGGGCGTGCATCACGTCGTAGTTCTGACGCGCCAGCTCGACGCTCTTCTGCTGCGTCTCCAGTTCGACATAGGTCTGCTGGTAGTTGACGTAGGCGGCCTGAATGCTGTTGTTCAGCTGTTCGCCCTGCACGGCGTGCGCCTCCTTGGCCTGCCGGGTCTCTACGGCGGCCTGCCGGATGCGTTTGTTGCTCTTGAACAGCGCACTGAGACTGTATTTCACGCCGACGCCGACGTACCAGATGTTGAGGTTCTTGTCAATGGGCGGCAGCTCGAAGGTGATGGGTCCGTCGAAGTTTTCAGCGGCCACTACGGCCACCTGGGGCAGGCGCTCGCTCTTGGCGATTTTCTCCTGCTGCTCGGCCATGCGGACGGCTGTGGTACTCTGCTCCAACAGGGGCGAGTGCAGGGTGCCGACGGCCTGCCAGTAGGCTTCGCTGTCCTGACTGTACGTGGTGGCCACCAGCGTCGTGTCGGGCACGATGGTCTCCTCTTGCGCCAGTCCCAAGGTGTTGCAGAGCTGGTGGTTGAGGATGCTGCGACTGTTGCGCAGGGCGGTCAGCCCGAGCTTCAGCGTCTCCATCTGTAGTTCGTAGCGCGTAATGTCGTTTTTCAGTGCCATGCCCTGCCGCTCGTGCTCGCGGATGTCGGCCAGCAGCTGCTGGGTGAGCTGTATGTTCTGCTCGTAGACGCGGATTTGGTTGTCGGTCTTGAAGAGGTCCAGATACTGCCCCAAGGCCATAAAGCGCACCTGCTGCCGCGTCAGCCTTACGCCGGTCTCGGCTTGCTTCTGGGTCAGTTCGGCCAGTCGGATGCCAGCGGTGACGGCGCCACCCGTGTACACGGCCTGACTGGCCTGTAGGGTGAACGTATTGCCGTAGTGCGGCGCGCGCAGCCCCTGGGCGTTGGAGAAGTCGCGGTCGGTGAGCAGGGCGTTGCCGATGTAGCTCAGCGAGAGCGATGCGTCGATGTCGGGCAGTCGCTTGCTCTTGGCAGCCTCCACCCCGACGGCGGCGGCCTCCGCCTGTGTCTTGCCGGCGCGAAGGGTCTTGCTGTTTTCCTCCACCTTCTGAAACAGCTGGTCTATCGCCAGAGGGCGTTGCGCCCACGCCGTTGCACCGTACAGCAGGAGGAGAAGGGTCAAAGTTTGTTTTCTCATCATCTCAATTATTAAAAAATGGGTAAGCGGTGGTTCGTGTGCCCCTGTCTCGTGTGTGGGGGCAGTCCTGAAAACCGGGTGCAAAGGTACGGTGTTTTTCGCGTTCGGTCGTTTTAATTTTTCCACCGTGCATGGACTTTTTAGGAACAGAACTTCTTTTTTATCCCATAAAATGCTTACTTTTGCATCCAGAAACAGAACAAACGACGACACAGAATGGACGCACAAGGCACGGAATGGTCTGAACTGAGCGGACGGCAGGAGGCGAGCCTCTGCACCACGACACTGCCCGAATGGCGGACGGAGCCGCAGGTGCTGGCCTTCGGTGCCATCGTGATGTGCCGCAGGGGCAGGGCTACGATGTACGTAAACTACAAGCGGTGGGCACTGTACGAGGGGGCGGCCATCGTGCTCTTCCCCAACGACCTCGTACTGCTGGAAGCAGAAGGGACGGACGGCGACTTCGAGGCCGAGGTGCTGCGCTACAGTCCTTCGCTGCTGCGCGAGGCGAGTCTCCAGCTGGAGCACACGGTCTATTCGGCCATGCGCGAGGACCGTTGCCGGCAGGACAACCCCGTGGTGAAGGCCATCGTCGACGGCATGTTCGCCCTGCTGAAGGTCTATTTCGACCAGTCGGAGTGCACGTGTGTCACCGCCCTGGTGCTCTGCCAGTTGAAGGCGTTCTTCATCGGCTTCCACGAGTACCTGCAACGCCATCCGAACCGCGTGCCCGACGAGGTGAAGTCGCAGCGCGTCCGCGAGCTTTTCAACCGCTTCATGATGCTGGTGGAGCGCGACCACCGCACCGCCCGCGACGTGCACCACTATGCAGCACAGATGAACGTTTCGCCGAAGTACCTCACCAACATCGTACGCCAGGTGACGGGTCACACCCCCAAGACCATCATCGACCAGTACGTCATCCTTCAGCTGAAGGTGCAGCTGCGGCGCGGCGACCGCAGTGTGAAGCAGTTGGCGTGGGACTACCGCTTTACCGACACCAGCTTCTTCTGCCGCTATTTCAAGAAACACACGGGGCTTACTCCGCTGCAAGTGGCCGCGCCCGCCCCTGCCTGATTTTCTGCTCTACCGTGGGTTTATTCTGCGCGCAGTGCAAAGTTACGACTTTTTCTCCGTTTCTGCAAGAGTTTGTTACAATATGTGGGGCGCATCTCTGTTAAGCAGCTGTGATATAGATAGTTATAAGCATATTTATCAAACAGCTTGGAGCATAGATTATCGCGGATCTGTCATCTGTCATCTGTCAAACTCAAAATGAAAATGCAAAAGA
>CAVBXH010000047.1:0-22473 GCA_963599475.1 Acutalibacteraceae bacterium | reverse complement strand
AAGGCATATTTCTGATAGGTAGGGTCGCCCGAATCCTCCATATAGCGAGTGTTCGAATACGTGACGTTCCCATTGGCATCCGCCACATTGACCGACGGATAGTTATGATGGAGCCACAAAGGAGCCGGTCTTACGGCTACATCCAGAATCACCTTGATATGCGCCTTCGCCATCTCGTCCATCACGGCATCAAACCACTTGAAGTCAAACTGTCCTTCTTTGGGCTCATAACTATCCCAGGCAAGATGCCCCATCCTGACAACGGAGAAACCTGCTTTCTTCATTGTCAGAATGTCACTCTTTACCTTATCTATACTCTTATCGTCATGAGGATGATAGTTGGCACCCACATAGAGCTGTTGTGCTTGTACTGAGGCATGAGACAAGGCAATGATGCCACATGCGAACAATATGAATTTCCTTACTTCCATTTGCTTTCTCCTTATCAAGACAAATTCTGAAATTTAGTTTTTTCGAGTGTTCTCCAGCACGTCAACAAGAGGCACATCCGCGAGGGATGCGTCTCCTGTTGATGTAGAATCCGATGGAGAGAAACGGTCAATAGCCCGTGTTCTGGATGTAGAGACCCGGTGTGATGTTCATCTGGTTCTGCGGAATCGGATAGAGATAACGGCCATCGGTCACGTCGGCCGTGTTGGTGCCGTCGGGATTGCCGTAGCGGGCAAACATGTCAAGGATTTCCTGCTTCCAGCTGCCATAGCGCACCTGATCGAACCAACGGATGCCCTCGCCAGCAAACTCCAGACGACGCTCGCGCTTCACATACTTCAAGGCCTCGGCGGCAGTGGTTGCTGAAACAGGGTCGCATCCGGCACGCTCACGAATCTCGTTGACCACGGCAACGGCTCCGCTCACATTGTTCTCGGCACACATAATCTCGGCATTGAGCAGCATCATGTCCTCGATGCGGAGGATGGGGAAGTTCACGGGCCAGTCCTGCATGCCCACCAGGGCACTGTAGTCCATGGTCAGTCCCAGTGCGTCCATCTTGGGTTTGGAGGGCAAGGGCTTGTAGAACTCGCTCTTCACATAGACCTCGGTGGTCACGCCGTCCACGGTCACCGACTCCTTTTCGTTGGAATAGGCATCGGTGTTGGCTTCCGCCTCATAGCCGTCGAGCAGCGTCCACCCTTCTCCGCGCAAGTCCTTGTTGCCGCCGGAATACACCTTGTCGAACTCATAGCGCAGGGTTTTCTCCACATAGATTTCATAGCCATACATCCTTATGCTCACACCATTCGTATAGGAGGGAGGCAGCGACTTGATAAAGAAGCTCGTGCCGGGGTCGCCCGTTCCGCCCGTGCGGTACTGGATGGCAAAGATACTGTATTTGTTGTTATAGTCGGGCGTCCACTGCTTGCGCCACTCCGTGATGTCCGGTGCCCAATAGTCGCTCTTCTTGGCGAGCACCTGCGCAAGGTAAGTCTTGGCCTTGGCCATGGCCGACGCATCGTTGAAGGGATAGCCAGCAAGCGTCATATACACGCGGGCCAGCATGGCGGCAGCAGCCGTCTTGTCTGCGCGTCCCTGGTCGGGCACGGCAGCCCCCGTAGCGTTGACCACCTTTCCCTTCTCCGGCAGGTTGAGGGCAGCCTCCAAGTCTGGGATGACCACTTCGTTGATAATGGTCAAGGCATCAGACTGCGGCGTGGTGTTCACCACGGAGGGCGACGTCGGTTCGGTCACCATGGGGATGTTGCCGAACAGGCGAGCCAGTTCAAAGTAAGCCCAGCCACGAAGGAAACGAACCTCATTGACAAACTGCGTCTGAATGGTGGCGTTCTCATAGGTGGTTCCTTCTATCTTCTTGATGGCCACATTGGCATCGTAGATGACCTTGTACCACATGTTCCACGTGTTCTCAAAAGTGCTTGCTGCCGCGCTGGCGCGGAAGGCACTCACGTCCGAGCGGTCGTTCTGTCCGTTGACGATGGGGTTGACCCAGGCGTTGTCCGAGCGGCACTCAGACATACCGTAGTATTCGCGGTCGGTGGCGTAGCGCAAATCGGAGTAGACACCTATCACGCCTTGGTTGGCCTGTGCCAGGGTCTGGTAGAACCCGTCTGAGGACAGCAGGTTCACCGGGGGTTGGTTGAGGTAATTGTCGCAGGAAGCCACGCCAATAGCCAACAGGCTACAGCAACCGACAACAGGTAGGGTACGGAATATATTCTTCAGTTTCATAATTCTTCTATTCTTTTATATGCTTAAACAAATCCATTAGAACGTGAGGTTGGCACCAAAGGTGAAGATGCGGGCCGAGGGGTAGCCGCCGTAGTCGATGCCCGTTGCGGTGGCACCGCCAGGAACAGACTTGTTACCATTCGACACCTCCGGCGAGTAGCCGTGGTAATAGCTGTGGGCACGGAGCAGGTTCTCGCCCGAGAAATAGATGCGGGCGCGCTGCAGGATCTTCGTCTTCAACGGCAGTGTGTAGCCCACGGTCAGGTTCTTCAGACACAGGTAGTCGCTACTCTCCAGCCAACGGGAGTCCACCTGTCCGCCGCCCACGGTGCTGAGGATGTAAGGTGTCGTGCCGTCACCAGTCTCCGTCTCGCTCCACCAGCCCGTTGTCCAGCAGTCCATGACATTAGTTGAGGCACCCATGCCTGGGCGGTCGATAGCACGGCCGAAGCAACCGAAAATCTTACCGCCTGTCTGCGCGGTCAGCAGGAAGCTGGCATCGAAGTTCTTCCACTCGAAGGTGTTGGTCATACCAAAAGTCCACTTCGGCGTGGGCTGTCCCAGAAAGATGCGGTCGTTGGTCAGGTCGATATTGCCGTCGTGATTCACGTCGCGATAGCGGATGTCGCCGGGTTTGTTCACCTTGCCATTGAAGGTCACCTGACTCACGCCACACGCTGCCGCATAGGCATCCAGCTCTGCCTGCGAGTTCCACACGCCGATGGCCTCATACATATAGAAGGCGTTCACGGGGTGGCCTACGGACAGGATATTCGAGGCGTTGGCACCGTCGCCAATACCGTTAAAGCCCGAATAGATAGGCGTATCATCCGTACCGAGGGAGATGACCTCGTTCGTGTTGTAGGAAGCATTGAAAGAGGTAGTCCACTTGAAGGGTCCCGTCATATTGTGGGTGGTCAGCTCAATGTCGACACCCTTGTTGGAAATCTCACCGAGGTTGCCCCAGATGGTCGTGAAGCCGGAAGCACCGGCCACGGGCACCTGATAGAGCAGGTCCTTCGTGGTCTTCGTGTACCAGTCGACGGAGAGCTGCACGCGGTTGTTCAAGAAGGCGAAATCGAGGGCCACATCCGTAGAGTGGGTCTTCTCCCAACCGAGGTCGGCATTGCCGAGCGAGTTGGCCGTATAGCCTGCCGCACCGGCATAGGTCACAGCCGTCAGCGTGGCATAGGCGGCCGTATTGGAGATGTTGTTGTTGCCCGTCACACCATAGCTGGCGCGAACCTTCAGCGTGTTCCACCAGTTGAGTCCGAGGTTCTTCCAGAACGGTTCACTGCTGACCATCCAGCCTGCACTGGCCGCTGGGAACACGCCCCACTTGTTGTCACCGCCGAAGACGGAGCCGCCGTCCCAGCGGAGCGAGGCAGACAGCATATAGCGTTCGTCGAAGTTGTACTGTGCACGGCCGAAGACGGACACCAGTTTGTTGGGCGTGGCCTCTGTCACGGTATTGGCGTTCGGCGTGACCTGACTGCCGTTGAACGAGCCGGTGATGGCATCGTTGGCAAACGGAGCCTTATAGGTCTGCGACGTGCTGAAACCGACATTGCTCTCCTCCCGAGAGGTACCAGCCATCAGACTGATGCCGTGCTTGCCGAACGCCTTGTCGTAGTTGACCAGCGCCTGCAGCAGGGTGGACCAGACGCGCGAGGTGCTGTGGCCGCCGCTCGACTGCGTACCCTCGCCCTGTGCCCAGTTGGCGTTGGCACTGGTAAATTTATAGGTTTGGCCGTCCACATCATAGTAGTTGGTAGCTCCCGACAGTTCCACTTTCAAGTCCTCTATCGGAGTAATGCGCATGAAGGCATTGCCCAAAAAGCGCACACGGTTGCTGCGGCTGATGTTCGTCTCCAGCGCATATACTGGAGCCGACACAGTGTTTGCCCAAGAATAACGAGTGTACGGCTGGGCATTGATCTGGTAACCCACACCAGCATCCGAGACTGGGACTGCGGTAAGAATATGGTGAATGTAAGAGTCCTTACCGTTGGCAGAACCAGAACCATTGGACACCAGATACGTGGGGGCGAGGTTCAGCCCGACGGTAATGTACTTGTTGATTTTGCTCTCCACGTTGGCACGCAGGTTGAAACGCTGATAGTCCGTACCCTTCACCAAGCCTTCCTGCTGCATGTAGCCGCCGGAAATCATGTAGGAGAGGTTGTCCGTTCCGCCAGCCACGTTCACATCGTAGTTTTGCACGATGCCTGCACGGAAGGCATAGTCCTGCCAGTCGAGCAGGTCGAGCGTTCCGGCATTGGCATCATAGGTGTGGGCATCCTGAATGTCCTTGCTCAGGTACTGGAACCAACGGTCGTCGTTGATGATGTTGTAGTTGGGAGCGGCCATCGAGCCACCCATATTCTTCATACGCGTTGCGCTGTCGTCCTTGATGCTGGCCGTGGTGATGCCTTTCGTGGCCATGTTGGCCATATAGTTGGCATCGTTCCACCGCATCTTGAACTCCATCCATTCCTCGGAGGTCATGATGTCGAGTTTCTTCTCTGCCGACTGCCAACCGAAGCTGCCGTTGAACGTCACGGTGGGCTTGCCACTCTTGCCGCGCTTCGTCGTGACGATCACCACACCATTGGAACCGCGCGAACCGTAGATGGCTGCCGAAGCGGCATCCTTCAGCACCTCGATGGACTGGATGTCGCTCGGGTTGATGCTGCTGATGGTGGTCATGGGCACACCGTCTACCACATAGAGCGGATCGCTGCTGGCATTGACCGAGGCCGCACCGCGCACACGAATCTTCGGGTCTGCACCCGGCTCGCTGCTCTCCATGCGCACCATCACACCGGCCAGCTGTCCCTGCAGGGCTTGCTCCGCACGAGCCAATGGACGGTCTTTGATGCCGCTGTCGTCCATCTTGGCCACGGCGGCGGTCAGGTTGCGCTTCTTCACCGCACCGTAGCCGATCACCACCACGTCGTCGAGTGTCGTCTCGTCTTCCACCAGTGTCACGTCAATCTTCTGACGACCACCGACATTCACCGTCTGGCTCTTGAAGCCTACATACGAGAACACCAGCGAGGCATTGGCGGGCACACCGTCCACGGCGTAGTTGCCGTCGAGATCTGTCACGCTACCCTTCGAGGTGCCCTTTACCAAGACACTGGCTCCAATGACTGGTTCGCCAGTAGCGTCCACGACCTTGCCCGTCACCTTACCCTGTGCCATAGCGACCACCGAGCAGAAAACGAGCAACAAGAATGTTACAATTCTTCGTCCTTTTTCTTTCATTTCTCTTTGTTTTAAGTTAAAAAATTAGTGTCTGTTTTATTTCTTTGTTTATTTTATGTTCTCCCGGGTCTGCAATTTCAGTTTTGTTCCTTTCAATTTGCCTGAACGGATATTTATCGTCACCTTGCCGGCGGTTCGGGTAGAGCGGAACACTGCCATCACGAAACCGTTCATCATCCGCTTGGGATTGACGGCAGGCAAATCGTTCGTATAATGGTCGCCGTTGTCTGTGGCAAGCAGCGTCGCCTCACCAGAAACATCAAACTGCACCGTTTCGTTGCACAAAGGTGCACGGCGGCCTTTCTTGTCAACGGCATAGATGCGAATGTACTGCAGGTCCATTCCGTTTGCCCGCCAGTCCACATTCTCGCAGACTGCTTTCAAGGCCACTGGCTCGTCCGCTGTTTCTATCTTGTGGCGGGCCACCTCCCGACCTCCCTTCCGGGCGACGGCAAGCAATGTGCCTGCCTCGTACGGAATATCTTTCCAATACATCATATTCCTTCTGTGAATGTCGGTCGTGTCGTTTTGCTGCGTGCCCAGACTGCGGCCGTTGAGGAACAGTTCCACCTCGTCAGCATTCGTATAAGTAAAGAGATTTTGGCGGCTACCTTGCTGTCTGTTCCAGTGGTCGGAGAGTTTCATGCGTCCGGAGATCACATCGTTCCACTCCAATTTCTCCCCTATTTCATCCACCACACCAATATGTACCAAGGGATTGTCTTCCTCAAAGGATGCCTTCATCAGATAGGCTTGCGGATAAGGTTCCAGCGTATGGCTGAAAAACGAATAGTCCCATCCCTTCTTCGGCCATCCACCCGACTCGCCCCAATACTCCACTGCCCCCCAATATGCCAAGCCTACCATTCGCTGGCGATCCATACCATAATAGGCGGCTGCCAGTTCGTTGGTACTGGCCTCGCTTTGGAAGATATTCAGATGCGGATCATGTTTCAAGTAGTTCTGATAGGCATCATAGCAATAGTTAAAGCTCGCCACATCGGTCACTGCGGCCAGTTCCGGAGCCACCTGATAAGTCTGATAGATGGAATCGTGTTTGTCTATGCTGTGGCGTCTGGATGGGAACATCGCCACTGTGGTGGGGCGCGTCTGGTCATAACGCTTCGCCAGTACATCGAGGATGCGATAGGTCGTGATGCCCCAATCGCCAGTATCGTAGCCACAGAGATCTTCTCGCATCTGCAACTCATTGCCCAGACTCCACAGTACCACCGATGGGTGGTTGCGGTCGCGCTTAATCCACTCGGGAATGCCCTTTGGCCAGTATTGGCTGAAAGGAATACTCCCTGCCCAATATTTCACATCAGCCCATTTGTCCGTAAACTCGCTGACAATGACGAACCCTTGGCGGTCTGCCTCACGCAGGAAAGATTCGCTGTAGGGATTATGGGAGGTACGTATCAGATTGTAGCCAAACGCTTTCAGTTGGCGGAACAGCCGGGCAATGCTCGTCTCATAGGCTGCAGCACCCACAACACCCAAATCATGATGGCAAGCAATGCCCTTTAGGAAAAGCTTTTTGCCGTTAAGCAAGAACCCCTCTCCCTGCCGGAATTCGATGGTGCGGATGCCAAACTCCTCACTGACCCTGTCCACCTCGCGGCCCTGGTACAGGATGGATACCTTCACCTTATAAAGGACAGGGGTGTCGCACGACCACAACTGTGGGGCACGGACACTGACGGCAGGTAGTTTTACCTCGGGATAGCGCAGCTTTGTCAGTGAAGGAGCAGCTATTTCCGAGACCCCAATCTTCTGGCCGTCTGGCGAGAATACCGTTGCCCGAATCAGCACATCCTTTCGCAGTGGTCGCGGACAGTCCAGCTCCACCTGCACACAGACATCGGCCTCACCTGGGGTAATGCGCGGTGTGGTGACATAAACGCCATGACGCGCCACAGAAACGGTGTCTTTTACAATAAGATGCACGTCGCGGTTGATTCCGCCACCCGTATACCATCTGCTGCGTGCATCGGTACGGGTCTTCACCGCCAACAGGTTCGGTCTGTCATAGCGGAGCAGTTTCGAAATGTCCGCATCAATCCCCAGATAGCCATAGTAGTCGTCGCCTATCTTCTTGCCGTTGAGCCAGACCTCACCATTCAGCATCATTCCTTCAAAGTCGACCAAAACCCGACGCTTCTTCCACGCTGGATTGGCTTCGAACGACTTGCGATACCAGCCAATGTCCAACGGCTTGAATCCACGTCCACCGCCGGCCTTCAAGTCCCAAGGCTGTTCAAACTGATAATCGTGGGGAAGGTCTATCATCTTCCACTGACTGTCATCATAGTCGGTCTGTTCGGCACCCGGCACATCACCGTAGTGAAATTTCCAAGAGAAATTGAACAGACTATCCCTGCGGGCTACACCGTCCGTTCCCGAAACCGACGTATCGCCAGCGGTAACGATTCCTGTCTGCATGAACATACAGACTACAAGAGCCTGTACTCTTGCAAGAAATCTTCTTTTCATTTTGGATTCAAAATTTATTCGTTTAACTGTTTGTTTTATGTTCTCACTTTAGTATTTCTCCCGAAAAACAGTCTTTTACCTTTTGAATCCCCAATAACCTATCTCTCCAAACTACTATTGACATGCGATGCGTCGCACTAACCAATTCTCTACTATCAACGCCTTGATAGCCATACTCTACAAAATATGTCTGTTCTTATGTTCGCTGCAAAGGTATAACGAATCTACGAAACGGGGCACTTGAAAATCATTCAAACACCCTATGCAAATCTTTCAATCCTGTTTTTCCTGTGGTTTTTCAGGCAATCTGCCGTATCTGTTCGTCGCCACTGAGGTGCAGCCTACCTAAGAGCATAGCGTCAGAGGTACGATTAAGTGAAGAGAATACAAAAAAAATGTCCCTTTTACTCTTTCGTTTAGAAGAATTTCCGTATCTTTGCGGGCAATTCCGATAGTGGAAGGCGAAGTGGATTGCTGTAGAAAGGCAAAATTGAAGGCCGTGGAGAGTCATTTCGAGTTAGTATAGTAACTCATTTCGAGTTAGTATTGCAACTCATTTCGAGTTAGTATAGTAACTCATTTATAGTTGGTATAGTGACTTTTCATGGCTTGATATGGAGACCCGAAACGAGCGTCTGCGGAGAGCCGGAAACGAGAATTAAGAATGGACAATGAAAGGCGACCGGCGAGAAACCATCCCGTCGGCCGCTTTTTATTATGATTTTCCTGCGCGATTACTTGAAGCAACGCTGCAACCGCTGGTATTCCTCCTCCGTTATTTGGATCGTCGTACCATGGCGTGGCGTGAACGTCCCAGTGTCGGGGGTGCTCTTCAACAACTCAAAGTGCTGCAGGTCGTCACTCCGGCAGAACTGATAGAAACCGCGCTGATAACAGTCGTACATCAGTATCCAGCCACCCTCTATCAGCGGGAAGGCACACGATCCTTCGCTGCTGATGGTGTTGGGCTGCATCCGTCCCGGAAGGAGCGTCCAAGAGTCAGACCGATGCAAGTCCGTGAAAGTATACTGTTTGCGAATCAGTCCTTCTTCCCCACCCCAGGTGTTGAAGAACAGGTGGTAGACCCCTGCCTCGTCCTGCACAATGTCCGTGTCTATCGTGGGATTCGGATAATGAAACAATGGCTGTGGGTCTGTCTCCAAGTCGGTGAAGTCATCATTGGCATACGCGAAATAAACGGCATCCTTGGGATATGGGCCGTCTTTCTTGGAATGGAGCGAGAAATAAACCATATATTTCCCCACCGACGGGTCGTAGAGGGTCTGCGGAGCCCATACGGCATTGGCTTTGGCAAAGTCCTTTCCGGCATAGCGACTGGGAAAGTGCACCTTCCGGTTTTCCCAGTGGACGAGGTCACGGGAGCGCGACAGGATGATGCCCCGGTTCGTCCATTTCCCCTTACTCATGTCGAAGTCGGTCATCACCATGCGAAACCACCCGTCGCGACAGCGGAGGATATGCGGGTCGCGGATGGCCTTCATCACGGCAAACGTATCGGCATCCATCACCGGCTTACCGCCGTTCAGTGGTTCGTAGTCCACCCCATTCCTACTCAGTGCGAACCGCAACTGTTGCCCCTCGGTCGTGTTGTTCGAGAAATAGGCAAACAAATAGCCCGTCATTGGGGCAGTCTCCTCGGCGAAACCATTCAGTCCGAGGGTCAGCAGCAAGGTTACAATTACTTTTCTCATTTAATTCCTAAGTCTGTTATTTCTGCAAGGTGTATGAATGGAGGAAATATCGGTCAGCACATACACGTGCCGTTTTCCCCTAAACAACTCTTTGATGTCTGAGATTCTCACATCCGTCTCTGGACGGAACTCGTCGGAGATCATATAGTTGAGAACACTTTTACGGAGGGCCTGTACCTCTGTACGGGGAGCATCAAGGTCGATGGAGGAAACCATCAGGCGGCCTTTCCCGACACGGGTCTCGAAAAGAAGGGCGAGACGATTGTTGCGCTCAAAGTTGTCGATGATCTGGACGATAGGGTGCAGGCCTGCCGGCATACTATTGAGCATCATCACGGGACTGTGCTTCGCCATGTACCACCACTGCCAGTCGGAATGGCTCTCGGTGGGAAATTCACGGAAGACAGCGCTGGTGGTGTCGCAGAGCAACCCCATCGTGCCTGCGGGATGATACTTCTTGAACATCGGATAGCACCAGAAATCGGTCACGAAGGCACCTGGAATATGCTTCCGTAATGTCGTTGTGTCAGCAAGCAGCAACACCTTGCCGCCATGCTCCAAGGTCTTGATGGTCTCCGCATCAAGGGTATGGGTGATGTGGATTTGCTTTGCAGAAGTCGGCTGGTCAGCATCGACAAACACCCAGAGGGGATATTGATTCTTGTAGTTGCCCACATGGAGTGTCAGCATCGCCTTCTGATTTGACGGAATGCCAGAGAGTGGGATGCAGATGCTGCCCAGTTTACTGACTTTCCCTTGCGGTATGCTGTCTGGCCGCAATACTCCCGAGCTAAGGAGATTGCCGTCAGTAGAGACCAACTGCCAACTAACAGGAGCTGTGGATAAGTCCGAAGCCCCGTAATTCGCTACTTGTGCCTCTGCACGGAAAGTCTCGCCGTCCTTCCAAATACGTTTCTCCATTCTCACAAGCGGCACGACTTCCGAACAAAACTGCCGCCACTCTTCTGGTGTAATCAGGCCTTTGCTGTCCATAAACGCATCGAGGATACCTACCAGTGCTGTGCCTTGTCCGGGAAAATCCTGTAGGTCGAGCAATTGAAATCCGCCAAAGCCCGGTGTGCGCAAGGCGGTCTCGATGTCCTCACGGTAACACTCCACTGCCAAAGCCCCAGAGTTACGAAAAAATTCGTCAGCCTGTTCCTGCATCCCAGCCTTTTCGAGCCGCTCACGGAACACCTCGAAGTTACGGGCCTCAACCACACCTTTGTATTTCTTTGTTTCCTTGAAATTCGGGAACACTTGATACTGCCCTATCTCGTGACCGATGACTGGCACTCTGACTCCCTCAATGGCTCGGGAATAGTCGCGCATCGTGCCACAGTCCTCATTGTTCACATGCCCTTTGGTGTGTACTGGATATGAGCCTCGTACCTCATAGCCGTCAGTGTCCTCGTAGTAATGGCCTGCCTCATAGTGTCCACGGGTGAAGGTGGTAGTCCAGTAGTCGTCGCCCTCGGGCAGACGAGGTTTGTTTAGAAAGTTATTTGACCCTTGAGCATAGAGCTTCGTGTCGTCATACTGGCGATAGGTATTGATGAGGTCGGCCATCACATCCATTGACCCCGACATCTCATTACCCAGAGCCATCATCACAAACGACGGGTGGTTGCCGAAAGCCCGCAACATCCGCAGCCCCTCCTCACGCAGATAGGCCGTTCGCTGCTTTACAGGGTCGTTGTCCGTCTTCTGTTCTACATCGTTTTTATTAACCTTTGCCTTTGCACCGATACTCCCCCAAACGGGGAGTTCTGGCTGCATATAGATACCCAAAATATCAGCAGCTTCGAAAGCGGCCTCTGGCGGACACCACGTGTGAAAACGGTAGTGGTTGATGCCATAGCTCTTGGCGATACGCATCACTCGCAACCAATCCTCCACATCCATTGGTGCATGACCAGTCAAAGGGAATACACAGGCATCGTGCTTGCCCCGCAGGAAAACAGTCTTGCCGTTGCAGTTGAACTGTGTACTCCGTGTGGTAAACTCCCGCATGCCGAAAGTCACAGTGCGTCGGCAGACAGCCTTGCGTGAGGTATAGGTCACCTGCATCTTGTAGAGATTCGGCTGAAACTCGTCCCACAACTTGGCATCAGGAATCTTCACATCGAAGGCTTGCCACCGCCCAGTATCGCCCCTACAGACAAATCGCTGTGTAGGGATACCTTCGCCAGACACTTCTATTTTGCCGTTCGCTGCCATCCCTTTGTCTGTGGAAAACTTCACCATCAACTGTGCTTTATTGTTTTTTACATCGGGGACAACGCGTAGGTCACTGAACCACAGATGGTCTGTCTTCCGCAACTCAATGCGCCCGACAATGCCGTTCCAGTTTGTTTGCGTCTGGTCGCTCAGCTGGTGTGGGTCTCCCACGGGTGGCAGGTTCTTGTTGTCCACCACGACCGTCAGCCGATGGCGGCCTGGTGTCATCACAGAACTTACATCATAAACATGGGCAGTAGTCAGCGAGTTCTGACTGCCTAAGCAGATAGAGTCCACCCAAACGGTAGTGGTCTTGGTGCGCTCCATCAAGAACGTGATGTGCTGTCCTGCCCACGACCGTGGAATATCCACCTCACGCTCATAACAAGCCTCACCCAAATAGGGACGGACACGTGTCAGATGGGACAGTTCGCGTTTTCCGTTGAGCAATCCTTTTCCTGCCTCCTCCGTCGTTCCAGGCAGGTGGATAGTGTCATCCCTCTGAAAGGTCCAGACACCCTGCAGGCTGATGACCTCGTCACCAGCGAAGACATCCAGCCCAAGGGTCAGCAGCAAGGTTACAAGTACTTTTCTCATTTAATTCCTAAGTCTGTTATTTCTGCAAGGTGATACCCATCAGACCGATGACCACGTCGTTGCTGAGGGTGGTCAGCGTCAAGCTCTTCAGCTTCTTCTGAGGATTTAGTTTTAGGTCGAGCAGTTGTCCGGCACCGCCGTCAATCAGTCGGCCGTAGATGCCTTCAAGGTTCAGTTCCTGCCCTATGTTCCGGCTGACGATGTCCGACATTAGGTGAACCCGATAAGGATGCTTCCCCTCCACGCGGAAAGCATACTGGTCGTAGTAGTAGTCCTGTTCGATGGGACACCAATTGTCGGGGTTCACCAAGTCAAGTGTCTGCTGCGTGCCGTCGGTATAGGCCACGGTGATGCGTCCGTTTTCAATGCGGCTCTGCATGTGGTTGGTAGTACCGGCCATCAGCAGATAGGCGTGGCTGGCCTTGCCCTTCAAGGGGATGGTCACGCTGTCAGGATAGTTGTCCCACAGACTGGTGTAGACGATGTTCCGTCCTTCGGCTTTCGAACGGAAGGGTATCTGCTTGCCGATGTCCTTCAACCGTGCAGTATAGATGTCCTTCTTCACCAGTGTGCGGAACACGGAGTCGTTGGAACTGGCAGTGAACGTCGGATGACACCACTCGCCAAAGCCGTTCTTCGGAATGCGGAGCGTGGTATAGGGCGAGGCAGGCGACACATACTCGTTCTGGAAGATGTCGGTCACCTTGGCATTCAGTTGTTTGTCCATATTGACCGTGACGAGTGTTTTTTCATTGATGTCGTCAAACGCATTGCCCATGTCCTTGCCAGCATTCCCACTGCGTGTCCAGGCATACATATCCACTTCCGATTCCTGCGGATTGTTGACAGCAGGCAGTTCGATGTGCTGCGTCTGGTCGCTGTTGAAAACGGTTTCCTTATAGCGGCCGTAGCCCGTATTCTGACGGATGACCAGTTGCAGCGGACGGGCGAATCGCTGCGTGATGTCGTAGATTTCCTTGCCGTTCTCGCGACGGAAACTGAAATCAATATAGGAAGTATGCACCGATGCACTGTCCCAGTCGGTGGGGAAGCCCGGACGGATGATCAGCTTGCCGTCCAATGCCTGCGGACTGATGCCATAGAGTCCTTCAATGGCCGCCTTAGCCGTGACGGCGATGTTGTCGGCAAAGTCGCGGTAGGTCTCGCCGCGCGCTGCGTCATAGTAGCTCACCTGTCCCATGTTGCCGGGCGAAGCCCCGAGGTACATCTCGTCAAGCAGTACGCCCTTCATCAGACGGAAAGCCTCGTTGGTGCGTCCTGCATGGAAGAAGGCCAGTGCCGTATGCATCTCCTCGGCTGGTGCCACATTGTTGATGCTCCAGTCGTAGGGCATCCAGTTGGTGGTGCTCAGCGTATAGTATTTCGGTTGTTCCCCTGCGATACGGATGGGGATGTGTGGCGTGTTGTTGTCCACCCATTTCGTGGCGGCATAAGCCTGTTCGGGCGTACACGCATAGCTGTCAATTGGAGTGTAGATCGTCCACAGGGCAGCACTCTCATGGCGGCGCTGCAGCCCCATCAGGTCTTGAAACTCCGCCCAACAGCCTTTGTCCTTCATCCAGAGCCGATCGTTCATGGCTTTCAGAATTTTGTCAGCCTCGCGGCGGTAAGGAGTAGCGTCCTCTCCAATAATCTCCGCAATACGCGCTGCCAACAGGTTGCCCCGGTAGTTGTAGGCCGAGGAGTGGGCCACGCCACCACTATTATAGTACAGTCCGTCGCTGGCCCAAATACAACAGTAGGCATCATAGAGACCGTCGTCATTGGGGTCCCAGTTCATCTTCTCCCAGGCGAGATGGCTCTTCAGCACGGGCCACATCTTCCGCAGATAGGCTGGGTTGGCATCAAACTGGAAATGCCACAGCAGTTCGTCAATATAACTCAGGTTCATATCGTAGTGGTGCATCACGTCGTTGCGGTGGGGCAGACGACAGATGTAGCCGTTGGAGTACATCGGTGTGCCCCACTGATGGACACCCCGGCAGAGGTTGTTCAGTGTGTCGGGCGTGGCATGGGGAATGGTGCAGGGCACATCCTTCACCTGACTCTCGGCATAGGCATCAAAATGATGGACGGCACGGTCGGGCCATCCGAGGAAATCGCCCATATAGGCTCCGCGCCAGCCTGCCAGCGGCACACGCCACACCACAGCGCCATGCAGGAACGTGTCACCGTCCCAACAGCCGTCACCGGAGGTAGCCAGTACGCCACCCAAGGTATTGAAATAGGGGTCGGGCGTTTTGAACACCACCCACGAGGCGAGTGCCTCACGATGGGTCTCTGCCTGTTCATAGTCGGCCTTGTTCTTAGCCTGTGCCTGCGTGTCGGCAGGGGTTGACACGGCAAGAATCTGGTTTTCCACAGTGGCATAGGTCGTGTTGTTGGTGGCGTTCCACGTCTTGGTCTGCAACTGTTTCGGCGATGCAGGAGCGTCCAGCGAACCGGGCACCTCGGCACCCATGTCGCCCCAGCGTTTCAGGTTCTGAATCTGTATCTCACAGACGCGGCAGGTCAGTTCCACCTTCCCAGAAAAGCCCTCGGTAGTAATCTGCCAGATACCGCCCTGACGGTCGGGATAGGCCAGCACCGACATCTTCACCTTCCCCTGTCCCCAGCGGCGGTCGGTCAGCACATAGCTACGGCGTCCGGCTGTATAGCGGGCCTCGCAGTGGTCGGCCTCCACCAGATTGACGGTGGTCTTGCCGTCCGTGGTCAAAAGGAAACTGACGTTGCGGCTGTCCTTCGTCTTGTAGGTCACGAACACCGGACGGTCACTGGTCTCCACACGGTCTTCCTCGTGACTGCCATAGAGCGCGCGTGTGTACTTATTGTTTCCATTCACACATACGAAGTCCTGTCCGTCCGGCCTGTACTGCCAAGCGCGCTCGGCATTGGGGTCGTTCAACTTGATTTCTATCGTTTTGATGTGTTCCGCCAATGACGTAGCCTGCTGCGCGCTGGCAGCGAGCGGTGCTGTCAGCAGCATAGTTCCAATGATAAATTTCCGATTTGCTTTCATTGTTTAGTTATTGTTTGGTTCTAATCTGTTCTTATTTTGTCTGTTCCTTGGTCACCTTTGCCATTGCCGCCATGATGCTCCAGAAGCCGACAACGAGTCCTGTAAATAGTCTTTGTTTCATGGTTAGTACTTCCTGATGTGTTGCAAGAAGTCTATTTCGATGATGCGCAGTTCGCTGTTGACCGACTCGCTGCCAGGGGTCTTGAAGAGGTCGAGTTCTCCGGCCGTGGGAGCCGCCACCTCAACGATGCCACTAAAGCCATCGCCCTGCGTAGAGGCAGCGGTCTGCCGGATGGTGATGGTCTTGGCCTTGACAGGGTTGGCTATAGGCAGGTGGACGTAGCCGAGGGTCTTGGGTGTCTCGCCCTTCCAAATGAGGGTCTTGTCGGCATAGATTTCCAACGGATAACTGCGCATACGCCAACCCGTCAGTTTGATGTCTATCTGTTCGACCGGCGTGTCTTCCTGCAGGGTATAAGCAATCCATGCGGTGTTCGGCTTACCGTCATTTTTCCACTCAGAGAGTTCGTTATCGTCGTAGCTCTTGCAGGCGTTTTCAGCATCGCATCCCGCTGTGGCCGATGCAATCGGAATAGTGCGCAGGTGATCGGTGTAAGAGGGCACGCTGTACTTTGTCTCGCCGCGTTCCAGATAACAGGGCAACACATCACTGGCAAAATAGGTAGAGAGACCGCCATGGTTGTCAATGGCTTTGGTGTCGAAGGCGATTTCCACAGGATTCAGTCCTTTGGCGGTGGCACGGACAACGATGTGTCCGGCCTGACGGGTGGAACGCACCATGACGCGGTTGATGCCGCACTCCACGGGGAGAGTCTTGTCAAGAATGTGGTTGTCGCGGTTAGGACTCTTGGCCGTGCCGCCCAGCCATTCACCAGGACCAGCGACTTCAAAGGACACCAAGCGATTGTCCAGCGGACAGCGCCGACCTTGTTCGTCGACCACTTCTGCTTGGATGATGGCAATGTCATTGCCGTCGGCACGTGTTCCCGTGGGGTTCTCGATGAGCGAGAGCACGAGGCGATGACCGTTTCCTGCCGTTTCAATCTGATATTCCGATTCCACAGTTCCGTCCGTTCCCAGTCCGACAGCCCTCAGCGTTCCAGCCTCCCATGCCACGTCCTTGATGGTGTGCAGGAAGTCGGCTTCTGCCTCGGCCTTCCCCACCGACTGGCCGTTCACAAACAGCTCCACGACGGGAGAGTTGCTGATGACGTAGATGTCCTTCTTGATGCCCTCCTGATAGTTCCAGTGGCCGATGATGTAGGTCTGCTTCTGGTCGTTTTCTACCCATCCACTCCACATCACCTGATGCGCCTTGTAGCCGACTTTGGGAATACGCATGGCATCGACCACACCGCTGACCCGGTAGTTGAACTCCGAGCGTCCGTGGGTGTTGGTCTCGGTAAAGCAAATCTTCACACCGCCCGAGGAGATGCGCTCTCCCATACCGGGGCGCACTCGCCAAAAGTCGTACCATGCCTTGACCTGATTGATGGTCAGTTGATCCTGGTTTTGGTTGTAGGCAGGAGCGGGAGCCTTGCGCAGATAGGGGCCATTGCCGTTCTGATGCCAGGGATAGGAATACTCGTCCCAATAGAGGCGGTAACCCTCATCACGACAGTACTCCATTGCCCAGACAGGATGCTGGCGACTCTTGTTGATGTAGAGCATCTCACCACCGTATTCCGCCTCCTGAATGTCCAGCATCTCGCGGCTACCCGTGGCTCGTCCACCGTGGGGGTCGTATTGGTCGCGCACCTGGATGAGGTCTATCATGTGTTCGCGGCTGATGCTCTCGTTGCCGCCCTCATAGAAGAGGATGGAGGGGTTGTTGCGGTTGTAGATGATGGCATCGCGCATCAGCTCCACGCGCTGCTCCCACTGCCGTCCTTCGCTGTCGCCCTCATGGTCACCGGCAGGCATGGCTTGAATCAATCCCACACGGTCGCACGACTCCACCTCCTGTTTCGAGGGCGTGATGTGCATCCAGCGCACGGTGTTGGCATTCTCCTCCACCATCAAGCGGTTGGAATAGTCGCTCATCCAGGCCGGCTGGTCCATGCCGACGGCGGGCCACTCGTTGGTGGATCGTTGAGCAAAGCCCTTCACCATCAGTACGCGATCGTTGAGCCATATCTTGCCTTCGGCGAATCGCGTCTTGCGGAAGCCCGTCTTCACCGACACGATGTCGGTGGATGCGTGTCCTGTCACCAGTCCGCTACGCACCGTATAGAGGTAGCCGTAGCCAACGCTCCAGAAATGCAGTCCGCTGACGCTCTTTTGGGCTTTGAGCGTCACGGTTGCCCCTGCGGCAACGGTCTGCTTCTTACCCGTGAAGCGAGCCACGCGCTTACCGTTCATGTCCAGCAGTTCAATGTCCAGTCCTACGGTTTGTGGCGCGTTGGTCTCGTTCTTCACCTGACTTTCCACATGGACAGTGGCCTTACGCTTGGCGATGTTGATGTCGGAGGCATAGACATACGTGCCTGTCGTGCCGAGATTGGAATAGAGCGGCAGTGTCTGATAGAGTTTGTCCGTCACGTAGAGATTGACGTTTTTGTTGATGCCGCCGTAGTTGGCATTGAAACTCATGTCGTTCCACTGATGCTTCACGCCCGACGAACGCTCCACGTAGGTTGAACGGCTGTCAACGCGTACCGCCATCTCGTTCCTGCCTTTCTTGATGTAAGGGGTAATATCGAAGCCGAAGGCCATCACACCGTTGTCGTTGTAGCCTACCCACTGGCCATTGACATAGACATCAGCACACATGCGCACGCCCTCAAACTCCACAAAGACCTTCTTGCCTTCGGCATCCAGCGTGAAGGTCTTGTAGTACCACGCCACGGTGTCGGTCAGTTCGCTCTGCCGGACACGGAACGCCTCGTGCTCGTTCAGGGCATGGGGCAGCGTGACGGCCTCTGGCCTACTCTTCTGCCGGTCAAGGCTGACGAGGGGCGGCGTTGTTCGCGAGTCGTGGACGACGGGTTCGCCAATCACCATCTGCCAGTCCAAATTAAAATTGTATTTCACACGTTGTGCTGCCACCTGCTGGCAACATCCAATCCCTGCCAGCAAGCAAAGGAAAATGAGACTAATTCGCTTCATATTTTATTTCATTTTTACATTGTTCAATACTACATTTTTCACCGTCAAGTGCTGCACCTTGTCCACCTCAAAGCTGTTCTTCCGGTCTTTCGCCTGGATGTTTTCAAGGGTCACATGGCTGATGGTAAAGGGATGTTTCTGCTGCACCACAAAGAAGGCGTCGGCCTGAATGTCCATATTGCGAACCGTGAGGTTGGAGACGGAGGAAACGGGCATGTCGGGACGCTCGTTGAGGGCATGGAACTGACTCCAAGAGGAAATCTCAATGGCATTGCGAACGGTTCCCGTGCAGTTTTCGATGAGCACATCACCGTAGCGCTGCGGCGTGTCGGTGCGCATCTTGAAGAGCACCACGTGCCAGGAGTCCTCAAAATGGCAGTTGCGCATGATGACGTTGTGGCAATTCCAAGCATCGCTGCCGAAGGTAACCCCGGCATTGGTGTATTTGCCGAAGCGGCAGTTTTCTACAATGACGCGGTTGACGGGGCCTGCGGTGGAGTCACGGTCAACGAACGTACCGCGACCACCCTTCATGCAGACGCCGTCGTCGCAGACATTAATGTAGCAGCCACGCACCAGTACGTCGTCACAGTCATCGAGGTCAATGCCGTCACTGCTCGGCGCGCGCGTGGTGCCGAACGTGGGAGCCTCCATATGGCAGTCAAAGTATTTCACGCGGTCGCAGCGATAGAGATGAGTAGTCCAAAAGGCACTGTTGACGAGGCGGACATCCTGCAACGTGACGTCGTCGCTATGGGCAATATAGACCAGTTGCGGGCGCATGGCCTCCAGGTTGGTACACTGGCGGTTGAACTTCCTCCGAATCCAGAACTCCTCCCAGAAGCGGAGCGCATTACCGTCAATGGTGCCCCGTCCCGTGATGGTGAAGCCGTCGACGTGTTCAGCGGTCACGAGGGCTGCGAAATAATTGACAGGCAGTCCCTCGAAGTGCATCGGCATCAGCGGGTAGTGGCGGATGTCGTCAACGCCCTTCAGCGTGGCTCCGTTCTCGAAATGCAGGTGCGTGCCTTTCTTGAAGAAGAGCGCACCGCTGAGGAACGTTCCGCGAGGGATGACGACCACCCCACCTCCTTCCTCGGAACAGCGGTCTATGACCTGCTGGATGCGCTCCGTCTGCACAATGGTGGGGTCAAAGCGCACCCCGTAGTCGGTGATGACATACTGTCGACCGAGTGAGGCAACATCTACCTTCACCGTGTCGGAGAACCAACTGCTGACGGGGGTGCCGTCGGGAAACAACTGCGGCTGGACAGCCTTCTTCTTGGCACTGACGCTGATGCCGAGCAGCAACAGGAGTGCGAGGATGACATGTTTATTCATTTTTCTGATTTGTTTTTAGTTTGGGTGCAAAGTTACTGCATTTCCCCCATACCTATACTATGAAAATCTGTCAAACTACCATTGTTTTTTCGCCAAAGCAGCAAAAAGACTGAAAATACATTGGCATTGTAGATTAGTCTTCGTACATTTGCCATAGAAAAAATTAAAAACACATCGCTATGAGGCATTTCTTCTTGTCATTCGCCATGGTCGTCATGTCCCTTACGGCACAGGCCCAGCAATATGTGCCTGACAAGCATATCGGCATTGAGAACGGATTGTCGAACAACTTCATCCTCGACATCGTCTTCGATGGACGGGGCTACGCCTGGGTGGCTACGGAATCGGGGCTGAACCGCGTGGCAGGCAATATCTGTACCACATACAACAAGAGCGACGAGACGAACGGTGTACTGGTATCTACACTGAACTACAATGTACAGACGGACAAGGTGATTGCCGGTCTGGAAAAAGGGTTTTGCGTGTATGACTGCCAGCACGGTGTATTCCACAATTTCATCCCCGAAAGTGGCCCCAACTATTCTGGCGTGTATGATATAGCCAGTGCTGGCGGCAAGGATGTGTGGCTCTACTACTCCAGTGGACAGGTGGTAAAACTGGACTGCGAGACTTACGAACAGACACCACTGAAACTCTCCACCACCTATGGTGGACGTTGCTGCATGGACGACGGGAACGGCCATCTCTACCTGGGACACAAGACAGAAGGCATGAGCATCGTCAGCCTACAGACCCACAGCATGAAACACTTCAAGCACCAAGCCGACGATCCGACCAGCCTGCCGGGCAACAATGTGCGCTGCATCTACATGGACAGCAAGAAGAACATCTGGGTGGGGACAGACCATGGACTGGCACGGTTCAATCCGTCTACCCAGACCTTCACCAAGCTCACCCATTCTTCGGCCTTCTACGACGACAACGTCTACGCCATCAAGGAACTGAAGGACGGACGGCTGTGGGTGGCATCAGACATGGGTGGCATTGACATTGTCGACACCGAACGTCTGACCTTCGTGGAGGAGGCCAAGGTCACCCTGTCGAGCCTCAACACCCGAGCCGTCGCACAGGATGAGTTCGGCAATATCTGGGTGGGCAACCACAGCACGGGCATTGACATCTTCTTTCCCAATAAGAATTTGTTTCACGTCGTACCTTATACCGATGAGCATCACATCCACAAACGGGTTTATGGCATCACCTCCGACACCGCAGGACGGGTGTGGCTGGGCGACGAGGATGAAATTGCCTTATATGACAAGGGACGCATCGTAAGAACCTGGCCTATCGGGGCGCGGAAAAACCGCACGCACCTCTTCGTCATGTGCCTGCTGGCTGACCGTCACGACAACATCTGGTTGGGCATTGAGGACGAGGGCGTTATCAAGTTCAACAGCCGAACCCAACAGTTTGAGCGCATCGACCTGGGCTATGCCGCTCCCGACATCCGTTCATTCTATGAAGACCGCGACGGCACTGTATGGATAGGCAGCGAATTTGGAGTGTTCACCTATAAGGACGGCATTCTGAAGGAGGAGACGGACATCAACCGGCATGTGGGCAAGCACGTCGTCTCCAGCATCGTGAGAACCACCGACGGCGTACTCCTCATGGGAACCATCGGCGGCGGACTGTTCGCCTTTGACAAAAAGAGAGGACACCCCCGACGGTTGCTGCTCGACAACGGACTTCCCAACAACCGCATCAACCATCTTCTGCTGGACCGTGAACGTGGACTATGGGTGGCCAACCACAGTGGACTCATCTACATCAAAGACATCCGCCATCTGGAGCAGTTTGAAAGGTTTGACCAACAACAGGGACTCAGCGACAACCATATCTGTGCCATGCAGCAAGACTGGATGGGACATATTTGGGTGAGCACCTATACGGGCATTTCCTGTTTCGATCCACAGAAAAAACGGTTCTATAACTACAATTATCTGAGCGGCCTGCCCTCTGGTAGCTTTGTCGCTGGCTCAGCCACCGTTACTACAGACGGCACCATGTTCTTCGGTTCACCCAACGGCGTGTGCTCCTTCAATCCGCAGACACTGAACAATGACGGACAGGTGTCCGACGTACAGATTGTGACGTGCGAAGCCTACAACCCCACAGGGAAAAACACGGAAATTCTCCAACTGATGCCCGACGCAAAGGGGCGGGTCTATACCAACTACCAACAGAATACGATTCGGCTGAGCTTTACGGTAAAGAACTATGCCGAGCTGGGCAATGTGGAGTATTCCTACATGATGAAGGGGATGAATGACAAGTGGTACAACATCGGCAATGACGATGATGTGGTGTTCCGGGGACTGGCTCCCGGCAACTATTCCTTCATCATCCGCGCCAAGCTGAAGAACCAAGACTGGAACGAGGCTTCAACCGCAGAACTGGCCATCCGCATCGCCCCACCCTTCTGGCGCACCTGGTGGGCCT
>CAVBXH010000046.1:0-22550 GCA_963599475.1 Acutalibacteraceae bacterium | reverse complement strand
TGGCCAGCATCATCACGGCAATGCTCACCGCCCTCGGCACCACCTCATGCATGGGCCACGGCCCATTCTAACCTTCTAACCACTCAACGCCCCAAGCGTTGAGTGGTTTTTGAATGTTGAATGGCTACGACGAAAATCCCCACAAACCTTTGTTTGCAGGGATTTCGCGGTGTGATTCCGCAGGGATTCAAACCCTGGACCTTCAGAACCGGAATCTGACGCTCTATTCAGCTAAGCTACGGAACCGTTTTTCGGCTGCAAAGGTACGAAGAAGGGAGCAGAACACAAAACGAAAAAGGGATTTTCTTTCATTGCACTGAAAAATCCATGCGTTTTCTTGGTCGTTTCAGAAAATTTTCGTACATTTGCAAATGGTATAAACAACATAAGACCAACGCTATGTCTACAAAGAAACACCTTCTCCTGCTCCTTGCCGTGTGCATCGCACACTTGACGATGCTGGCCGCACCACGCAGTTATCAACAGGCCGTGAAGATTGCGCAGCAACAGGCCGCCCGACTGGGCATCAGTATGGATGCCACACCGCAAGCACCGACACGCACCGCCGTACAGGATGCCGCCTACTACGTCATCGGGAACGGACAGAACAAGGGCTACACCATCGTGTCGGCCGACGACCGCTTGCCGGCCATCGTGGGCTATGCCGTCCAGGGCAACTACGATGAAAGCACACTGCCCGCGCCCTACGTGGAGTTTATCACGGCCTATCAGAAATTCGCAGAAGCGGTGAAGGCTGGAGACACGCGTGCCGTGCGTCTGGCCGCTGAGGCACAGGCCCTGCGCGAGTCGTCCAGCTATGCGCAGCCCACCGTGGCTCCCCTGTTGGGCGACATCCAGTGGAATCAGGGTAGTCCCTACAACAACCTCTGTCCTGAATATAAGACCGGAGAGCGGTCGGCTACCGGTTGTGTGGCTACAGCCATGGCACAGGTTATGGCCTACTGGAAATATCCGTCACAGTTGCAGACAAGCACCACGGCCTACACCACGACCACAAACAAAATCTCCATTCCGGCCATCGACAAGGATGCCGCCGACACCTACGACTGGAACAATATGCTGCCGCAATACAAGACGGGGCAGTACAACGACACGCAGGCCAACGCCGTGGCTAAACTCATGTATCACTGCGGTGCTGCGGTACAGATGGACTATGGCGATGAATCTGGTGCCATTGTCAATGCCAAACGCCTCGCCACCTATTTCGGCTACGACAAGGATTTGATGATGGATCTCTACCGCGAGTGTTTCTCCATGGAGCAATGGAACACGCTCATTGACACGGAACTTAAGGCCAAACGCCCCGTGCTCTACAGCGGCCAGTCGTCGGGCGGCGGCCACCAGTTTGTCTGCGACGGCGCGGACGGAACTGGTCTCTATCACATCAACTGGGGATGGGGCGGCTATCAAGACGGCTACTTCGACATCACCATCCTCAACCCCGATAAGGGCGGCATCGGATCAGGCAACGCTTCCGACGGTTTCAATAGGTCTAGCGACATGATTATCGGCATACAGCCCGACAACGGAAAGACGGACGAGCCGCTGACGACCATCCCGCCCATCTGTGTCATCTACAACGAAAGTGAACACGCACTGGCGCTGACAACAGCCACACGCGAGAACGCGACAGAAGCATTCTCCTTCACGATAACCGACTACTTCATCAATTACAACAGTAACACATTCAATGGTTGGGTGGCCTTCGGCGTGAAGAATGCGGACGGCACCTACACTCCCGTCACTGACAAAGCAGCATTCTACGGGCTTCTCACTGGATATTGGGGAGGGGGATCATTGCAGGGCAGCTACGCCTTCCCCGTGGGGCGCACCTACCTCCGCGCCATCTACAGCACAGACGGAACAACGTGGAACGAATGTGCCTACAAAGGCTTGATGCCGTATGCCTTCGATGCCACTGAGACCAAACTCACAATAGGTTCTCCGCTGACAGCTAAGGTGACGACCGAAGAACAGTTGCTGGCAGGGCAATCCTGCCCCATGACATTAGAGGTGAGCAATGATGCGGATGTGGATGTCATCGGCACGCTGAACATCTACGCCAGTGCCAACCAAACCCGTCCCAGTAGCAAGGACGGTTCCATCTATGTCTCCGTGCCTGCCAAGGGCAAGTCGGTGCGCGACATCAACGTCACTGTGCCCGCGGAAACCTTCTACCTTTGGGTAGCAGATGCGAACGTTGATGTCAACCTCGTTAACGGCGAACGGTTCGGTGCAGAACAGGCTGGAACGCCTTCCTTCACGCTGACCCAAGTGACCAGCAACGCCAGCAACGAATACGAGACTGAAAAAGCCTACTACGGTACCTATAAGGTCAAGTTGCCGAAGGTAAAGGACGACAAGCTCACAGTCACCTACAATATTCAGAACAATGGCGGTTCTGCCTATTGCAACTGGCTGGTGTGGGGATTCAACGGTCAAACGGGACTTTCCAGCGCGAGCCGCTCCGGCACGATGCTGTTCCCCGGCGACGGCACAATCACCTCGATTACAGCATCCTTTACACCAGAAGAAATTGGCAGCAACAGCATCCTTTGCCAGCTGTATTCCATTACCGATTCGTCCACTGGAAACGCATACGTCATCAGCACAACAACTTCAGAATGGCCAATTTATATAGTAGACAAACCAGGATATTATATCCCGCTCAAAGCCACCGAGTTCATGGCCTACGTGGAAGGCACCAGCACGGGCATGGAGACCGTGAACATCAGCAAGACCTACATCCGGGGCGGCCACGGACAGATTGACGTGACGACGGACAGCGACCGCACCGTCATCGTCTACCGGTTGACGGGACAGAAGGTAGCGGAGGTCAAGGCCAAAGCTGGACAGGCCGTCAGCATCCCCGTGACAGCCGGTGTCTACATCGTCAATGGCACGAAAGTTGCTGTAAAGTAAACATGGACCTCGAACAAGGTATATTCAACAGAACGGAGCGGCTGGTGGGTGGCAACATCCTCCAGTCGCTCCGTTCGCAGCGTGTCATCGTGTTCGGTGTGGGCGGCGTAGGCAGCTGGTGTGTCGAAGCACTGGTGCGCTCCGGCATCCAGCACATCACCATCGTCGACTCCGACCGCGTGGCCGTCAGCAATGTCAACCGGCAACTCATGGCCACGACGAAAACTATCGGGGCAATCAAGGTGGAAGCCCTCAAAGAACACCTGCTCGACATCAACCCCCATGCAGAGATTACCGCCCTGCAAAGTCTCTTCAACGAGACGACCGCCGACAGTTTCCATCTGGAGCAGTACGACTACATCGTGGATGCCATCGACAGCCTCCGCGACAAGCTCCTGCTCATCGAGCACGCCTGTCGCACCAAGGCCACGTTCTTCTCGTCCATGGGCGCTGCCCTGAAGATAGATCCCACAAAGGTGGAGGTGGCCGAGTTCTGGAAAGTGAAAGGTTGCCCGTTGGGCGCTGCCCTGCGTCACCGCTTCCGCCAGTTGAAGCGCCGCCCTGCCAAGAAGTTCCAGTGCGTCTTCAGCCAGGAACTACTGTCCAACCTCGGCGACGACCGTTCCGTCGATGCCGCCTTCGGCCACCACGACCCCAACCCCAAGAAGGCACAGGTCAACGGTTCGCTGCTCCACATCACCGGCATCTTCGGCTTCACGCTGGCCGGACTCATCATCAACGACATCTACGGGAAAGGCCGGCAACAGGCCGCACCCGCATCATTACTAAACAATACACCCCTATGACTCTCACAGAAAGATTTCTGAACTACGTCAAATTTGACACGCAGTCGAGCGAGGAAAGCCAGACCGTGCCCAGCACCGCCAAGCAACTGCTCTTCGCAGAATACCTGAAGAAGGAACTGGAGCGCGAAGGCCTTGACGACGTGGAACTCGACGAAAAAGGCTATCTCTACGCTACTCTCAAGTCCAACATCAAGGAGGAAGTGCCCACCATCGGCTTCATCTCCCACTACGACACCAGCCCCGACTGCTCTGGTGCCGACATCAAGCCGCAAGTCGTGCACCACTACAACGGCACGGACATCCTGCTCTCCGAGGGCATCGTGTCCAGTCCCAAGAAATTCCCTGAACTGCTCCAGCACATCGGTGAGGATCTCATCGTGACCGACGGCCACACGCTGCTCGGTGCTGACGACAAGGCCGGCATTGCCGAAATCGTGCAGGCCATGGTCTACCTACAGGAACACAAGGACATCAAGCACGGAAAGATCCGCGTGGCCTTCAATCCCGACGAAGAAATCGGGATGGGTGCCCATCACTTCGACGTGGAGAAGTTCGACTGCGAATGGGCCTACACCATGGACGGTGGTGACGTGGGCGAATTGGAGTTTGAGAATTTCAACGCCGCGTCCGCCAAGATTAGCATCAAGGGCGTGAGCGTACACCCAGGCTACGCCAAGGGCAAGATGATCAACGCCAATGCGCTGGCTGCCGAGTTTGCCGCCATGCTCCCCGCCGACGAGACTCCCGAGACGACGGAAGGCTATCAAGGCTTCTACCATCTGCTGGGCATCCAGTCGAATATCGAACAGGCCAAACTGAGCTATATCATCCGCGACCACGACCGCGACAAGTTCGAAGACCGCAAACGCTTCATCCTCCAGTGTGCGGACCAGATGAACGTGAAATACGGCGCCGGAACGGTAGAGGCCGTCGTCAGCGACCAGTACTACAACATGAAGGAGAAGATAGACCCACAGATGCACGTCATCGACCTCGTGCTCCGCGCCATGCAGGAGACAGGAGTAGCCCCGAAGGTCAAGCCGATACGCGGCGGCACGGACGGTGCACAGCTGTCGTTCAAAGGTCTGCCCTGCCCCAACATCTTCGCCGGCGGCGTGAACTTCCACGGCCCTTATGAGTTCGTGTCTGTCCAGTCCATGGAGAAAGCCATGGACGTGATTGTGAAAATCTGCGAGCTGACGGCAGAATACAACGACTAAGCGACGCGCCCTTCGGCGCAGGAAACGAAACTCCTATATATAAAGGAGACTGTCAAGCCTTGAGGATTGCCTCAAGGCTTTCTTGTTCGCCCACCACCCAGATGATGTCGCCCTTCTGGAACTTGCGCTTGGGATGGATGGGGGACAGGTTTTCCTTACCCTCCTCCAGTCCCACCACCATGCAGTTGAACTGCGATCGGATGCCACTCTCCTCCAGCGTCTTGCCCACGAAAGGACTGGAGCCTGTGATGGCCATCTGGCGGAGCTTCATCTCGCGCTTCTCGAAGTCGACATCTTCACCGAACACCTCGCGCTTGATGGCCTTGCCCAACTGGTGGAGCTGTTCGTCGTTGCCAATGACCTGCAGGCGGTCGCCAGGGAAGATGACATCATTGCCGTCGGGGATGTTCAGCCGATGGCCGGCACGGAGAATGCTGCTGACATGGACACCGAACTGGCTGCCCAGCGACAACTGGCGCAACGTCTTGCCCATCCAGCGCGTGTTGTAGGGAATGTCAAAGTCTGCCATGTGGACATCGCGATCCAGCAGGTGACCCTCATAGAGCGGACGGCGACGGCCGTGCACCTGCGCCTCAATGTCGCGCGAGCGGAGGTTCTGGATGAAGAGGCGCTCCATCTGGATGCTGCTCTTCTTCAACCGTCGCGACAGCACCATCAGCACCACCAGTGCCAGTGCGATGGAGACGATGATGGCATTCTTGAAGCGGCTGAGGTAGTTGATAATGTAGAACACGAAGCCGCAGGCCAGCATCACGCGCACCACAATGGTGAACACCAGCGGAAAATGATTGATCCAACTCTCAGACCATAGTGCCTTAAACTCCTCGGAATGGTTCTTCTTCACCACCATGGCACGGAGGAAGGGCGAGATAATCAGCACCGTCAGCACTCCGCAGATGGCATTGGCGTACCAGTGCAACTCGTAGGTTGGGAAGAAGCTGCGGACGAAGGGCAGGAAGAAAGTGAACATCAGGATGATGACGGCAATGGAGAGAATGCTGTAGATCAGCGTATTGCGGAGCATCTGCTTCAGCAGGCTCTTCCACTTGCTCTCCGAACCCGGTGCTTGCGGATGCGCCAGCGTGATATGGTTGAGTGCCACTATCCACTTCTTTGGCAGATGACGCTCCATAAGGTTGTAGCAAGGCTCGGCAAAGCGTATCATATAAGGGGTGAGGAAGGTGGTGATGACCGAGACGGCAACCACCACAGGATAGAGGAAACGCCCGATGACACCGAGCGACAAGCCCAACGAGGCGATAATGAAGGCAAACTCACCGATCTGCGCCATGGAGAAGCCGCATTTCATCGCACTCTTCAGTGTATTTCCACTGATGAGATAACCCAGTGAGCCGAACACCGACTGCCCGATGAGGATGGTCAGCGTGATGGCAAGGATGGGCCACGCATAGTCTACCAGCACCTGCGGCTCCACCAACATGCCCACCGACACGAAGAAGATGGCACCGAAGAGGTTCTTCACTGGTTCTACCAGCCGTATAATCTTGTCTGCCTCCACCGTCTCGGCCAGAATGCTGCCCATGACGAACGCCCCGAAGGCACTGCTGAACCCTACCTTGGTGGAAAATACGGCCATGAAACAGCACAGACCGAGCGACACAATGAGTAGCGTCTCCTCGTTCATCAGTCGCCGCGTGGACCGCAGAAAAGCCGGGATACAGAAGATGCCCACCACGAACCAGAGGATGAGGAAGAAACCGATGCGCAACACGCTCTCCAGCATCTGTCCGCCGTCGGGACTGCTGCCGCCCGCAATGGCCGACAGCAGCACCATCATCACGATGGCCAGCACATCCTCCAAGATGAGCACGCTCATCACCATCCCGGCGAAACGCTGTTGCCGAAGTCCCATGTCGTCGAAGGCCTTGTAGATAATCGTGGTGGACGACATGGCCAGCATACCGCCTAAAAACAGCGAGTCCATCTCCGTCCAGCCGAAAGCCTTTCCCACGAGGATGCCCGCCATCATCATGCAGAAGATGATGGTACACGCCGCAATAACTGGTGCCATTCCCATCTTCAATATCTTCTTGAATGAGAAGTCCAGTCCGAGGGAGAACAGAAGGAAGATGACACCGATGTCGGCCCACATCTGCACGTTGTTACGATCCATCACCGACATGGTATAAGGCATCTGCGGCGACACGAGGAAGCCGGCCACGATGTATCCGAGCACGAGGGGTTGTTTCAGACGCTTGAAAATCAGCGTGACGACCGCGGCCACCATGAGGATGAGCGCAAGGTCTTTGACGAGCGTAGGAAGTTCTGCCATATCTTTAGTACCATTGTACCGCGTTGGAATAGCTGCTGCGCTTGTCGTATTTCAGCGCATCAGTGAGGGTGGCTGCATTACACCGGAACGAGAAGTTATAGCTCGTATAGGGAGCCAGCACCACCGAGCACGACATGTTGAAACAGTGCAGGTCGCGCGACAGCGACGCGGTGGTCATTGAAATTTTGTGGTTTTCAAAATCATAGCCCGACGAGAACGAGATGTTCCAGCCGTCGGAGATGCGGAGGTTGCCGCTGATGTTGAGGTTCTGCGTGAACTTATAAGGGTAGCGCATCGTATCGTAGTTGAAATTGCCGCTGGTGTTCTCACGCATCGTGATGCCATAGCCGAGGCTGATCGACCACGGAAGACTGAAGGCCATATAGCCGTCCTCATCGGTCTCGGCCTTGCCGGCATTCTCCTTCCGTGCCCCGTGCTTGCCGCGCTCCATGTCTTCATCGACATTCGTCTCCACACCCGTGTCGTAGTCGTCATCATCGTTGCGCCCACCCCGGTCGTCACGGTCGCCCTTGCGGTTGGGACGTTCCCCCTTCAGCCACTTGATGAGGTCGGTGACCTTCTTGTTGTCCAGCGTATAGGAGAGGTTCTGCGAGATGCCTTGGAAGCGGCCAAAGCGTCCCTTGCTGTACTCCGTGTGGTTGCCGACATAGGGCGTAGCCCCCACTGAGTCAGCCTCGTAGGCATAGGTGGCAAACACGGCATTGAGGTTCAGCGTGTAGCTCTTGGTGAGCTTCAGTCGCAGGCGGGTGGAGAGGTCGCTCCACGGGCGTTCTGCGGCGGCTAAGTTGTACGACATGGAGGCCCCGAGCTCATCGATGATGCTGACCTTCTTCGCCCCCGTCGAGTCTTCGTCGTTTTTCAGCTTCATCTCGATGTTGTTGGAGAGATCCATCGAGATGCTTCCCGTCTTGCCCCGTCCAGGCACACCATACAGCGCACCCTCATAAGGGGAATACTCCACCAGCGACACGTTGCCGTCGGCATCGGTTTTCTGGTACGTCTTGTAGAAGCCGTAGCGCGACGCACTGAAGTCAGGAGCATAGTTGAAGCCGACCGTCGGCGTCACCACGTGGCGCACTGCGATAATCTTGTCGCCGAAGAGTTTGCGGCTCGGAATATACGTACCGTAGAGCTTGGTGGATGCCGACAGGCTGAGCGACCAGTTGTAGACATTATAGAATCCCTGCAACGTGTCGCGCTTCTCGGTCTGTGTGGCCTCATCCCAGTAGCGTTCCTGCTTCTGCGTATACATACGGTCGGTGAAGGTCAGCGAGGGGTTGACGTTCAGATAGCCGAACAGGGTGAAGTTGCCGCTGACGGGGATGCTGTGCTGCATGCCGTTGCGCCAGTCGCGCGTCAGACTGGAGTGGAGCAGGCGGTCTTCCTTCGTGCTGATGCTGTTGCTCAACTGCCCCGTGTAGCTCATAGAAATCTTCTCATACCAGCGTTCCTTGCCTGCCGCATGGCGACGCTTGAAAGGATAGAAGCGCGAGATGGAGATGTTGAGGTCGGGCAGCGTCAAGGCGATGGTCGAGTCGCGCATATTCTGGTTGAGGTTGAAGGTCGAGCTCAGACTCATGCCGATGCTGGAGAACGTGGTGCTCCATGCCACAGAACTGGTGCGCGTAGACTGCGTCATGGACTGCGGATTGTACATTGAGGTGAGGTTGTTGGTCTCGTAGCTCGTCGTGGCGAAGTTGACGCTGGCCGACAGCGAGCTGAAGGGGTTGGCCTTGGTGTCCTGGCGGTGGCTCCACTGCACCTTGAAGCTGGTGGACTTGGCGTAGTCGGGCATGTTCTTCTCACCCGTCACCGTATTCTGGTAGCTTGCAAAGAACGAACCACTGTACTTGTAGCGCTTGCGATAGTTGGAGGCGGCGGAGAGTCCCCACGACCCTTTAGTGTAGATTTCCCCCAATACCTTCAGATCCATCTTGTCGCTGACCGCAAAATAGTAGCCACCATCGCGCAGGTAGAAGCCGCGCGAGGTCTCGTCACCATAGGTGGGCATGATGAATCCCGAGGAGTAGCTCTTGCTGAAAGGGAAGAAGCCGTAGGGAATGGCCAGCGGCAGGGGCACGTCCGCCACAACGAGGTAGGCGGGACCGAACACCACATCCTTGCCCGGCCGCATCTTGCCGCGCGACAAGGCAATATAGAAATCGGGATGGGGTTTGTCGCAGGTGGTGTAGCGTCCGTGTTGCAGGAATATCTCACCGTTGCCGCCGCGTTTGGCCAGTTCCGCCGTCATGTAGCCGTCGTCCTGCTGCGTGTACACATCACTGATCAGTCCCTTCTTCGTCTTGAAGTTAAAGGCGATGGTGTCGTTCTCATAGGTGTCGTTTCCCATCTTGAATATCGGAGTGCCGAATTTCTGGCCGAGCGTGTCGGTCGAACCCGTGGCGTGCACCAGACTGGAGTCGAGCTGCATGAAAATCTGGTCGCTCTCCAAGTCCATGTCCTGATACTTCACGTGCGACTTGCCATAGAGATGGGCCAGGCCCGTGGCGCCCTCATACGTCATCGAGTCCTCGGCAGTATATTCCACGGGAGCGTCGATGCCGTTCTTGCGCCGGCGGTTGAGGGAGTCTGCGCGCAGGGAGTCGTCAACGGCCTTGTTGTGCATCCAGATGGCCTTCTGCAGCGAGTCCATCCGCGCTGTGTCCGGCAACACAGGCACGCCGCTATCTGCAGGGACGATGTCGTCCCGGGGCACGCTACTGTCACGGGGCACACTGTCCGTCTGTCCCGCAGCTTTGGCAACGGGAAAGGGCAGTCGCGGCATTTCCGCCATTACAAAAGTGATGGCAAAAAAGAGCAATATGATGAGTGTATGTTTTCTCACGGCTGCAAAGGTAGTGCAAACCGAGCGAAAAACAAAGAAAAACCACATTTTTCTTTGATTTTCCGAGGTGCAGCCTACCTTCGGCCGACAGGCCAAAGCGCAAGGTAAAACATCAAGAAAGCGCGCCGTGAACCCTTGTCACGACGCGCTCTTTCTTGGTCGGTCTGTCCGCACGAGCGTGCGGCTTATTCCTCGTCGAGGAGAATCTTCATCATCTCACAGGCAGCCTTGGCCACGGAAGTACCGGGACCGAAGATGGCCGCAACGCCAGCCTTGTAGAGGAAATCGTAGTCCTGGGCGGGAATCACACCACCAGCAATCACCATGATGTCCTCACGTCCGAGCTTCTTCAGTTCCTCAATCAACTGCGGAATCAAGGTCTTATGTCCAGCAGCGAGCGACGATGCACCCACGATATGGACATCGTTCTCCACCGCCTCGCGGGCAGCCTCGGCAGGAGTCTGGAACAGCGGTCCCATATCCACGTCGAAGCCACAGTCAGCATAGCCGGTGGCCACCACTTTCGCACCACGGTCGTGACCGTCCTGCCCCATCTTCGCCACGAAGATGCGCGGGCGGCGACCTTCCTTCTTCGCAAATTTCTCGGTCAACTCGCAGGCTTTCTCAAAGTCCGAGTCGTTCTTGCTTTCTGAACTGTACACGCCTGAAATGGTTCTGATTACTGCTTTATAACGTCCTACTATCTCTTCGCAAGCATCGCTGATTTCGCCCAAGGTGCAACGCAGCTGGGCGGCCTTCACGGCCAGGTCGAGCAGATTGTCCTTGCTCTTGCGGCCTTCCTTGAAGTCGCGCACGCACGCGGTGATGGCCTTGAGGGCTTCCTGACAGGCAGCCTCGTCGCGCGAGGCGCGCACCTGTGCCAGACACTCCTCCTGCTGCTTGCGCACGGCGGTGTTGTCCACCTCCAGGATGTCGATGGGGTCTTCGTGGTCCAAACGATACTTATTCGTGCCAACGATGGTCTGCACGCCAGAGTCGATGCGGGCCTGTGTGCGCGCAGCAGCTTCCTCGATGCGCATCTTGGGCAGTCCAGTCTCGATAGCCTTGGCCATTCCGCCGAGCTTCTCGATTTCCTGAATATGTTCCCATGCCTTGTGAACCAGTTCGTTGGTCAGGGTCTCCACATAGTAAGAACCAGCCCACGGGTCAATCTGCTTGCACACCTTGGTCTCGTTCTGGATGTATATCTGCGTGTTGCGGGCAATACGTGCCGAGAAGTCGGTAGGCAGGGCAATGGCCTCGTCCAAGGCGTTGGTGTGGAGCGACTGCGTGTGTCCCAGCACGGCGGCCATAGCCTCGATGCAGGTGCGCCCCACGTTGTTGAAGGGGTCCTGTTCGGTCAGCGACCATCCGGAGGTCTGCGAGTGAGTACGCAGAGCCAGCGACTTGGGGTTCTTAGCTCCAAAGCTCTTCACAATCTTGGCCCACAGCAGTCGTCCAGCACGCATCTTGGCAATCTCCATAAAGTGGTTCATGCCGATGGCCCAGAAGAACGACAGACGGGGAGCGAAGGCATCCACGTCAATGCCGGCATTGACACCCGTGCGCAGATAGTCAATACCGTCGGCCAGCGTATAGGCCAGCTCAATGTCGGCTGTAGCACCAGCCTCCTGCATATGGTAGCCCGAGATGGAGATGCTGTTGAACTTCGGCATCTTCTGCGAGGTGAACTCGAAGATGTCGGCGATAATCTTCATGGAGAAGGCGGGCGGATAGATATAGGTGTTGCGCACCATAAACTCCTTCAGAATGTCGTTCTGAATGGTTCCGGCCATCTCTTCCAGCTTCGCACCCTGTTCCAAGCCAGCCACGATATAGAAGGCCAGGATGGGCAGCACGGCACCGTTCATCGTCATAGACACCGACATCTTGTTCAAGGGGATGCCCGAGAACAGCACCTTCATATTCTCTTCGTTGCAGATGGACACGCCGGCCTTTCCCACATCGCCCACCACGCGGGCGTTGTCTGGGTCGTAGCCACGGTGGGTCGGCAGGTCGAAGGCCACCGACAGCCCCTTCTGTCCGCTGGCAAGGTTGCGACGGTAGAAGGCGTTCGACTCCTCGGCGGTGGAGAATCCGGCATACTGGCGGATGGTCCACGGACGGAACGGATACATCATACTGTACGGACCGCGGAGATAAGGCGGAATGCCAGCCGCGAAGTCCAGATGCTCCATGTCCTCCAAGTCCTCTTTCGTATATACGGGGCGAACCTCGATGTGCTCTGGCGTTTTCCAGTTAGGCACGATGTGATTCTCTTTCAGCCAAGCAGTCCCGTCTGTGGCGTGGATGCCGGCATAAATATCGATGTTTTTGAAATCTTTTCTCATAACTTTAGATGCCTAACTTCTGGTTATATTCTTTCAGGGTCTCCAGCACATTGCAGCGCACATGGATGAAGTTCTCGATACCGGCAGCCTTGAGGTCGTCCATGCAGGCCGGAGCACCGGCCACGACGAACATGGCACGGCCGTCCAGATACTTGAACGCCGGGATGGCATATTCTGCGTATTCGTCGTCGGAAGAGCAGAGCACCACGATGTCGGCACCAGCCTTAAGGGCGGCATCGACGCCTTCCTCCACCGTCTTGAAGCCGAGGTTGTCAATGACCTTATAGCCAGCACACGCCAGGAAGTTGCAGGAGAACTGGGCGCGAGCCTGCCGCATGGCGAGGTTGCCAATGGTAAGCATGAATGCCGTGGGCACCTTGCTCTCCTCGGTGTGGATGCGGAGATCCTCGAAGTCAGCAGCCAGACGAGTGGTTTCGAGCTTCTTGACGGGTGTGTCCTCCGCGTGGCCGTGGCTGCAACCGCAGGCACAGGGGGCAGCAGCGCGCTTGCCCTCGCTCTTCTCCGTGAAGTTGGGAAACTGGTTCGTACCAAGGATGAACTCCTTACGCTTGGCGGCATCGCCGTGACGCTTCACGTTCGTGGCATTGATGTCGTCCTGTACGGTGCCCTTCTGGACAGCCTCCAGGAAACCGCCCTCTTCCTCCACCTTGAGGAAAATCTTCCAGGCCTCTTGAGCCAGTGCATCGGTGAGGTGTTCGATATAGTAAGAGCCTGCAGAGGGGTCGACGATGCGGTCAAAATGGCTCTCTTCCTTGATGAGCAGTTGCTGATTGCGGGCAATACGCTCCGAGAAGTCGGTGGGTTTCTCGTACACTACGTCAAACGGCGTGACCACCAGCGAGTGTACACCTCCAAGGGCGGCACTCATAGCCTCCGTCTGTGATCGGAGCAGGTTGACATAGCTGTCGAACACCGTTTGGTTGTACGTAGAGGTGGAGGCGTTGATGACCATCTTGCAGGAGCAGTCGCACTGGGGACTGTACTGCTTGACTATCTGCGCCCAGAGCAGGCGGGCAGCACGGAACTTGGCAATCTCCATGAAATAGTTTTCCGACACACCCATGTAGAACTTGATGCTCTTGGCGGCCAAATCTACGTCAACAGCAGCATCTGTCAACTGCTGCAAATACTCGTTGCCCCATGCCAGTGCGTAGCCCAGCTCCTGCACGATGTAGGCACCGGCATTGTTCAGCGTATCCGAATGCACCATCACGCAGCGCAGGTTGGGGTAGTCCTTGAGCGTCTCCACCAGTTGCGGAAGCACGGCGAGCATACGGCTCGTGTCCTTTCCCTTCTGGAGCATCTTGTCGATGGGGTCGAAACCAACACCGCCCACAATCTTCTCCTTGTCGTAGCCTTCCTTCTCGAAGTAGGCTTTGAGGATTTCTGCCAGCTCCAGGGCGTGGCAGGGGCAGGTGCGGTAGCTGACCTCCACGATGTCCAGGCGGATGTCCTTCAGCAGTTTCTCGATGAAGTCGGCACTGACAAGGTCGCCGCTGAAGCGGAACCCGATGGAGTCGACACCCTTCATCAGAATGTCGAGTGCCTTTTTGTTGCCCTCTTCCGGGTCTGTCACGACAATGTTCTGCCGGACATACCACGCATTGGAGTCCTTTTTGTTGCCGCGGACAAACGGGAACTCGCCGGGCATAGCCTCCGGCGTCTTCAGCTCCGCCAGGTCCTCGCGGCGGTAGAAGGGCTGCACACTGAAGCCCTCGTTGGTCTTCCACACGAGCCGTTTCTGGAAGTCTGCCCCTTTCAGGTCGACCTCAATCTTGTCCAGCCACTCTTGGGTGGTTGGCGCTTGAAACTCGGTGAAGAGCTTTTCTTTGTTAGCCATAGAATCAATAATTTATGTAAGTTGTTTCGTTGTAGTCTTTATCTCTGACGCACTTCTTGCGGCCTACAAAGTTACAAATAATTTTTGAACCGCAGAAAGATTTCACATCATTTTGATATTTATAAAAAAAAGATGCACAAAAATTATGCTGTTGCGCAATTTTTGGTTACCTTTGCAGACCGTAAGAAATAGCATGTTATGGAAACATTTCAATGGTTGAAAGATTTATTCACCACTACTGACTCTGTGGCGCACATCGCGTTGCTCTATGCCGTGGTCATTGCCGTCGGCATCTACTTGGGAAAAATCAAGATTGGCGGCATCTCCTTAGGGGTCACCTTCGTATTGTTTGCCGGCATCGTGGCCGGCCACATCGGGTTTACGGCTCCGCTGCCCATCCTGACATTCATCCAGGACTTCGGCCTTATCCTTTTCGTCTTTATGATTGGTCTGCAGGTAGGGCCGGGCTTCTTTGAGAGCTTCGGGTCAACCGGCATCAAATTGAACGGGCTGGCCACCACCACCATCCTGCTCAACATTGCCGTCATGTTTGCCTGCTACTTCATATTCTTCGACACGTCCAATATCACCAACCTGCCCATGATGGTCGGCACGCTCTACGGTGCCGTCACCAACACGCCGGGTCTCGGTGCGGCCAACGAAGCCTTGAGTTCCGTGTTCAGCGGCGATGCACCGCAGATTGCGTCGGCCTACGCCTGCGCCTATCCCCTCGGTGTGCTGGGCATCATCGGTGCCACCATATTAATAAGGTATATCTGTAAGGTGCGCTTGGAAAAGGAAGAGCAAGAGCTCAACGAGCAGGAAGGCGTGAAAGCCACGCAGAAGCCCCATAAGATGCATCTGGAGGTCACCAACTCCTATCTGGAGGGCAAGACCCTGTTGCAGGTGCACGACTTCCTCAACCGCGACTTCGTCTGCTCGCGCATCCTGCACGAGGGACACGTCAGCATCCCCAACCGCAACACCGTGTTCCACAAGGGCGACCAGATTTATATCGTATGTACGGAAGCCGACGCCGAGGCCATCATCGCATTCATCGGTCCCGTCATCCAGGTCAACTGGGAACAGCAGGACCAGCCCTTCGTGTCGAAGCGCATCCTGGTCACCAACCCCAAGATGAACGGAAGAACTCCGCTGTCCCTGCATTTCTCCAGCGTCTATGGTGTCAACGTGACGCGCATCACCCGTCAGGGCATGGACATCTTCGCATCGAGCACCCTGCCCCTGCAGGTGGGCGACCGCATCATGGTGGTTGGCCCAGAGGATGCCGTCGAGCGCGTGGCCAACAAGATGGGCAACTCCATCCGCCGTCTGGAGGCTCCCAATATCGCCACCATCTTTGTGGGCATCATCCTGGGCATCATCTTCGGATCGCTGCCCGTAGCCTTCCCCGGAATGCCCGTTCCCATGAAGCTCGGTATTGCTGGAGGCCCGCTGATCATCGCCATCCTTATCGGACGCTACGGCTATAAGGTCAAGCTGGTGACCTACACCACGACCTCGGCCAATATGATGCTGCGCGAAATCGGACTGGTGCTCTTCCTGGCCAGCGTGGGCATCAAGGCGGGAGCCAACTTCTTCGAGACCGTCGTGCAGGGTGACGGCTTGCTCTACGTGCTGACGGGTTTCCTCATCACCGTCATTCCCATCCTGATTGTCGGCCCGATAGCCCGTCTGCATTTCAAGTTCAACTACTTCACCATTGCCGGTATGATAGCCGGCACCTATACCGATCCGCCCGCACTGGCCTACGCCAACTCCATCTGTTCGCGCGAAGCTCCTGCGGTGGGCTATTCCACGGTCTATCCCCTGTCTATGTTCCTCCGCATCTTCACGGCACAGATCATCGTGCTGTTCTGCTGCGGCTGACGGCCATCGACGAAAACAACGAAACAACATAAAACTTACATCAAAATACTTACTTTACCGACATGACTAAATCCGGATTTCTGTTAAGCGCAATGTTGCTGGCAGGCACTTCCGCTATGCACGCCCAGATGGATGCGAGCATCAAGCTGAACGAAGTGATGACCAACAACCGCGCCAGTTTGCAGGATGAATACGGTCAGCGTGGGGCGTGGGTGGAGATTGAGAACATCTCCCACTCCACCTACAACATCCGCGGGATGTACATCACCACCGACCGTTCCGTCCTCCAGCGTTCCATGAGCGTGCCCGAACGCATCAAGCGCATGAGCATCATTCCCAACGGGGAAACACGCACCAGCCTGAGCGGACAACAGCACCTTGTGCTCTTCCTCAACAGCCAGCCCCACCTGGGTTCGCTGCATCTCTCCACTCCCATTGACTCCACAAAGTCGGTGTGGATTGCCCTCTACAACGGCAACGCCACGCAACTCGTGGACTCCGTCACCGTTCCGGTGCTGGGGGCTGACCAGTCGTATGCCCGCATCGCCAACGACGGCACTGCTGCCGACTGGGAGGTGAAGTCTGCCGACCGCGTGACGCCGGGCATCTCCAACATCACGACCGTCAGCGAGTCGAAGGTGGCCAAGTTTAAGCGCGAAGATCCTCACGGCATCGCCATCACCATTATGGCCATGGGCATCGTGTTCGTCTGCCTGCTGCTGCTGTGGCTCGTCTTCGAACTATTCGGTCTGGCCATGAAGCATCTGGAGACCGCCAAGAAGGTGGCCAACACACAGCCGCTGAAGCCCATCACTAAGACCGTGGAAACTGCTATGGAGGTAGGACGCATCACGGGCAACGTGCTGCAGGACGGACTGAAGACCAAGGGCATCGACCGCGAGGTCTATATGGCCGTCATCGGCATGGCCCTCAGCCAGTATGAGGACGATGTGCACGACGTGGAAAGCGGCATCATCACCATCCAGCCCAAGCCCACCCACTGGGACGACGGCTATCCGCAGATGACCCATTTCCACGACCCCGTCGTACCGGTCGACCATACCGCTCCCCACATTCCAACAACCACTAACAACGCATTATAACCCATGAAGAAGTATCAGTATAAAGTACAGGGTGTTGACTTCGATGTCGAAATCCAGGAAGTAGAAGGCAACATCGCCAAGGTGAACGTAAACGGCATTCCGTTTGAAGTAGAACTCCAGCAGCCCATCAACGCGGCCAAGCATCCCACCATCGTCAAGTCCAAGGTGGCCGCTCCCGCAGCAGTCCCGGCCGCTCCCGCAGCCCCCGCAGCAAGCCCCGCTCCTGCAGCCGGTGCAGCCGGTGCAGGCAGTGCCGTCAAGTCTCCGCTGCCCGGCACCATCACCTCCGTCCAGGTGAAGGTGGGCGACACCGTGGCTGTCGGCGACACGCTGGTGGTGCTTGAAGCCATGAAGATGCAGAACAACATCGAGTCTGAATATGCAGGCACGGTCACCGCTGTCAATGTCGCTCCCGGCGACGTGGTGATGGAAGGCGGCGTCCTGCTGTCCATCGGTTAACTCGTCCTCCTCAACGCGATAAACTCTGAACATTATGGATTTCATACATTTCATACATTTCATAGCAGAAAACCTCAATGAGTTTCTGACCTACACGGGCTTTGCCAATGCCACGGCCAGAAACCTCTTCATGATAGCCGTCGGTGCTCTCTTTATCTGGCTGGCTATCAAGAAGGACTTCGAACCGTTGCTGCTCGTCCCCATCGGACTGGGCATCATCCTGGGCAACATCCCCTTCCGCGCGGATGCCGGCTTGGAGATTGGTCTCTACGAGGACAACTCCGTGCTCAACATCTTCTATCAAGGTGTGCGACAGGGCTGGTATCCTCCGTTGGTATTCTTAGGCATCGGTGCCATGACCGACTTCTCGGCCCTGCTAGCCAACCCCAAGCTGATGCTGGTCGGCGCAGCCGCCCAGTTCGGCATCTTCGGTGCCTATATGTTTGCACTGCTACTGGGCTTCGAGCCTAACCAGGCAGCAGGTATCGCCATCATCGGCGGTGCCGACGGTCCCACAGCCATCTTCCTGTCCTCGAAGCTGTCGCCCAACCTGCTGGGAGCCATCGCCGTCTGCGCCTATTCCTACATGGCTCTCGTGCCGCTCATCCAGCCACCGTTGATGCGCCTGCTCACCACCAAGAAGGAGCGCGTCATCAAGATGAAGCCTGCCCGTCAGGTCAGCCAGACGGAGCGCATCCTGTTCCCCATCGTCGGACTGTTGCTCACGGCCTTCATCGTGCCCTCGGGTCTGCCCCTGCTCGGCATGCTCTTCTTCGGCAACCTGCTGAAGGAGTCGGGCAAGACCACCCGTCTGGCCAAGACCGCCGGATCGGCCTTGAACGACATCGTTGTGATGCTGCTCGGCCTCACCGTGGGTTGCTCCACGCAGGCTTCCGAGTTCCTCACCGTGAGCACCATCTACATCTTCGTCATCGGTGCCGGAGCCTTCATCATCGCCACCATGAGCGGTGTGCTCTTCGTGAAGTTCATGAACCTCTTCCTGCCCAAGGACAAGAAGCTGAACCCGCTGATCGGCAATGCCGGCGTGAGTGCCGTGCCTATGGCCGCCCGCATCTCCAACAACCTCGGACTGGAGTATGACCGCCACAACTTCCTCCTCATGCACGCCATGGGACCGAACGTGGCCGGTGTCATCGGCTCGGCCGTGGCTGCCGGTGCCCTGCTGGGCTTCCTGTCGTAAGCATCACGAAACCGCATACTAAACAAAGCAGTAGAGCCCTCCGGCCCTACTGCTTTTTCTTCTCCATCAAACGCCATCTAACGAAAGGCTACCATGATCGTGTTTCGTGCTTTATTTAGGCATCTTTAACTAAAAAAAGGTTGCAGAGTACGATTGTTTTCGTACCTTTGCAACTGACAATATTTTGTTATTATCCCTATGAATATGCAAGAAACAAACCATATATTAGCAATATTAGACCACTATCTCCACGACAATCCCGATGAGATTGCCCAGGAGATGGCCAACGACTTCAGAAGACGAAGGATTGAGAAGAACCTGACACGGGAACAAGTGGCAGACAAGTCGGGCGTTGCCGTCAGCAACATCACCCGGTTCGAGCAAAAGGGCCTCATCTCCCTCAAGAACCTAATAGGCATCGCCATTGCTTTGGACTACACCTCGGAAATCAAGAACATCTTCTCGCAACCCAAATACTCCACCATGGAGGAGCTGCAGCAGATAAAAAGAAACGCCAACAAGAAAAAGGCTTACAGACCATGAAACACGTAGAATCCTTAGCCGTGAAGTATCATCAGGAGAAGGTCGGCACACTGGCATTGAGTGCCGACGGAAAGGTATGCACCTTCGAGTACGACAGTCTGTGGCTGGCTGCTGGATTTAGCATTTCTCCGTTAGAGTTGCCCCTGAAGCCAGAACTTTTCATCGCCAAGCCCACTCCGTTCAACGGGAACTTTGGCATCTTCGAGGATAGCCTTCCCGACGGATACGGAAGATACCTGTTGCATAAGGCTTTACTAAGAGAAGGCATCAACGACTTTGAGCTTTCTGCCCTCGACCGACTGAGCATTGTGGGCAGTGGCGGCATGGGCGCATTGACCTACGAGCCAATGACCACCATCCAGACAGGACACGAAATAGGTGACTTCGACCTTTTGCAAGCCAAAGCCTTGGAGGTGTTGAAGGAACAACAGGATAGTGACGCAGGCTTGCTCTTGTATCATAGTGGAAACAGCGGCGGTTGCCGACCGAAAGCCATCTTCACAGACGAGGAAGGACATTGGCTGGTTAAGTTCCGCCACACCTACGACCCACAAGATATGGGACAGCAGGAATACCATTACAATGAGATGGCTCAGCGATGCGGCATCCACGTGCCCGACTTCAAGATGGTAAACGACAAGTATTTTGCTTGTCGCCGTTTCGACATTTCACCGACAGGTGAGCGCATCCACATCGCCACGGCAGGAGCCTTACTCAACGTCTCCCTGTCCAATCCCATTCTCGACTACCTCAACTTATTGGCACTCGCGGGCTATCTTACCCAGAGCCAAGAGGATGTGGAAGAAATGTTCCGCCGCATGGTATTCAACTATGCAACAGACAACAAGGACGACCATTGCAAGAACTTTTCTTTTCTGGTTCGTAAAGAGGGCGACGGCAAATGGCATTGGCATCTATCCCCGGCCTACGACCTCACCCTTTGCGCCGAGGGATATAACGGAGAGCACGCCACCTCTGTAAACGGCACCGGACACCCTACCTTAGAGGACATGATCGCCGTTGGCGTGAAGAATAAAATGACAGAAAGCAGATGCCGAGAGTTGCTCCAATATGTTTACGACCAAATAGGAAGTTGAGAGGTCAATAGACAAGGCCAACGAGCCATAGTGGGAGTTTCTTTCCTACGGGAAACTCCAACGAGTCGGCAAGAATAAAGGAATCGGGAAGGTCTGCTATCTGGGCAAACGACTTGTCTGGCCCACCGACCTCGAAAGTCCATCGGCCATCCACTCTAAAGTCACCCTGCGACTTGCCATATTCCACCGTATGCTTTGCGGACAGCTGGCTGACGGCGAAACACTCTCTGAGTGTCCCTATCTGGGTGTCCGGCGACAGGGCACACAGCATATTGGTGTTGTGAAGGTAAATCTTGTCGGGCTTCTGCATCTTGGTCACGGACTTGTTGTCGGAATACAACAGATGAAGCAATTCTGCTTTCTGCATATGGGACAGATAACTCAGCACGGTGGCCTTGTTCAGTTCGAGGTAAGAGGCCAGTTTCGCTATGCTCACCTCGTAGGGGATATTGGTCGCCAGATACATCAGCATGGCCTTCAGTTTACGGGTGTACGACGGGTCTATCCCGCAGCACTGCACCAGCTCCTGTTCAATGATGAAGGAGACAACATTCTCTATCCTGCTGTAGTATTCGGTCTCGTCACCGTCGTAGAAGGGATAGTAGCCTGTCCTAATATATTCCCCGAACAGTTTCAAGGGACGGCACATGGCATTGACCTTACTGCAGACCGTGTCCGGGTCGGCAAGAATCTCTTCCAGCGAAAAAACGGGAAGTGCGATGTGATGATAGAAATGGATATATTCGCGAAACGACAGTCCCTCCATGGTGTACGCAAGAATACGGCGCGAGAGGTCTGCATCGGCATTGAGAATCTGGATAAGCGACGAACCAGTGAAAGTAATGCGCATATCGGGATAGAGGTCATTGATTTCCTTAATCTCCTTACTCCAGTTCGGGTATTTGTGCACCTCGTCCAGAAACAGGTGCTTCCCCCCCATCTGGTGAAACCTCTCGCAGAGGTCAAGCAGCGAATGGTCGGTGAAGTACATGCTGTCCAAAACACAGTACAGAGCTTCGCCAGCTGTCGTCCCATAGTGGGAGCGAATGTACTGGCGCATCAATGTCGTCTTGCCGACACCCCTTGAGCCGCGGATGGCCACCAACGGTTTCTCCCATGCTATGGTGTGAGTTATCTCACGCACCAGGTCCAGACTGACCTGCGATACCAGCATCCGATGTTTTTTGAATAGGATTTCCATATAGCCTCTTACCTAATTTCCCGACAAAGGTACAAAAGGTTACTGGAATAACCAAAAATTACCAGAAAAAGGTTGCTGGAATAACCGGAAATTGCACAAAATTGGTTATTGGAATAACCTTTTATTCCCTAAACTCGCTCGATCGATTGAGCACAGTGCCTGTTTTAGCCCCCTTTTGCCGCATTCCATCACTCACAAATACACAACACCTGACTTTACAAGATTTTTTTGGGGGGACAGCGTCTTTCAAGAAGATTTCAAAAAAAATCCACTTTTTTCTTTGCAATTCAAAAAAAATGCTTAAATTTGCAAACAGATAGTAAGGTGGACGGCGTGCAAACACCGGAAACTTGAGCTGTCTGGCCTCTGCCTACGCCGAGCCTTTCGTGAGATGGAGATTTCACACCAAGGAGGTTGGGAGGGTTTCAGAGGTACGACATATTAAGGCGTTTACTCGACGCTGGGTTTGAGACGTACCGAATCTCGCAAATTCGCAATCAGAGTCTTGAACGTAGCAACGGTAGATGCTCCGGGTGTGATTATATCAACCCGCGGAGACCCTATTGGCACGGAATGTACTCTTTGGGTGCAACGTGGTATGGGTCTCCTAACGGTAGCGATGATTCATATCGGCGTGGGCTCTGACGTTGTCTGTTCAACTTTGATAGGCAATGCGAGAGCCTCAGACTGTGGAA
>CAVBXH010000045.1:0-23673 GCA_963599475.1 Acutalibacteraceae bacterium | reverse complement strand
TCTTGTATGGTTGCTGGCAACTGTGGGCACCCAAGCTCAGCCGTCTGTCGTGACCATTGACGTGAAGAGTCATGGCGCAGACATTACCAAAACAATGTATGGCGTGTTTTTTGAGGAAATTAACCATGCCGGTGATGGCGGCCTTTATGCCGAGCTGGTGCAGAATCTCAGTTTCGAGGAGGCCACAATGCTTCCAGGATACACTGTGGAGAAAGGCAACCGTCTGCACAGGCAGGAAAGGCAGACAAGAAGGAAAGCAAGGCGCAGGGTTGTCACACTTGCGGCCAAGAGTGGGGAGTATGAGAACTCGTTTGACGAGCCGCTACGAATAGCACCGCGCACGAGTATGTACAAAAAGTTTGGTAGGGAATTTAACTACACCTTCAAACCTTTCTCCTACACTATCCTGCGTATAAAGGTTAAGTAGGTGTTCAGAATTATTTGATATTGATATGTACATTGTTTTTGTCTGATCGTATTGTGGACTCTAAAGATATAAAGCAAGTTCTAAAGACCTATTACGGCTATGATGAGTTCCGGCCATTGCAGGAGGAGATTATCATGCATACCATCAGCGGAGGCGACTCGCTGGTGCTGATGCCTACGGGTGGTGGTAAGTCGCTGTGTTTCCAGATGGCAGCACTGATGATGGATGGTTTGGCGGTCATCGTGTCGCCCCTTATCTCGCTGATGAAAGACCAGGTGGAGGGACTGCGGATGAACGGCATTGCTGCGGAGGCACTGAACAGCAGCAATGACGAGGGGTATAACCGCGACATCATCAACCGTTGCATGGAGGGAAAGGTAAAAATGCTCTATATCTCGCCTGAGCGGTTGGTAGGCGGTGTGCTGACAATACTGCAAAGTGCTAAGGTGTCGCTGTTTGCCATCGATGAGGCTCACTGTATTTCGGGATGGGGACATGACTTCCGTCCGGAATATACGCAGTTGGGACAGTTGAAACAACTATTCCCCCATGTGCCGATAATGGCACTTACAGCTACTGCCGACAAGATTACAAAGGAGGACATTCTGGTGCAGCTGAACATCAAGGATGCCAAGACGTATATCAGCAGTTTTGACCGTCCGAACCTGAGCCTTGACGTGAAGCGCGGCTATTCGTCAAAGGACAAGTTGCGCTCCATCGAGGAACTTATCCGCAGGCATCCAGGTGAGAGTGGCATCATCTATTGTCTGGCGCGTAAAACTACTGAGACGCTGGCAGAGAAACTGAAGCACGATGGATTCTCTGTTGGCGTGTATCATGCCGGACTACCCAATTCGGAGCGCAGTCAGGTGCAGGACGACTTTCAGAACGACCGTGTGCAGGTAATCTGTGCCACGATAGCCTTTGGCATGGGCATCGACAAGAGCAATGTGCGCTTTGTTGTTCACTATAACCTGCCCAAGAGCATTGAGAGTTTCTATCAGGAGATTGGCCGTGGCGGGCGTGACGGTCTGCCCTGCGAGACGGTGCTGTTCTATAACCTGCAGGACATCATCACCCTGCGCAGTTTTGCCGATGAGAGCGGACAGCGGGAAATCAACCTCGACAAGCTTCAGCGCATGCAGGAGTATGCCGAGGCGCAGGTGTGCAGGCGACGCATCCTGCTGAACTATTTTGGCGAAATCAGTGGAAAGGACTGTGGCAATTGCGACGTGTGTCATACACCACCACAGATGTTTGATGGCACTGTCATTGTGCAGAAAGCACTCTCAGCCATTTCCCGCACAAAGGAAAACATCGGATTTACACTTACGGTTGACATCCTTAGGGGAACAATGTCGCCCGATGTTGTCAGCAACAAGTACAACGAGATAAAGACTTTTGCTGCAGGACGTGACATCTCGGCCCGCGACTGGCATGACTATCTGTTGCAGATGCTACAGATGGGATTCTTTGAGGTAGCCTACAACGAGGACCGCCATCTGCATATCACGCCACTTGGACAGGAAGTGCTCTACGGTAAACGTGAAGTGCAGTTGGCCGTTATCAGTCGTGAGGAGTTTACGGTGAAGTCTCGCAAGAAAAAACAGCGAGAGGAACGTGAGGAAGAATGGGCAGCAATGGGGCAGGTACAATCAACAGATTTGTACAGCCGTCTGCGTGAAGTTCGCAGGCAGGTGGCTGCAGAGATTGGCAAGCCAGCCTTCATCGTCATGTCGGACAAGTCGCTTCAAGACCTTGTCATGAAGCGCCCTACAACGCTGGAGGCTATGGCAGATGTATATGGCTTTGGCGAATATAAGGCAAAGGCATACGGCGAGCCGTTCATTGAGGCTATAAGGCAATATGAAGGTGACAGTGTGGATTTGCCATTCCCCGATGCTTTGCCTTTTTCAACTACTTCCACAAGAAAAGTACAGCAGTAACCCTCATCCTATATGGAGCAGCAAAAACAACTTCATGCGAATGCTTATGCACATTGGGAAGAAGAGGATGACAAGAAACTTACGGAATACTATCAGCAAGGACTAAGTACGTCGGAGATCGCATCGCTGATGAATCGGAACAGAGGTGGTATTTCGTCTCGTATCAAGAAACTTGGCCTGAAAGATGCCTTAGAACTTAAAGCCGTCTCTGCTGCACCAGATGATAATGATAGGAAGAAACTCGTACCTTTGAGCTTCGCTCTTAGGTAGGCGGCACCTCGAAAATAAAAATAATACGGCGTTTTATTTTGTATTTCGCTCGGTTTGCACTACCTTTGCAGGCGCTTAGCAACAAAGGGAACTGGGGTGGGACTCCCCGACTGTCCGGCAGCTGTAAGCAACCTTCTGTCGACGCGAACAACAACAGTCACTGGGCATGAAGCCCGGGAAGGCGTTCGCGGTCTGGTTGGCAAGTCAGAATACCAGTTGCAAGCGCGAGAAAAAAGCTCCATCGCACTCTCGGGTTAGGCGATGGGCGCAGAGGTGAATATGAAGAGACTGAGCACCACATGGGCTATTATGATGGCCGTGTCCGTCAGCGCAACGGCGCAGACTGACACCATCGCCGGGCGTGTCCACCAGTTGGAGGGCGTGACCGTTACGAAGCGTCAGCAGCAACGCACACTGACCAGTACGGCACCCTTGCAGCAGATGGACCGTAGCGACATGATGGCTATGGGCGTGACGGACATGGCCGACGCGCTGCACCGCATGGCGGGCATCACCCTGCGCGACTACGGTGGGGCAGGGGGCATGAAGACCGTGGCCGTGCGCGGCTTCGGCGCGAAACACACGGGGGTGAGCTACGACGGCATCATGCTGAGCGACTGCCAGAGCGGAGAGATAGACCTCTCGCGCTATGCGCTGGACCACGTGGAGCGGCTGGCTCTGGTCATCGGCGACAACGACGACATCTTCACCCCGGCACGTCAGGCGGCCTCCTCCGCCGTACTCCACATCCAGACGCTACCGCTGCCCGACGGAGACCGGCAGGCTCACGTCACGGCACAGCTGAAGGCTGGTTCGTTCGGCTTTGTCAGTCCCTTCGTTCGTTATGCGCAGAGCCTGTCGAGCCACCTTGCCGTCTCGGCCATGGGCGAATACACCTACGCCGAGAATGACTATCCCTACGACATCCAGAACGTCGGCATCACCATGCACAGTCGCCGCACCAACAGCGGCATGAACAGTGGCCACGGCGAGCTGAACCTCGTCTGGCTGCCCACAGACCGTAGCCGCCTGACCGCCAAGGTCTACTACTACGACAATGCGCGGCAGTTGCCCGGCATCGTACACTACTACACCAACCAGAGCGGCGAGCACCTCCACGACCGCAACGGCTTCGCGCAGCTGGGCTGGCAGACGCGGTGGGGCGCGCGGTGGGCACTGAAGGCGCAGGCCAAGGTGAACTGGAACGAGTCCGTCTACCGCGACAAGCTCATGCCCAGTGCCGTCAACGACGCGAGCTACTGGCAGCGCGAATACTACGCCTCGGCAGCCCTGCTCTTCGTGCCCTCCACGCACTGGGCTTTCGACTACTCGGCCGACTATGCCTACAACAACCTCAACGGTAGCTCCTGGCGCGCCATCATTGCCCGGCCGTTCCGCCACAGCGTGTTGCAGTCTGCCACGGCGAAATACACCAGTGGAAGGCTGACCGTGACAGGGCGCGTGCTCCACTCGCTCTATTTGAACCAACAGAAGTTCGATGCCACAGACTACTATTTGCAGGCCAGCCGCGCCGACATCCAGCAGAACGCTGCCCGCGACATGCGCCGCCTGTCGCCCTCGCTGTCGCTGTCGTACCGGCTGACGGAGGGCGAGGCGCTCTACGTCCGTGCCAGTTACAAGAACATCTTCCGTTCGCCCACGTTCAACGAGAGCTACTACTACCACTACGGGAGCACCGACCTCCGCCCCGAGTCCACCCACCAGTGGAACGTCGGGCTGACCTGCGCGCCGCACCTCGCGCCGCAGACCGAAGCGATGCTGACCCTCGATGCCTATATGAATAAGGTGAAGGATATGATCGTGGCCGTGCCCTACAACATGTTTGTGTGGCGCTGCATCAATGTAGGCCGCGTGCGAAGCATCGGTCTCGACGCCACCCTGCGCCTCGTCCACCAGTTCTGCCTGCGCCACCGCCTGCTGCTGGCCGGCAGCTACAGCCTGCAGAAGGTGCAGAACCGCACCAACCCCGAGTCGGACAACTACAACAAGCAGATCGCCTACATGCCCGAACACACGGCCAGCGGCTCCTTGGGCTACGAGAACCCGTGGGTCAACCTCTCGATCCACGCCACCGCCGTGAGTTGTCGGTGGCCCAACAACGAACACTATCCCTCGACCATGATTGAGGGCTACGCTGATGTCGGTGTGACCGCCTACCGCCAGTTTCGGCTGGGACGGCACCAGGTGGAGCTGCGCGCCGACGTGAAAAACCTCTTTGACAAGCAATACTACATCGTGGCCCGATACCCGATGCCCGGAAGAAGCTGGATGATGACAGTCAATTACAAATTATAAATTATAAGTTTAACAACAAGTTATTTTAAGAAAAAATGAAAAAACATGTATTGAGTTTGGCAGTGCTGCTCATGGGAGCTTCCCTCTTCACTGCCTGTAACGACACCGACAACGAACCCCAGACGTATGTCATTCCCGTGACCAGCGGTGCCTATTTAGTGTGCAGCGGCAACGTCAGCAGCAACATCGACGGCAGCCTGTCCTACCTCGACTACACCACGGGAAAGGTGGGCAACAAGCAGTTCCAGGCCAAGAACAACCGTTCGCTCGGCGGAACGCCCAACGACGCTATGGTCTACGGCAGCAAGATGTACATCGTGGTGACCGACGAGAACACCATCGAGGTGGTGGACGCCAAGACGCTGAAGTCCATCACGCAGATCAACACGGAGAGCCTCGGTGACGGCTGCATCAAGCCGCGCCACATCACGGCTGACGGTGCTAATATTTACGTGTCGTTCTACGGCAACTCCACGTCGTCCTACGACGAGAACTGGAACACAACCACTTCTGGCAACGGCTGTGTGGCTGCTATCGACACCGTGAGCTTCTCGCGTCAGGCCGTCTACCAGGCCGGTTCGTTCCCCGAGGGTCTCTATGTCTCCGACAGCAAGCTCTACGTCTGCAACTCCGACTACGCCGCCTGCACCAAGGCTTCCATCTCGGTGGTTGACCTCAAGACCGGCACGACCAGCACGATGACGAACGCCGCCATCGTCAACCCGCAGAAGATTGTGCTGACCACCACTGGCGACATGTACATCCTCGACTACGGCAACTACGGCGACAAGAAGTCTGGCGTGCTGGCCATTCCTTCTGGCTCCAGCACGGCAACGCGACTGATGGATGCCAACGACATGGCCTGCGCAGGCAGCAACATCTTCGGCTACTACACCGAGTACGACGCTTCCTATAAGCCCGTCAAGACCACCTATCAGGTCTACAACCTCTTGACGCAGGGCGTGACCACCTTCTATACCGACAGCAACAACGAGATGGTGCCTTCCTGCATCGGTGTCGACCCCGTTTCCGGCAGCATCTTCATCTGCTCCTACGTGATGGATGCCGACACGGGCTACCCCAGCTACAGCGGCAACGGCAAGCTCTATATGTTCACCGGCACCTACAACCAGTATGGCGTCTTCTCTTCTGCCACGCCAAGCACTACGGTGTGGGGCACGGAGGTGGGTGTAGGAGGCTGCGCCTTTGCCTACAACGTTTCTGCGGAAACGATAACCTACTAAACCGGCAGGAATGCGTTCGCTTTTCCTGCTTGGAACGATTGTCGTGTTGCTCTCGTCCTGTGGCGGCCGGATGTCCGGCACGCAGGACGGCGGCGACACGCTTCGTTTGAAATATGCCTCGCTGCTGACCGTTGTGCGCCATGAGGGCTACACCGTGGCCGAGATACGCAACCCGTGGAAGCCGGGCAAGACACTCCACACCTATGTGCTCGTGGCGCAGGGCAGGCCGCTGCCCGACGCATCGTTGTTGCCGGCGCAGGCCACCGTGGTGCGCACCCCCGTGGAGCGAGCCGCCGTGTTCACCACCGTCCACTGCTCGCTGTTCGACATGCTCGGTGCGCAGCGCAGCATTGCCGCCGTGGCCGATGTGAAGTACATCAAACTGCCCTACGTGCAGCAGGGCGTGAAGGCCGGACGGATTGCCGACTGCGGCAACGGCATGCAGCCCGTGGTCGAGAAAATCATGGAGGTGAAGCCCGACGCCATCCTGCTCTCGCCGTTTGAGAACAGCGGCGGCTACGGCAAGGTGGAGGAGCTGGACATCCCCGTGGTGGAGTGTGCGGAGTATATGGAGACCTCGCCGCTGGCACGTGCCGAATGGATGCGGTTCTACGGTATGCTGCTGGGACACGAGCGCGAGGCCGACAGCCTCTTCGCCTGTGTCGACAGCTGCTACCAGTCGCTACGGGCGCAGGCCGCCCAGTCGCGCCAGACAGGTCGTCGCCGCAGGGTGCTCTTTGACCGCATGACGGGATCGGTGTGGTATGTGCCTGGCGGATGCAGCACCATCGGACGGATGGTAGCGGATGCCGGTGGCGACTATCCCTGGAGTGGCGACACGCACAGCGGCAGTCTCTCGCTGCCCTTCGAGCAGGTACTGGAGCGTGGCGGCGATGCCGATGTGTGGCTCTACCGCTACAGCAGTGCACGGGCTTATACGAAGGCCGATCTCCTCGGCGAACACGACGGCTACCGCATGCTGCGTGCCTTCCGCGAGGGCGAGGTCTACGGCTGCAACGTGGAGCGGAGTGCCTTCTATGAGGAGACGCCGTTCCGTCCCGACCTGTTGCTGTCGGACTTCATTCTGTTGTTGCATCCCGAACTGGGCTTGTCTGCCCCGTTGCGCTATTTCGAGAAAACGCCATGAACAGGGGACTGTGGTCGTGCGTGGCGATTGCCGTCGCGGTGGGGCTGCTCTTTATGGGCAGTCTGCTGGCTGGCTCCGTATCCATCCCTGTGGCGGAGACGCTGCGCATCCTCGCAGGCGGTGAAGCCTCGAAGGCCAGTTGGCAGTACATCGTGATGGAGTCGCGCCTGCCACAGGCCGTCACCGCCATGCTCTGCGGCGGTTCGCTGGCTGTCTGTGGACTGCTGTTGCAGACCGCCTTCCGCAATCCCCTGGCTGGTCCCGGCATCTTCGGCGTGAACAGCGGTGCAGGACTGGGCGTGGCCTTGGTCATGCTCTTCTTTGGCGGCAGCGTGTCCGCTGGAACGGTCAGCGTGGGCGGTTTCATGGCCGTGCTCGTGGCCGCCTTTGCCGGAGCCATCGGGGTGATGGCGCTGATCTTTTTCTTCTCCACACTGGTGCGCAGCCACGTGATGCTGCTCATCGTGGGCATCATGATTGGCTACATGGCCAGTTCGGCCGTGTCGCTGCTCAACTTCTTCGCCACCGACGAGGGCGTGCGATCGTATATGGTGTGGGGGATGGGTTCTTTCGGTGGTGTGTCGCTGCGGATGCTCCCCGTGTTCAGCATCGTCAGCCTGTCGGCCTTAGGCGTGTCGCTGACGCTGGCCAAGCCCCTCAACGCGCTGATGCTGGGCGACCGCTATGCGGAGAACCTCGGCATCCGCATTGTCCGCGTGCGCAACATCCTGCTACTCGTCACGGGCGTGCTCACCGCTGTCACCACGGCCTTCTGCGGTCCTGTGTCGTTCATCGGACTGGCTGTGCCGCACATGGCGCGCCTGTTGTTAGGCACCGACAACCATCGGGTGCTGTTGCCTGCCACGATACTGACCGGTGCGGCAGTGGCCCTGTTGTGCAACATCCTGACCGTGTTGCCCGGCGAGAGTGGGGTAGTGCCGCTCAACGCCGTCACGCCCATCATCGGTGCACCCGTGGTCATCTACGTCATCCTGTCCCGGCGTTCATAGCCGCCGCCCGCCGATCCTTCGGGCGAAAAGGGAATTGTGGTAATGTTTTCCGCACTGCAGGTAGGGGGAGTGTGCAGGAAAGTGTGTACCTTTGCACCCGAAAACAGTATTCACAAAAAACACAGAAAAGAGATGTATATCGAAAAGATTCAGTCGCCGGCCGACTTGAAAGGGCTGGACATGAACACACTGAAGGTGGTGGCCGACGAGACGCGACAGGCCGTGTTGAACCGCGTGAGCAAGCACGGTGGACACGTAGGGCCGAACCTCGGCTTCGTGGAAGCCACCGTGGCGCTGCACTATGTGTTTGACGCACCGAAGGACAAGATCGTGTTTGACGTGAGCCACCAGAGTTATCCGCACAAGGTGCTGACGGGACGTGTGGCCGGATTTCTGGGCGACATAGAGGCCATGAATGCCGTCAGCGGCTATTCCTCGCCGACGGAGTGTCCGGAGTACGATAACTTCGAGGTGGGCCACACCTCCACCTCCGTTAGCCTGGCCACGGGACTGCAGAAGGCGCGCGACATCAAGGGCACGGACGAGAACATCATTGCCGTCATCGGCGACGGGTCGCTCTCCGGCGGCGAGGCGTTCGAGGGACTGGACGAGGCGTCGGAGTTGGGCACGGGCATCATCGTCGTGGTGAACGACAACGAGATGTCCATCGCCGAGAACCACGGCGGCATCTACAAGAACCTGCGGGCACTCCGGGTGAGCAACGGCACCTGCCCGCACAACTGGTTCAAGGCGTGGGGCTTCGAATACTATTACCTGGAGGAGGGCAACGACGTGGAGAAGCTGGTGGACGTGTTCCGCCGCGTGAAGGGCACGGACAAACCCACCGTGGTGCACATCCACACGGAGAAAGGCCACGGCTTTGCACCTGCCGTCCGCAACAAGGAGCAGTGGCACTGGAGCGTGCCCTTCAGTACGCTGGACGGCAGTCGTACGGCCAGTAGTGAGTCTACGGAGAGCTACGACGCACTTCTCTGCGACTGGATGCTGCGCGAGATGAAGCAGGACAAGACCCTCATCGCTGTCACCTCGGGCACGCCTACCGTGGCAGGCTTCACGGCCGAGAAGCGCGCGGAGGCTGGGCGTCAACACGTCGACGTGGGCATTGCCGAGGAGCAGGCCGTGGCTATGGTGTCGGGCATGGCCAAGGGTGGACTGCGTCCGGTGTGGACGGTGTACAGCACCTTCGTGCAGCGCACCTACGACCAGATTGCGCAAGACCTCTGCATCAACGGCAATCCGGCCGTCATCAACGTGGCGTGGGGCGGCACGGCATCCCTGAACGACATCACGCACATCTGCCTGTTCGACATCCCGATGCTATGCAGCATTCCGGGACTCATCTATCTCGCGCCCACCACGTGCGAGGAGTATTTCGCCATGCTTCGCTGGGCCATCCTCCAAGACCAAAAACCCATTGCCATCCGTATGCCGAGCAACGGCGTGGTGCATACGGCCGAGCCGGTGGACACAGAATATGGCTACGAACCAAAATACAAGATAGCCCACGCGGGGGCAGATGTGGCCGTCATCGCCGCCGGGTCGTTCTACCAGAAGGGCGAGCAGGTGGTGCGCCTGTTGGCCGACCGGGGCATCGATGCCACACTCATCAATCCGCGCTACCTGAATGCCGTTGACCCAGAGACGCTGGACGCGCTGAAGGGCAACCACCGCCTCGTGGTCACGCTGGAGGACGGCTGCAAGGACGGGGGCTTCGGCGAGCGCATTGCCGCCTACTACGGTCCGACGGAGATGAAGGTGCTGGTGGGCGGTGTGAAGAAGGGACTCTACGACCGCTACGACCTGCAACAGTTGCTGGCCGACAACCGACTGCTGGACGAACAGATTGTGGAAGACATAATGGCACTGCTATGAAGGAATTGATATTCAACAACGTACAGGACTTCAACGACTGTTATGGTTTCGAGACGCTGCATCCGCTGGTCAGCGTCGTGCGCTTCGACAAGACGCTTCCACTGGAGGAACACACCGTCAGCTACGGGCTTTATGCCCTCTTCCTGAAGGAGAACAAGGGTTGTCAACTCTCGTACGGCAAGACGAAGTACGACTTCGACGAGATGACGGTCACGAGCTTTGCACCGGGACAGCGCATTCATGTGGAGCCCAACCCCGGTGTGGTTTACCCCAAGTGGACGGCACTGCTCTTCCATCCCGACCTGCTCAACCGCACGCCGCTGGGGAGGAACATCGGCCGCTACGAGTTCTTCGACTATACCTCGAACGAGGCGTTGCACCTCTCGACGGAGGAAATCGTGATTTTCCGCGAGGTGCTGTCCATGATTCAGCAGGAGCTGAAGCGCAGCATCGACAAGCATTCGCGCGAGCTCATCGTGAGCCACATCGAGTTGCTGCTGAACTACTGTCTGCGCTTCTACGACCGGCAGTTCATCACGCGCGAGGAAATCAACCACACGGTGGTGAGGAAGTTCTCGGAACTGCTCGACCAGTATATTGCCGAGAAGGCCAGTCGCGAGGGACTGCCCTCCGTGGCCTATTTCGCCGACAAGTGCTGCTATTCCGCGAAATACTTCGGTGAACTCGTCAAGACCGAGACGGGCACGACGGCCAAGGACTACATCAACGCACGCCTGTTGCGCGCCGCCAAACAGCTGTTGTCAGACCAGACGCTGAACGTCACGATGGTCAGCCAGCGGCTCGGCTTCGAATATCCGCAGCACTTCGTCCGCTTCTTTAAGTTGCAGACGGGAAAGACCCCCACGGAGTTCCGGAAGTTGGCGTAACAGACACGCAGCCGTCAATACGACAGCACGGACAATACAAACAATCGGCGTGCGCCGAAGGTCACTGTTGCAATCCATACAGGACCTTGACGCACGCCGACACGTGTTTGCAGAACCGCTTAGAGAATGGTCTTCACAGCCTCCAGCATGCCCTTGTCCTGAATCAGATCCAGGTAGAGTTTCACCGTGGCGTTGAGGTTCGCAATCTTGTTGAGGTTCTCGCCCCAAATGAACTCGGCACCGAGCACACCGTCGGCCACCTTCTGCGTGTCGCCCGTGACCCACAGTTCCTTGAGCAGATCCATAATTTTCTGGTCGTCGTTGGGCACAATCTCTGTGCCGTCGGCGCGCTTGCCACCCTTGTAGTAGGTGATGATGGCCGCCAAGCCGAACACCAGTCCCTTGGGCAGCTCGCCCTTGCGCTCCAGATAGGTCTTTACGCCGGGCAGGTCGCGGGCGCAGAACTTGGGGAAGGAGTTGAGCATGATGCTCGTCACCTGATGGTCCACATACGGGTTGTCGAAACGCTCCAGCACGTCGGCGGCAAACTTCTCCAGCTCCTCGATGGGCAGGTCGAGCGTCTGCATCAGCTCGTCGAACTGCACCTTGTGGATGTACTTGCCGATGACCTCATGGTTGCAGGCATCGCGCACGATGTCCACGCCGCTGAGGAAGGCCACGGGAGAAAGCACGGTGTGCGGACCGTTGAGCAGCGTCACCTTACGCTTGTGGTAAGGCTCTTCCGAGGGCACGAAGAGCACGTGGAGACCGGCCTTGTCGGCGGGGAACTCCTTGGCCACCTCGCTGGGAGCCTCGATGACCCACAGGTGGAAGTTCTCGGCCTGCACCACGAGGTTGTCGCGGTAGGAAATCTTCTCCTGTATCTCGGCAATCTCCTTGCGCGGGAAGCCCGGCACGATGCGGTCCACGAGGGTGGCGTACACGCCGCAGCTCTCTTCAAACCATTTCTTGAAGGCATCGCCTAACTTCCACAGCTCGATGTACTTATAGATGCAGTCCTTCAGCACGTGGCCGTTGAGGAAGATCAGCTCGCAGGGGAAGATGATGAGTCCCTTCGTCGGGTCGCCGTTGAAGGTCTGGTAGCGGCGGTAGAGCAGCTGCACCAGTTTGCCGGGATAGGACGAGGCGGGCTTGTCCTCCAACTTGCAGGCGGGGTCGAAGGCAATGCCGGCCTCCGTCGTGTTGCTGATGACGAAGCGGATTTCCGGCTGGTCGGCCAGTGCCATGAAGGCATCATTCTGCGAATAGGGGTTCAGTGCGCGGCTGATGACGTCGATGCGCTCCAGCGTGTTGACGGGCTTGCCGTTCTCGCGGCCCTGCAGGTTGACGTGGTAGAGGCAGTCCTGACCGTTGAGCCAGTCGACCATGCCGCGCTCAATGGGCTGCACTACAACGACGCTACCGTTGAAGTCGGTCTTCTGGTCCATGTTCCAGATAATCCAATCGACAAAGGCGCGGAGGAAGTTTCCCTCGCCAAACTGAATGACCTTTTCAGGCATCACACTCTTCGGTGCGAAATGTTTGTTTAATGGTTTCATGTTTTGATGTGATTTTATATGATAGATTGTTTTTAAATGTGTGGCAAAGGTACGAACTTCTTGCGAGAATGCAAAGAAATCGCCGTACAATGTTGCACTTTTCTGCGTAAAGGTTTGCGTAGACGGACGGCAGACGCAGTCATGGGGATACCCATTTTTGGTGATTTATAGTTTGGCTCTTCCGTATTTGCAGAGAATTTACTAATTTTGCATCCGCAAATAGAAAGGTCAGCAAATGAAACTATCCGATCTGAAAACGGGACAGCACGCCACCATCGTCACGGTGCAGGGGCACGGCAGTTTCCGGAAACGCATCGTGGAGATGGGGTTCGTCAGGGGTAAGGAGGTGGAGGTCTTGCTCAACGCTCCCCTGCAAGACCCTGTGAAATATAAGGTGATGGGCTATGAGGTCAGTCTGCGCCGACAGGAAGCGGAGATGATCGTAGTGGACACGGACGATGCCCGCCCGTCTGCTTCACCGTCGGACAACGCACCCTCGACAGCCGTCGTGGACGGGGACTGCTGCGGCGTGACGCAAGTGCCCCGTGCCGGCAATACCATCAGCGTGGCACTGGTCGGCAATCCGAACTGCGGCAAGACCTCGCTCTTCAACTTCGCCAGTGGTGCACACGGCCATGTGGGAAACTACAGCGGTGTGACGGTGGATGCCTGCGAGGCGCAGGCCACCTGCGACGGCTACGTCTTCCAACTCACTGACCTGCCGGGCACGTACTCGCTCTCCTGCTACAGTCCCGAGGAACTCTATGTGCGCGAGCACTTGATGAAACGCCACCCCGACGTGGTCATCAACGTCATTGACGCCTCGAACCTGGAGCGCAACCTCTATCTGACCACGCAACTGGTGGACATGAACGTTCGCATGGTCTGCGCCCTCAATATGTACGACGAGTTTGAGCGCAGGGGCGACGTGCTGGACACGGAGACGCTGTCCACGCTCTTCGGTGTGCCCTTCGTCTGCACCTCGTTCAAGTCGGGGCGCGGCGTGCAGGAACTCTTCCGCGAGGTCATCAGCGTGTTTGAGGACCGCAACGCTGCCGTGCGCCACATCCATATCAACCACGGCCACGAGATCGAGTCGGGCATCGTTCACATCCAGCAGTACCTGAAGCGCGACGATGCCGTGCGCATCCATTATTCCACACGCTACGTGGCCATCAAACTCCTGGAGCACGACGACCGCGCCGAGGCTTATGTCCGCCGGATGGAGAATGCTGAGGCCATCATCGCTGCCCGCGATGCTGCCGAACAGCGTGTGAAGGAGGAGACGAACACCGATGCGGAGACGGCCATCATGGATGCCAAGTACGGCTTCATCCACGGTGCACTGTCCGAGGCTGGCTTCCGTCAGGGCACGAAGGAGGACACCTATCGTATGACGCACTTTATCGACGACGTGCTCTCCAATAAATACTTTGGCTTCCCCATCTTCTTCCTGTTGCTCTACGTGATGTTTCAGACGACCTTCTCCTTAGGGCAATACCCGATGGACTGGATCGACGCGTTGGTGGGGTGGGTCGGTGGTTTGGCCTCGGACCTCATGCCCGACGGACCGCTGCGCTCGCTGGTGGTCGACGGCGTGATAGGCGGTGTGGGAGCCGTCATCGTGTTCCTGCCGCAGATACTGATTCTCTATTTCTTCATCTCGCTCATGGAGGACAGTGGCTACATGGCGCGTGCCGCCTTCATCATGGATAAGCTGATGCACAAGATGGGACTGCACGGCAAGTCGTTTATCCCGCTCGTCATGGGCTTCGGCTGCAATGTGCCGGCGGTCATGGCCACACGCACCATCGAGAGCCGCCGTTCGCGCCTCATCACCATGCTCATCCTGCCCTTCATGTCGTGCTCGGCGCGCCTGCCCATCTACATCATGGTGGTGGGCACGTTCTTTGCCGCGCAGTACCGCTCATGGGTGATGATTCTGCTCTATGCCATTGGCGTGGCGATGGCGGTCGTGGTCAGCAAGGTGTTCTCCACCTTCGTGGTGAAGGGCGAGGACACGCCGTTTGTCATGGAGTTGCCGCCCTACCGCTGGCCCACAGCCAAGGCCATCGGTCGCCACACCTGGGAGAAGGGCAAGGAATACCTCAAGAAGATGGGCGGCATCATCCTTGTGGCCTCCGTCATCGTCTGGGCACTGGGCTATTTCCCACACGACGAGTCGCTCTCCGCACCGCAGCAGCAGGAGCAGTCGTACATCGGGCGCATCGGCAAGGCCGTGGAGCCAGTGTTCGAGTTGCAGGGCTTCAACTGGAAACTGGATGTCAGCCTCATTGCCGGTGTCGGGGCTAAGGAGATTGTGGCCTCCACTATCGGTGTCATCTACAGCGGCGACGATTCGTTCGGCGACGACGACGCTTTCAGTGACGACACGGAGAAATACACCAGTCTGCGCCAGAAGATGGAGGCCGACGGCGTCACGCCGCTTGCCGCCTTCAGCTATCTGATTTTCGTGTTGCTCTATTTCCCCTGCATCGCCACGGTCATTGCCATACGCAACGAGACGGGGTCGTGGCGCTGGGCCGTCTTTGCGGCGGTCTACACCACCGCCGTGGCGTGGATGACGAGTGCACTGGTCTATCAGGTGGGCAGTCTGTTCTAAACTCAGGAAACATGAAAAACACATAAAAGATGACGAAGCGAACATTCCTCACAAACTTTTTTGTCGTTGTCGTGGCCTTGGCCGTAGTCAAGGAGTCACTGACCCGTTGCCGTTCGGCAGCAGACACGGCAGCAATTACAGACACCATACAGGCACTGCCCGTCCCGGTGACGGATGTGGGAGACCGTCCGCACCGCATCGGTTACGTGCCGTCCTACAAGACCACCTTTCCCGACAGTCAGCAGGTGCAGTTGCAGGCGGCTGAGCGTTGGGGCGTGCGTCCCGTAGCCAACCGTGTCGATGCCGAGGCGCGCAAGAAGGAACTGGTCTACTTCGGTGCCAGTCCTTACTATCACGTCGACCCACTCCACAGTTCGCTGCCTTATCTCGTGCCGCGTGCTGCCGTGTTGTTGCAGGACATCGGACAGGCGTTCTACGACAGCCTTTATGTGAAGGGCATTCCCTTCAACCAGTTCATCGTGACCAGCGTGTTGCGCAGTGAGGAGGACGTGACCACGCTGCGGCAGCGCAACGGGAATGCCACGGAGCGCAGTTGTCATCTCTTCGGCACGACGTTCGACGTGAGCTACAACCGCTTCCACCCCGTGACGCGCCCCGTGCGCAACGACACGCTGAAATGGGTGATGACGCAAGTGCTCCGCGACATGCGCGAACAGGATCGTTGTTACATCAAGTATGAGGTGAAGCAGGGTTGCTTCCACATGACGGTGCGCTGACGGGCAGGAAGGCTGTCAGCGTTGGATGTGGATGGTGTCGCATTGGACACCTTCCTCGCGGACGAGTTGGTTGACGGCCTGCGCAAGGACATCGGCAGAAATATGAAGGCTTTGGAGTTCGGTCAGCAGATGGGGCTTCCCATCGGCCAGGTAGAGTAGGATGCGTTGTCGGGCGTGTTCCACCTCGTCCTCGCAGCAGGTCTGGCACACGTCGCATTGTCCGCAGTCTTCCTGCTGCTTCTCTCCGAAATATTCCAGCAACTGGCGCGAGCGGCAACGGGTGTTGTCCGTCAGATAGGTAATGACGGCTTCTATGCGGTTGCTGAACTGTTGTCGCCGGATGTCATAGACCTCGGGGGAAAACCGCAGGTTCCGGCTGTCTACGCGGCGTTGCAGATAGCGCAGGAAGGGCAGTTGGCTGGGCGGGATGTAGCGGATGATGTGCTTGCGCGAGAGTTGCACTAAGATGTCGTGTACCTGTTGACGGTCGATTTTGGCGAGATTGGCGAGCAGGGCTTCATCGATGTAGGCATAGTCGGTGAACATTCCGGGATAGTTGCGCAACATGGTGACGATGAGGCGGTCTTCCTCGGGCGTGTTGCCGGAGAGGCGGTACAGCTCGTCGCGCTCCACGGTGAACAGGACCCTGGAGGCGTTGTCGCGTTCGGCGGAATATTCGATGTAGCCTGCGCGCTGCAGAATCTGCAGGGAGGAATGGACGTTGACGGAGAAATGGTGGAACCGGAAGCAGAAGTCGTCGATGTTGAACTCATGGGACACGCCGTTGCCGTCGCCCAGCGCAATCTGGTAGTAGTAGGCCAGGTGGTCGTAGACCTGACGGACGTACTCCTTGTCGGGAAAGGTGTCGGCCACGCGCTTGCGTAGCTTTCCGATGTCCTGCTGACCGTACAGGAGGATGGCCTCGGCGGGGTTGCCGTCGCGTCCTGCCCGTCCCGCTTCCTGGAAATAGGCTTCGATGGAGTCGGGGCAGTCGTAGTGGACGACGGTGCGGACGTCGGGTTTGTCGATACCCATGCCGAAGGCGTTGGTGGCCACGATGATGCGTATGCGGTCTGACTGCCAGTCCGTCTGTCGCTGGTCTTTCTCCACGTGGTCGAGCCCGGCGTGGTAGAACGTGGCACTGAAGCCTTCCCGGCTGAGCTGTTCCGCCACTTCGCGAGCGTGGCGTCGACTGCGCACATAGACGATGGCCGAGGCCGTGGACGGTCGGAGAATCTCCGTGAGTTCGTGTCGCTTGTCTGCCGTTTCCCGGACGATGTAGCTGATGTTTTTCCGTTCGAACGACATACTGAACACGTTGAACTTGCTTTCTTTGTCATCGGCGCGGCGCAGCTTGTCTTGGATGTCGCGCACCACGGCAGGAGTGGCGGTGGCGGTGAGCGCGAGGACAGGCACGTTGGGCACGAGGGTGCGGATGGTGGCAATGTCCAAGTAGCTGGGGCGGAAGTCGTAGCCCCACTGGCTGATGCAGTGGGCTTCGTCGACGGTGATGAGGCTGACGCGCATGTGCCGGAGCTTGGTGACGAAGAGGTCGCTGGAGAGGCGTTCCGGGGAGACATAGAGCAGGCGGGTGCGCCCGAGGATGCAGTTGTCAAGATTGCGCAGCACTTCGTCGTGGGTCATGCCGGTATAGACGGCGGCTGCCAGAATGCCGCGCTGTCGGAGTTGGCTGACCTGATCCTTCATCAAGGCGATGAGTGGGGTGATGACGATGCAAACCCCTTCCATGCAGAGTGCGGGCACTTGGAACGTGACGGACTTGCCGCCGCCCGTGGGCATGAGGCCGAGCGTGTCGTGGCCATCGCAGACGGACTGGATGATGTCGCGCTGGATGCTCCGGAAGTCATCGTGCCCCCAGTATTGCTGGAGCGTCTGCCGATACTTGTCCATGGCTTGTTTACTCCCTCTCGCTGGGGCGTATGTCGATAATCTGTAGCTGGATGTCGCCGCGCTTGTACGTGTTCTCTTCGATGGTGTAGACAATGTCGAACGACCGTCTGGACTTGATGTACCTGGCGTCGGCACTCCGTCCGAAGGCGATGCCGTTCATCACCACCGCTGAGTTGGAGTCCACCAGTTCGAGCTTGATGTGCTCCTGGTGGCGTCCCACCACCTTCGACGTGCCGTAGTCATAGACGTTGCGGGTGAGGAAGAGCGGTTTCTCGTTGGTCGGTCCGTGTGGCGTCAGTCGGCGCAGTTCGCCGAAGAGCCGTTTGGTGATGTCCTTGAAGTTGATTTCCTCGTCGATGTCCAGCGTGGGCAGCGTCTGTTCCGGCAAGATGTGTTGGCTGACATATTCCTGAAAGCGTGTCCGAAATTCCTGGATGTGTTCCCGTTTCAGCGTGAGTCCTACGGCGTAGGTGTGTCCGCCGAAGTTCTCCAGAATGTCGCGGCAGCTCTTGATGGCATCGTAGATGTCGAACCCTGCCACGGAGCGCGCCGAACCCGTGGCCATGCCGTCGATGATGGTCAGCACGACGGTGGGGCGGTAGTAGATTTCCGTCAGGCGGGAGGCCACGATGCCCACCACACCCTTCTTCCATCCCTCATCGTAGAGCACGATGGACGAGAGGTGTTGCTGACTTTCCAGTCGGGCCACGATTTCATTGGCCTCGACGGTCATCTGCTTGTCGATGTCCTTGCGCTGTTCGTTGTACTCGTTGATGCGGTTGGCCTCCGTGAGTGCGCGCTGCAAGTCCCGTTCCACGAGCAGTTCCACCGCCTCGCGTCCGTTCTGCATCCGTCCGCTGGCATTGATGCGCGGCCCTATTTTGAACACGATGTCGCTCATGGTCAATTCGCGCCCCGTCAGTCCGCAGATGTCGATGATGGCCTTCATGCCCGTGGACGGATTGGCGTTGAGCTGTTTCAGTCCGTGGTAGGCCAGGATGCGGTTCTCGCCCGTCACCGGCACGAGGTCGGCGGCGATGCTGACGGCGCACAGGTCGAGCAGGGGCATGAGACGCTGGAACGGGATGCCGTTGTTCTTGGCGAAGGCCTGCATGAGTTTGAACCCCACACCGCAGCCGCAGAGATGGTGGAAGGGGTAGGTGGAGTCCGTGCGCTTGGGGTTGAGGATGGCCACCGCCGGGGGCAGCACCTCGTCGGGCACGTGGTGGTCGCAGATGATGAAGTCGATGCCCTGCTCCTTGGCATAGGCAATCTCCTCCACGGCCTTGATGCCGCAGTCCAGCACGATGATGAGCTTCACGCCCGTCTCCTTGGCATGGTCCACACCCTTATAGCTGACCCCGTATCCCTCCTCTTCGCGGTTGGGGATGTAGTAGTCGATGTTGGAATAGAACTGCATCAAGAACTTATAGACGAGTGCCACTGCCGTGCATCCGTCCACGTCATAGTCGCCATACACCATGATGCGTTCCTTGCGCCCCATTGCGTCGTTGAGCCGGTCCACCGCCACGTCCATGTCGTTCATCAGGAACGGGTCGATGAGTTCGTTCATCATGGGACGGAAGAAGCGTTTTGCCGCCGATTCCGTCTTGATGCCCCTGCTGATGAGCAGGTCGGCCATGATGGGGCTCATGCCGATTTTCTCGGCCAGTTCTTTATCCGCTTGTCGTCGTTCTGGTGTAGGAGATTGGTAATTCCATTGGTAGTGCATTTACGTTTCGTCCTGGGTTCTTTGTCAGATGCCGAGCTTCTTACGGATGTCCTGCGGAATGGCATTCTTGTTGACGGTGTAGTCCATGGTGTTGGCGGCGATGAAGGCCTTGGTCATGTACCACACGCCCTTGTATGCGCCAGTCTCGCCCCATGAGTTCTTCACCATATAGTATTCCTTGCCGTTCTGATCCTTGGCGATGCCGAAGATGAGCATGCCGTGGTCGTCGGTCAACTGCCAGTTGTCGTAGCGTTCCTGGCGCATCTCCTGGGTGGGGACGATTTCCGGCACGGTGCAGCCGAGCGAGTCGATGAGGTTGCGCTTCTTCTCGGCACTCATCTTGAGCCAGCGTGCCATGTCGCTGCCATGCAGGCTCTCGGTCTTCTTGGTGTCGATGGCATAGGCCAGTCCGTTGCGCGTGAAGCCGTCTTCCGACACGTCGCCGCCCCAGGCCACGGTGTAGCCGTTCATGATGGCGTTGTCAATGATCTGCATCATCTCATCCATCGGCAGGTTGTAGCTCAGCGGGTTGCGCCAGTTGTCCTGCACCTCCACGGCGAAGGCACTGTAGAAGGGCTTGTGGGTGTAGGAGGTCACGCTCACGTAGTCGTTCCAGTCCAGACCCAGCGAAGCGGCGAAGGTTATCGGAGTGTACTGCTTGCCCTCGTAGGTGAATGTCTCGGGACACTTGCCGAGGTAGGCATCGAGGATGCCCTGCAGTCCGACCTTCCACTGGCTGGAGAGTTTCTTGGCGTTGCTCTTCGACACGGCGGCCACGTAGGGTTCCAACAGCGAGAAGAACTCGTTGAAGTTGTTGAGCGAGTCGCCATAGAGCGATCCGGGGAACGGCATGGCGTCCTCGGGACAGATGCCATAGTGCTGGAGCACGTAGTGTACATCATAGGCCGATCCGCCCTGTGAGAACTGGCAGTCACCGTGCAGCCGCACTACCTGAACGGCACGATCCATATAGTTCTTGTTGGCCACGAAGCTCTCGCAGAGGTCGTAGGTCTTTCCGCTCTTCTTCAGGATTTCGGCCTCGAAGAACGAGAGGGTGGAGTAGTCCCAGCACGTGCCGGATCGGTTCTGGTCTTTCATGGAGGTGATGGGGTTTTCCTTCACTACGGTGAATACCGGTTTGTTCTTGTTCTCGGCCTTCTTGCCTTTGGCCTGTGCGCCGGTGGCCACAACGGCCAGCAGGGCGATGATGAGGATTTTCTTCATTGTGTATGTTTTTTTTTGTTTTTGTTTCCTTTTATTCGGGTTTGCCGCTGTTAGTGCTTTACTTGATGTTTTCTGCTGCAAGTGCTTCAAGGTCAGCGGGATGATAGGGGATGCGCTTGCTGCCTAAGAAGCGGCAACCGTCGGCGGTGATCAGCACATCGTCCTCGATGCGTATGCCACCGAAGTCCTTGTACGTCTCCAGCAGGTCGAAGTTGAGGAAGTCTTTGCAGTGACCGCTGGCGCGCCATTCGTCGATGAGTTGCGGGATGAAATAGATGCCCGGCTCGTCGGTCACGACGAAGCCCTCTTGCAGTTGTCGTCCCATGCGGAGACAGTTGGTGCCGAACTGTTCGAGGTTGGGGCGTGTCTCCTCGTCGAAGCCCACGTAGATCTGTCCCAATCCTTCCATGTCGTGCACGTCCATGCCCATCATGTGGCCCAGTCCGTGGGGCAGAAACATGGCGTGTGCACCAGCGGCGACGGCCTCGTCGGTGTCGCCCTTCATCAGTCCGAGAGCCTTCAGGCTCTCCGCCATCTTGCGGCAGACGGCAAAGTGCACGTCCTTGTATTTGATGCCCGGGCGCGCCACCTCCAGCACGTAGTCGTGGCAGGCCTCGACGATGCTGTAAATCTCCAGTTGCCGCTGGGTGAACTTGCCGCTGACGGGCATGGTGCGCGTGTGGTCGGAGCAGTAGTCGTCCAGCTCGCAGCCGGCGTCGCAGATGACGAGCCGTCCGGCTTCCAGTGCTGCGCCAGACGGACAGCCGTGCATGATCTCGCCGTGCTGCGTATAGATGGTGGCGAAGCTGGTGCCCTGTGCCATGGATCGCGCGATGCCGTCCACCTGTCCGCCCACGTAGCGTTCCGTCACTCCCGGCCGTGTCAGCCGCTGTGCGGTGGTGTGCATGAGGTAGCCGATGTCGCAGGCGCGGTCAATGGCGGCAATCTCCTGTGCCTCCTTCGTGGATCGCATCTTCACCACCGCATGGATGAGCGGCAGCGAGGCGGCGTCCTTCTGTTGGGAGGGATGGATGCCCAGCAGATCCATAATCTGTATCTTGGTGTCGTGGCGGTAGGGCGGCAGGAAGTGGACGGGGCGTTTCTTCGCCAGTGCCTCGTGGCAGACGCGGGTCAGCTCCTTCATCGGGCCTGTCGTGCCGACACCCACGGCCTCGGCCAGCACCTTCACGCTGTCCACGAAGCCCATCCACACGATGTCTTCGATGTCGATGTCGTCGCCGAACAGCATGTCGCTGTCGTTGTCGATGTCTATCACGCCGACCAGTCCGTCGCGGTGTTGTCCGAAGTAGTAGAGGAACGATGAGTCCTGGCGCATCGGCGCATAGCTGTTGGCCGGATAGTTGCAGGGAGCCTCGTTGTTGCCGAACAGCACGATGATGCCGTTGCCAACCAGTTTCTTCAGCTCCGCACGCCTTCTGATGTATGTGTCTTTGTCAAACATAAAATGCAATTAGGTTTTCGAGACCACAAAGTTACGAAAAATTAGTCAACGGGCAAAACAAATGCCCTATATTTTGCTGAAAACGGCCACTTTGCCGGTGCTTTGCCTGCGGGCGGCGTGTGGTTCGTGACGTTATTCTTTCTTCACGACGTACTTTTGGTAGTACGTGATGAGGAGGGTGGTCAGCGGCAGGGCGATGACCATGCCCAGCATCCCCAATAGTGAACCCCATACGGACAGCGACAGCAGGATGATGGCCGAGTTGAGTCCCATCACCTTGCCCATGATGCGCGGGGTGAGGATGGTGTCCTGGATGATTTGCACCACGACAAACACGGCGAGGGCCATCAGCAGCACGAGCCAGAAGTTCTGGCCCGAGTCGGCCGCCTTGACCACGGCGAGCAGCACGGTGGGCACGAAGCCGACCACCTGCAGGTAGGGCACCATGTTGAGCAGGCCGATGAACATGCCCAGGCCGACAGCCATGGGGAAGTCGATGATGAGGAAGCCGATGCTGAACAGCACGCCCACGCAGAAGGCCACGCAGGCCTGTCCGCGGAAGTATTTGTTCATGCCGTCCTCCACGTCGTGAACCAGCTGCACGGCAAAGGCGCGATAGCGTCGCGGCAGCAGGGCGGGCCATCCCGTCGTCAGCCGTTCGTAGTCGATGAGGATGAAGAGGGTGTAGAGGAACACCATGGTGGCGGAAATCAGACTGCCCACAGCGCCGATGCTCTGCGTGATGATGTCCCATATCCGAGGCATGGCCTCCTTGACGGTCTGCACGAAGCCGTCCTGCGTGACCATGGCCTTCACCTGCTCGCCGGTGAGGTGCTGGTGCAGGTATTCCTGTATCTGTATGGGGATGTTCTTGACCATGGCGTGGGTCTCGACGTAGTGTACGATGAGGTCTTTCACCCTCAAGCTCTCCTCCACCATGGGCGGCACGATGAGCCAGAAGGCCGCCGTCAGCACGCCGCCTGCCACGATGAAGGCGCAGAGGATGCCGAGGATGCGGAAATGGAGGTGGCAGCGGTACTGGAAGAACTTGACCAGTGGGAAGAGCAGATAGGCAATGAGCCACGCCAGGAAGAACGGCAGCAGTACGGTGCTAAGTCGGCGCAGCAGCAGGACAATGCCAGCCAGTACGACCACGGCGAGAAAGCCGCGGATGAAGGTGTCGAAGGTGATTTGCTTGCGTTCCATATTGCAAAGGTACGTTTAAGTGAAGAGAATACAAAATAAATGCCAATTTATTTTTATTCTTGAGCGTGAGTACCTTCGG
>CAVBXH010000044.1:0-23700 GCA_963599475.1 Acutalibacteraceae bacterium | reverse complement strand
TGATATTCAAGGGCATTGCGCAGAGTTATTACTATGAGGGATATGAGAAAGCATACTTTTCGATGGATCAAAAACGGGAAGGGACCGTTGTTCGCGAACAATTCCTTCATGCAGAAGTGAATGGACCCATTGTTCGCAAACAATTCCTCCATGCAGAAGTGAATGGACCCATTGTTTGCGAACAATTCCTTCATGCAGAAGTGAATGGACCCATTGTTCGCAAACAATTCCTCCATGCAGAAGTGAATGAAGGTATTGTTTGCGAACAATGGCTATTAGCAAAAATGAATGGCCTTACTTTTGATTTGGGGAAGACGCTTGCTTATCTGCTCCACTCCACCAGGATGCGGAACACTTTGCCGGGGTTCTTGTCCCACCACTGCATGGTGGACAATGCCTCGTCGGGGGAGACGACCTTCGTGATGAGGCGGTCAGTCGGGCAGGTGCCCCTTTCCATATAGCGGATGACGGCACGGAAATCCTGCGGCGTGGCATTGCGCGAGCCGCGGATGGCGAGTTCTTTCTGTACGAAGAGCTTGGTCTGGAAGGACACCTCACTCTTGGCGTAGCCGATGCAGACCACGCGCCCGGTGAAGGCCACCTCCTCCACGGCCATCTGATACGTGGGCACACTGCCCACGGCCTCTATCACGACATCCGGCCCGAAGCCCCCAGTCATCTCCTGCAACCGTTGGTGCACGTCGTCGGTCAGGGTGTTGACGGTGTATGAAGCCCCCATCTCACGCGCGATGGCCAGCTTCTCGTCGTCCAGATCGGCAGCCACCACCGTGGCACCACGCAGGGCGGCACGCACGACGGCCCCCATGCCCACCATGCCACAGCCGATGACCATCACCACGTCGTTGTCGGTCACCTGTGCACGGTCTACGGCATGGAAACCCACCGACATCGGTTCCACCAGGGCGCAGACCTTCGGCGTGAGCTGCCCGGCGGGGATCACCTTCTCCCAGGGCAGCACGAGACGTTCGCGCATGGCTCCATGACGCTGTACGCCCAGCGTCTCGTTGTGTTGGCAGGCATTCCCCCTGCCGTTGCGGCACGACGCACACTTGCCGCAGTTGGTATACGGGTTGCAGGTCACCGTCATGCCGGGTTTCAGCTCCTCGGGCACGCCGTCGCCGACGGCCTCGATGACCGCCCCGACCTCATGGCCGGGAATGACGGGGTTGAGGGCCATCGTGTTGCATCCCCTGAACGTGTTGAGGTCAGATCCGCAGAAGCCGACGTACTGCAGTTTGAGCAGCACTTCACCGGCTGCCAGCGGTTGCGGGTCTTCCATGTCGATGACCCGGAGTTCCCGATTGTGGGATATTTGTATTGCTTTCATCTTATGGTGTGGATATATTATAGTTCTTTACGGTCTGTCACCTTATAGCCGCGCCAGCCGTAGTAGGCGCAGAAGAGGAAGCAGACGAGCGGCACGAGGTAGGCCACGTGGTAGCTCTCCCGGCTGTGGTGCATCACGAAGGCCGTGAGCTGCGGCACGCAGGCGTTGCCCACGATGGCCATCACGAGGAAGGCCGACCCGCTCTTGGTCTGTTCGCCCAGTCCCCGGAGGGCGAGGGAGAACTGCGTGGGGTACATGATGGACATGAAGAACGAGATGCCCATCATGCAGTACAGTCCCGTCCGGCCTCCCGCCGTTGCCACGACAGCACACAGTGCCACGTTTGCCAGCGCATAGGCCAGTAGCATATCCTGTGGTTTGAAGCGTCCCATCAGCAACGTGCCCACCCAGCGTCCGAGCAGGAAGCAGAGCATATAGATGCCGAACCACGTGGTGGCTTCGCCCTCGCTGATTTCCGCATACGTGCAGCAGTAGACGAGGAATAGGCTGTTGACGGCCGTTTGTCCACCGTTGTAGAAGAACTGTGCGATGACACCCCAGCGAAGATGCCGACGACGGAGCACGGAGAAGTCGATCAACTTCGTGTTTGTCGTCTCCCCTGCCGCCCTGCGCCGCGATGCCGTCTCGTCGTCCGTCTTCGGCAACCGCGAGAAGACGAAAACCAAGGCCACCAGTGCCAGCACGGCGGCCAACAACAGGTAGACGTGAGAGAAGCGTCCGCTACCCAGTACCGCCTTGCTTAGGAACATGGCGGCCACAAAGGCTCCCAGTCCGTTGATGGCCTGTGCGAGGTTCAGTCGCCGCGGTGCCGTCTCGGGATTGCCCAGCACCGTGACGTAGGGGTTTGCCGCTGTCTCCAGGAAGCACATCCCCGTGGCTATCACGAAGAAGACGGCCAGGTAGAGTCCGTAGGCGTTCACCTGCGAGGCAGGCTGGAAAAGAAGTGCGCCGGTCGCTGCCAGCAACAGGCCGAAGATGATGCCGGCCTTGTAGCTGAACCGCTTCAGGAACATGGCGATGGGGATGGGGCAGACGAAATACGCCAGCCAGTAGGCACTCTCGGTGAAGGAAGCCTCGAACGTGTTCAGCTCGCAGGTCTTCATCAGTTGCCGTATCATCGTAGGCAGGAGGTTGCTGCTGATGGCCCACAGGAAGAACAGGGAGAACACCAGCACCAACGGAAGAAACTGTTTTTTGTTCATCGTCTTGCAGAGATTTTATTCTGACATGTTTTTGATATAAGGCAGGTCGGGAAGGTTGCCGAAGCCGTAGAAGTCGCGGGCGTTCTCGCCCAGGAATTTCTGCTTGAAGCCGTCCGTCAACTCCCCGGATTTCAGTACGAAGTCGTAGGACATGCGGTAGGTGATGGCGGTGATGGTGCGCGGATAGTCGCTGCCCCACATCAACTTGTCCTCGCCCACCCATTCTGCGGCCTCGCGGATGCGCCGGACGGCCGTGGGGAAGGGATAGAACTCCGCGTTGTAGAGCCACGTGATGCCACCCGACTCGATGCGCACACGGTCGCCCTTGTCGGCCAGCATCACCTGCTGGCGGAACGATGCCGTGGTGGGCATGCCGAAATGGCCGACGGCCACCCGCAGTGCCGGACACTCCGCGATAACTTCGCCCATCTCGCCGATCTGCTGCGCGTCGTCAGCCAAGCAGATGGACAGGACGAGGTCCTGCTGCTCCAGCAGTTTGAACACGGGCATCAAGTCCAGCAGCGACTGCCCCAGGAGCCGGTGCGCTGGAAGAGCCACGCCGCGCAGTCCCATGCGGAGAACCTGCTGCGTCGCCTCCTCGTCCATGGCCATGCCCAGACAGCAGAAGCGGTCGGGATAGTTCCGTTGCACCTGTGCAAGGTATTCGTTCTGGTTGCCGTCAATGACTTCCTGCACCACCACGGCACCGCCCACCTGCGCATAGTCCATGTTGGAGAGGAACACCTCGGCGGTGTTTCTACCGTCCGTCATGAACGGCGGAAGCATCTGCACTTCCTCGCCGAAGAATAGCGATCGCGAACCGTTGGGCGACAGCGTGCGGATGGGTTGCCCGTCTACCACGGTGTCCTGTTTCAGCCAGAGGTGGCTGTGTGCGTCGATAATCATACCGAATGTCGTGACGTTGGTTTACGAATTGGCCCAGCTCACGCGGAGCTGGTCGCCGATGATGGTTTTCACCTCCGCAACCAGTTTGGCGTCGGCCTGTTGGCTGGCCCATTCCAAGTTGCGCTTCACGTTCTGCGGGTTGGCCGACGAGAAGAGGGTGCTGGCAATGCGCGGATTGCCCACGCTGTACTGAATGGCCAACTGTTCGATGGGATAGTTCTTTTCGCGGCAGTGGGCGGCAGCCTTGGCGCAGACTTCCACCAGTGCTTTAGGCGCTGGATGCCAGTCGGGCACACCGCGCGTGGTGAGCAGTCCCATGGAGAGCGGCGAGGCGTTGATGATGCCGATGCCGCGCTCCTCGAAGTAGTCCAGATAGTCCAGCAACTCGTCGTCGTTCAGACAGTAGTGGCAGAAATTGAGCACGCTCTCTACGGTGCCGCCCGGCGTGTGGTCGATCACCCACTTGATGTTCTTCAGCTGCAGGTCGGTGATGCCCACGTGGCCCACTACGCCCTTCGCCTTCAACTCCGTAAGGGCAGGCAACGTCTCCTCGCAGACCTTCTGCAGACCGCCCGGCAGGGCTGCCTGGAACTCGATGTCGTGGACGTTGATGAGGTCGATGTAGTCGATGTTCAGGCGTTCCATGCTCTCGTAGACGCTCTCCGTGGCGCGCTTGGCACTATAGTCCCACGTGTTCACGCCGTCCTTGCCGTAGCGTCCCACCTTGGTGGAGAGATAGTACTTGTCGCGGGGAATGTTCTTCAAGGCTTTCCCCAGCACCGTCTCGGCCTTGTAGTGACCGTAGTACGGACTCACGTCGATGAAGTTGATGCCGCCCTCGATGGCTGTTTCCACGGCCTCGATGCTCTCGGCCTCCTTCGTCTCGTGAAAGACGCTACCCAGCGACGACGCGCCAAAACTCAGGCTGGAAATCTCCAGTCCCGTATTTCCTAATTTTCTGTATTCCATAGCTGTTGCTTGATGTTGTAGTGTGTTGATTGGTTTTCAGTCGTAGTGTATGGATGGGGTTCAGTCGTAGAGATAGAACATCCGTTCCATCATGTTCCACTTCTCGTTGCTCGTGACGGCCTGGCCGCACCGCTGGAAACGCCCCACCAGCGCTTCCCATTCCGCCTGGCGGGGCAGGGTGGCCAACCGTTCCATGGCCGACTGCCAGTCGAACTGCTCGGGCGCATCCACCACCATCACCAGCCTGTTGCCGGAGATGTAGATTTCCATTTCGAGGATGCCCACCGCACGGATGCCGTCCCGGATTTCCTTCCAGTGACATTGCTCGCTGTGCAACTTGCGGTATAACTGTATTGACTCGTCGTCGGCGTGCAGGTCAAGCTGCTGAACATACCGCTTGACCGGCATGTCGTATTGTTTCTGTATGTATCCGTCCATCGCTTTGCTTTGTTTTAGAATGACGCGGCGAAGGTACGCACAAAATGCCGGATTTCGTAGCAGTTTATTGTCGGAGTATAGGACAATATTGTACTATTCAGCGCATGTTGTTCCTGTAGGCCATCGGTGTCATCCCTGTGGTCTTCTTGAACAGGCGGATGAAATAGGAGTGGTCGCTGAAGCCCAACTGGTAGGCAATCTCCTTGACGGGCATCTCTTCCGTGATGAGCATCAGCTCGGCGCGGTCCATCTTCTTCTTGTTGACATATTGCAGCGGCGGCAGTCCGACGGTCTTCACGAAGAGGCGGATGAAGTGGCATTTCGTCACGCACGCAACGGAAGCCAGCTCGTCGATGCTGATGGTGTCGTAGATGTGGTTGTGGATGTAGTCGAGCGCGTGGGCCAACCGCTTGTCGCGCGTCCACACCCGCGCCTGCGCCTGCTTCACGAAGCGGGAGAAGAGCAGCAGGATGCTGCCGCGCAGCTCCAGCTTGGCGTCGAGCGACAGGGCATTGTAGCGGTGGACGTAGTCGATGAACTTGCCCATGTAGTCGTACGACGATGGGTCGCTGGCCGGCAGCTCCGCCTCGGGGTGGCGGCTACACATATTATATAATAGGGCTTCGTCCAGCGGTTCAGCGTCCACCTCCGCGGGAAACTCGTAGAAGTCGAAGATGTCGGTTTCCTTTTTGTAGCCCTCGTAGAAATGCAGGTAGTAGTGCGAGAACTTGCCGCTGCACTCGTAGCTGTGCACCATGTGGGCCGGCACGATGTACATGTGGCCGGGGGTCAGCTCCACGGTTTCCTCGGGCAGATACAGCCTGGCGCATCCGTCCTTGACCAGATAGATGCGCGTAAACGGGGAAGAGACGTTCTTCCAGTTCCAGTCTCCGTCGTGGCGCGCGAAGCCCACGTTCAGCATCTGGAAGTTCAGCGATTCTATGGGTATGTCCATGTCTGTCTTAGGTTTCTGGTGCAAAAGTAATCAATCTTTCGCACAAACCATACAAAAATCGACGATAAATCAATTTTATCCTATGATTGACGAAGAAAATCCCACCGTTACTGGAAAGAAAACCGTACCTTTGCAGCATAATTAAACCAAAAACACAGGCAAGATTATGAAAACCTATTTTCGTGTAAGGAAAACGATGCTGACGGCGGGACTGCTCTTCGCCGTGGCAGGTGGATTGCAGGCACAGGACTGGCAGGTGCCGGTTTCTGAGGCTGACGAACCCATGGCCAAGGGAACGTTCGAACCGACATGGCAGTCGCTGGAAGGAAACTACAAGGTGCCCGAATGGTTCAAGAACGCGAAGTTCGGCATCTGGGCGCACTGGGGACCGCAGTGCGTGGAAGGATCGGGCGACTGGATGGCGCGCGAGATGTATATGGAGGGCAACGGCAAGTACAAGTACCACGTGGAGCACTACGGCCACCCCTCGGAGGTGGGCTTCAAGGACATCCTGCCCCTGTTCAAGGCCGAGAACTGGAATCCCGACAAGCTCGTGGCTTTCTACAAGAAGATTGGAGCGCAGTATTTCTTCGCCTTGGGCAACCACCACGACAACTTCGACCTCTGGGATTCGAAATACCAGCCGTGGAACTCTCAGAACATCGGACCGAAGCGCGACATCCTCGCCGGATGGGCGGAGGCCGCCAAGAAGCAGGGACTGCCCTTCGGCATCAGTTTCCACGCCGACCACGCCTGGACGTGGTACGAGCCGTCGCAGCGGTATGACCGCAACGGCGACAAGATGGGCGTCCGCTACGACGGCACGCTCACCAAGGCCGATGGCAAGGGCAAGTGGTGGGAAGGCTACGACCCGCAAGACCTCTATGCACAAAACCACCCGATGAGCGAAGGCAGTTGGGCCGACGGCATGCTCCACCGCCAGTGGGCGTGGGGAAACGGGGCGGCGATCCCGACGCAGAAGTACGTCACGAACTTCTACAACCGCACGGTGGATGCCATCAACCGCTACAACCCCGACCTCATCTACTTTGACGTGACCGCCGTGCCGTTCTATCCCATCAGTGATGCGGGTCTCAAGATTGCCGCACACTTCTACAACCATAACATGGCCACACACAAGGGTAAGTTGGAGGGCGTGATGTTCGGCAAGATTCTTGACGAGAGCCAGCGCAAGGCACTGGTGTGGGACGTGGAGCGCGGTGCACCCAACGAGATCCAGCCGGAGCCCTGGCAGTCATGCTCCTGCATCGGCAACTGGCACTACAACACGTCCGTCTACGAGAACGACCGCTACAAGTCGGCAGCCTCCGTGGTGAAGCTACTCATGGACATCGTCAGCAAGAACGGCAACCTGCTGCTGAGCGTGCCCCTGCGCGCCGACGGCACGTTCGACGAGAAGGAGGAAAAGATCCTCAACGAGTTCGGCGACTGGATGGCCATCAACAAGGAAGCCATCTACGACACGCGCCCCTGGAAAATCTTCGGCGAAGGACCGATAGCCGATTCCGACATCAAGATCAATGCACAGGGCTTCAACGAGGGTGCATACACCAACGCCACGGCAGCGGAGAAACGCTTCACGCAGACCGACAAAGCACTGTACGTCACGCTACTGGCATGGCCCACCGACCGGACGGCCGTCGTCAAGGCTTTGAGCCAAAACAGCAAACTCTATCCCAAGAAGATCTCGCGCGTCGAATTGCTGGGCTACGGCAAGATTCCCTTCCGCCGCACGGCAGAGGGACTCGTAGTCACCCTCCCGACCCAGTCGCTCAACAACATCGCGCCGGTCATCAAGATCAAGAAATAACCAAGATTTCATCTCGGTATCTACAAATAAGTTAGTGACAAATTGGTTAGTTAGCGAAGAAGGGGTGCCAAGCGTAGCGCGGCACTCCTTCCTTCGTTTTTCAGTAGTCCCGTGTCTCAAGAATGTTGGTTGTCAGTGCGCCTTCCCATCATTCCCATTCCTCCCAATTCCTGCCAATAAACGGACACAGGCAAACAGAAAACTACTGAAAAGGTCGGAATATTCCGGCTTTTTTCCTACCTTTGCAACAGGAATGGACGAAGAGCTATTAACACCCAAAACGATTATACATGAAAAGAACTATTGCATCCGTATTTGCGGTCCTGCTGGTGGGCAACGCCCTCCAGGCGCAGGACTATTCCGTGGCATCGCCCGACGGACACATCTCCCTGACGGTGTCTAACCAGCAGACGCTCACCTACTCCGTCCAACTGGACGGGAAGACGATCATCGCCCCGTCGCCCATGGGGTTCCAGTTGAAGGGCGAGAAGGACATGAGCGGCAACTTTGCCGTGACGAACGACGCGCGGGTGAAGAACGGCGTGGAGGCGTGGACTCCCGTGGTGCGCAACAAGCACGCCGAGTGCCGCGTGCCGTACAATGAGCTCACGCTCCAGCTGAAGGAGAAGAGCGACGGCTTCCGGCGCATGGACGTGACGTTCCGCGTGATGGACGACGGCGTGGCGTTCCGCTATACGCTGTACGGCATTCCCGTGTTGGGCAACCGCCAGATTGTGCGGGAGCTGACGGGCTACGCCGTCCCCGACGGCTCCAGCCTGTGGATTCCGGGCTTCGCCTACGAGAACCACGGCAAGAGCTACAAGTCGTCGCAGGAGGGCGTGTTCAAGGAGACACCCGTCACCAGCATCAAGACGGACATCCACGCCGGACTGCCCGGCCTCATCAAGGTGGACGGCGACCACTGGATGGCCATCATGGAGGCCAATCTGGACAACTATCCCGCCTTCTATCTGGGCAGGAGCCAGGAGGCGAAGGACGGCTTCCAGATGCTCGACACCAAGCTGACACCCGTCTGGGGCGAGGAGGAGAACGGTGTGAAGGCGCGCTTCTCCGAGGCCACCAGCTCCTCCTGGCGCGTCATCATGGCTGGCCACAATCCCGGCAAGTTCATCGAGAGCGAGATACTGCGCGCCCTGAACCCGGACTGCGCCCTCGACGACACGTCGTGGATCAAGCCCGGCATGGCGGCCTGGGATCACTGGTGGAGCGGTGAGGTGAAGATGGAACAGAGCGTCATCAAGCAGTACATCGACCTGGCCGCCAAGGAGCATTGGCCCTATATGCTCATCGACTGGACTTGGTACGGTCCCTACAACGAGCCGAAGGCCAACATCACCAGCGTGGCGCCGCAACTCAACATGCCCGAAATCATCCAGTATGCCAATGCGAAGGGCGTGGACATCTGGCTGTGGCTGCGCTGCGAGGATGCCAACAACAACGACCAGTACAAGGAGGCCTTCCCCCTCTACCGCCAGTGGGGCGTGAAGGGTGTGAAGATTGACTTCATGGACCGTGACGACCAGGACATGGTGAACTGGTACCGTCGCATCATCAAGGCCACGGCAGAGAACCAGTTGATGCTCAACTTCCACGGGGCCTACAAGCCCGACGGCATTGAGCGCACCTATCCGCACATGATGACGCGCGAAGGCGTGATGGGCGGCGAATACTACAAGTTCTCGGACAAGGTGACACCCGAGCACAACGTGACACTGGCCTACACGCGCCTGCTGGCCGGACAGATGGACTACACGCCGGGCGGCTTCCTCAACGTCACTGCCAAGCAGTTCCGGCAGCAAAGCCCCACGCTCGTGGCCAACACCCGTGCGGCAGAGCTGGCCAAGTTCGTGGTGTACGAGAGTCCGTTCATGTGTTTCTGTGAGCACCCCGACCATGTATACGGACAGGTGGGAGAGGACTTCGTGCAACAGGTGCCCACCACGTGGGACGACATCCACTTCGTGGGCGGCACGCCAGACACCTACGTGGCCGTGGCCAAGAAAACGGGAGAGCAGTGGTACATCGGCGTCATCAACAACAGCCAGCCGCGCACCGTCGCCCTCCACCTGGACTTCCTGCCCGAAGGCAACTACCGCGTGGAATACTGGAAGGACGGAAAGAAGGCCAATACCGTGGCTACCGACTGCGAACACAAGACCATAACGGCATCCACCGCGAAGCCCCTCCGCGTCAAACTGGCCGGCGCCGGCGGCTACGTCTGCATCCTCACGCGCCTCTGAACGCGCTGCATCCGAACGCGCTGCCCAGCGCAACAAAACTCCCTGCCCAGAAAAATAAAACGCGCTGCCCAGAGAAATAAAATTCTCCAGGCAGCGCGTTTTTAGCATTGCGGCTCATGTTTCCTGCTGTTTGCCCCTTGTACCAAATGTCCCATTTTGGTGAACAAACCGTAAAAAAGGAGAGCTGCGGTAAAGTCTTTGATACATCAGGCAAAATTGTTTTCTTGCCTTTAACGTACCTTTGCAACCGTTTCTACACAATAAACCAAAAACAAAAATGCACAACGAAACTAAATTGTTGAGAACACTATTCTTGTTTATAGTGTTGAGCATTGCCTCCTTGGGAGGAGTATATGCTCAGAATGCCGTCACTGGTAAGGTGACGGACGTCAGTGGCGAACCGATTATCGGTGCCACAGTCAGAGTGGCAGGATCTGCCAACGGCACCATCACTGACCTGAACGGTATCTACAAGGTGACCGTAGCCAAGAACGGAACCATTCAAGTGTCCTACGTGGGTTATGCCACCCAAGATGTACCCGTGAACGGCAGAAGCACCATTGATATTGTACTGCAAGACGATGGCAAAGTGCTGGACGAAGTGGTGGCCATCGGATACGGTAGCGTGAAGAAGGCCGACCTGAGTTCATCCATCGCCACACTGGACGCCAAGGAACTCACCAAGATGCCCGGTGGACTGTCAGCAGGACTGCAGAGTGCCGTCCCGGGTGTACAGGTGACCAACGGGCGCATTCACATCCGCGGTGTGGGCAGTATCAACAACACCGACCCACTCTATGTCGTGGACGGTATGATTGGCGGTACGGTGCCCGACGAGAACAATATCGCCAGCATCCAGATACTGAAAGACGCTGCCTCTTGTGCCATCTACGGTGCGCGCGGTGCCAACGGTGTCATTGTCATCACCACCAAGCGCGGTTCCGCAGGTTCCGTGAAGGTGGACTACAACGGCTATGTCGGATGGAAGAACTTCACCAACGAGATTGACCTGCTCTCCGGTAAGGAGTTGGCAGAGCTCATCAACGAGGAGATGTACAACGCCAATCCGTCGCGTACAGACTATATGGAAGGACTGTCCGACCCGGATGCCATCGGCGAAGGATACAATATGTTCAAGGCCATCACCCGCACCGGTAGCTACCAGAAGCACAGCGTGAGCGTGAGCGGCGGATCGGAGAACGCCAACTTCCGTGTGACGGGACTCTATGGCAACGACAAGAGCATCTACATCAAGGAGGGTTCGGAGGATTACTCCGTCAACATCGTGTCCGACTTCAAAAAGGGCATACTCGGCTTCGGCGAATCGGCGACCATCGGTCGCAATACCAGCCACGACACGGGAATGTTGAAACCCATCGGTGTCAAGTGGAGCACGGCCTGCCCCATCTATGACGAGACGTCGGAAACGGGCTACGCCGGCGCAGGACTGGGCACCGACTGCGGCAACCCACGCGCCACAGCCGACAATACCTGGAACCGCAGAGAGAGCACATCGGCCACCGGCAACGCCTGGGCTACTGTAGAACCCATCAAGGGATTGGTCTACAAGTTCAACTTCGGTGCAGACCTCTACCGCTACAACAGCCGATCCTATACGGCAGACTACTATGTGGGTGACTACGAAAAGAACACGCCCGACACCTACTCCATGAGCAGCAGCTGGAGCAACCGCTTCCTCTTCGAGCATACCTTAACCTTCGACCGCAGTTTCGGCGACCACCACATCAACGTCATGGCCGGTATCACCTCCGAGGAGACACGGGGCTACGGCGTGAGTGCCAGCGCAAGGTCCATGCCAAGCCGCGAAGTGCTGATTCTGGGTTCCACACAGATGGCATCGTCCAAAGAGGTGGGCAGCTCCGAGAGCCACTCCTCCATGTACTCCTATCTGGCTCGCCTGATGTACAGCTATCAAGGCAAGTACATGCTGACGGCCAATGTGCGTCGCGACGGAAGTTCCAACTTCTCCAAGGAGCACCGCTATGGTACCTTCCCCTCCTTCTCTGCTGCATGGCGCATCAGCCAGGAAAACTTCATGAAGAACCTCACCTGGCTGGACGACCTGAAGCTGCGCGCATCGTGGGGTAAGCTGGGTAACTCCAATATCAGTCCTTATCAGTACCAGAGCACCGTGGCTTTCTCCAACGTGCGCTACTATTTCAACGATGTAGAGAACACCGGTGCCCTGCCCATGACTCCCGCCAACCCGGACGTGAAATGGGAGGCTTCCTCCTCTACCGACATCGGCTTTGACTTGACCGTGCTCAACAACCGTCTGAGCCTGACTGCCGACTACTACTTCAACAAGACCAACGACATGCTCGTGGATGTGCCCATCGCATACAGTGCCGGATATATGGGTTCCTTCCCGACAATGAATGCCGGAAGCATCGAGAACAAGGGCGTGGAGTTCGTCGTGACCTGGCGCGACCACATCGGCAAGAACTTTGACTATAGCGTGAGTGCCAACCTCTCCTCCGTGGACAACAAGGTGAAGAGCCTGGGTGCCAACAATGAAATCTATGCGGCTGACGGTATGACCTGCACACGCGTAGGTCACTCCATCGGACAGTTCTGGGGATACAAGACTGCAGGATTGTTCAAGACCGACGAGGAGGCTGCCAACTACGTGAACAGCAAGGGCGAACGCCTGCAGCCCAACGCCAAGGCTGGCGACATCAAGTTTGTGGACGTGGACGGCGACGGCACCATCGGTTCTGGCGACCAGACCTTCATCGGCAACCCCATCCCCAAGTTCTCCTACGGTATGACCTTCAACGCACAGTATCGGGCTAACTTCGGCACCTTCGACTTCAACATGGTGTGGAACGGAAGCCAGGGCAACGACATCTACAACAACCTGCGCTACTACGGTGAGGGAATGTACCACAACTACTCTTGCTTTGCAACCACCAAGGACCGCTTCCGCGCGGAAGACCTGACCTTCGTGAACCCCATCAGCGGCAAGACCACCTTCTATCCGAAGAACACGGATACGGACATGCCACGCGCCGTCTACGGTGACCCCAACCAGAACATGCGCCAAAGCGACCGCTACGTGGAGGACGGCAGCTACCTGCGCTTGAAGACCATCTCGCTGGGCTACACCATTCCCAAGACATGGACACAGAAGTTCTGCGTGGAAGCCCTGCGCTTCTACGTGGGTGCCAAGAACCTGCTGACCTTCACCGGCTATTCTGGCTACGACCCCGAGGTCGGCGATGTGGACACCAGCGGCACGAACCTGACGCGCGGTATCGACGGCAAGTCTTCCTGGTCGCTCATCTTCCCCAACAGCAAGGAATACTACGTCGGCGTACAGGTGACCTTCTAACGGCAAACATACACGATTCAGAAAACCAATAAACAACGAAGAATATGAAACGAAATACTATGAAATATGTGGCTGTCGCCTGTCTGCTCACGACTATGGCAGGATGCAAGCCGGACATGGATCTCAACAATCCATCGGAAGTGTCAACGGACACCTATTACCAAAAGAAGGCAGAACTGGAGAACGCCTTGATTCCCGCCTACCAGGCGCTCATCGGCAGAAACCAGGGTGGATACTGCTTCAACACCATGTTTACGCTTCTGGCACCGGGCGACGACTATCAGCGCACCTACAAATGGCCGGCCATGTATCAGGACACCTACAACACACCGGCCAGTGACGGCACCTGCAGCGGTCCTTGGAAAGACTGGTTCAACGGGGTAATGGCTGCCAACCTGGCCATCGACAAGATTACCAACTACGAAGGCACCGACCTCACTACCGACGAACAGAACACCATGCTGGGACAGGCCTATTTCCTTCGCGGACTGCACTATTTCAACCTGGTGACGCTCTTCGGCGAAACTATCCCCTTGTACGACCATCCCACTGCCGGTGGTGACGATTATTATCCCGGAAACGCCGAGAAGGGGGCCATCTATGCACAGATCACCAGCGACTTCGCCAAGGCTTCTGAACTGTTGCCGGTGCGCAGCAAGCTCTATGCCGACGCCTCCAACAAGGGACGCGCCACACAGGGCTCGGCACTCGGTTATCTGGCAAAGACCTATCTCTGGCGGCCACTGCTGGAAAAGGGTCAAAAGGCTGAATACGACAAAGCCGCTGTGGTGTTGAAGAAAATCATAGACAGCGGAGAATATGAGCTGAACGCCAATTTCCGTGACAACTTCACCAACGAGGTGGATAAGGAAAACGGCAAGGAAAGCCTCTTCGAGGTGCAGATGCACAACGGAAACAACTGGCTGGGTGGCGATATAAGCGACTCGTGGCGCTGGTGTAACATCGGACTGCCCGACGGAACGGGTGGATGCTGGTGGAACCTGGCTCCTACGCCCATGGCCTACAACGAATTTGAGGAGGGCGACCCCCGTCGCTACATGACGCTGTGGTGCCCCGGCGGAGCCTATTTCACCGACAACGCCGGCAACAAGATTACCTTCGAGGAGATGAATGCCAAATGCACCTCAGACAAAGACCTCTATGGCACTCGTAAGTTGTGCCCGGACGTGCAGATTGACGACATCGACGACGATTTCAACGACCCCTTGATGCGCTATGCCGACGTGCTCCTGATGTACGCAGAGGTACTGCATTGCACCGGCCACGACGGTGCTGACATCAACGACAAGACGGGAGCAAAATACTGGATTCAGCAGGTCAGAAACCGTGCCAACAATGTCGTGCCTTCGGAACAGTCGCACCTGTGGTATTCCAAGGAACCGGGCACCCTCCCCACTGTTGATGAACTGCTGGCAACAGCACCGACCATCAACACCTTCAAGATGGACAACATCATGAATATCATTCAGCACGAACGCTGTGTGGAACTGATGGGTGAGTATTATCGCTATTTCGACCTGATGCGCTGGGGCATGGAAGACAGCAAGTATCTCGAACCGCTGAAAAACCTCGGCTGGTCGGAGAAGGCCATGTATCTGCCGTTCCCACAGGAAGAACTGAACAACAACCCGAACCTGAAGGGCAACGATATGAACTGATTGGTTGGTATTTTTCAGGATATTATGTACAGAGGGAGGCTCTCCGCTATGGAGAGTCTCTCTCTGTACCAATAAGGTTTCGCTTTTTACTTGCGCCCCATGAGGTCGTCGTTCGACACGCCCTTGTTGGTTTTCTTGACCGAGGCCTTCAGACTGCCGAAGCGGTAGGAGAAACCGATACTGGCAGACCAGTTGGGATTGTCGGAACGGACGATGCCCGTGTAGTCGCCCTGGATGTAATGGGTGTGCTCGTCGTTAGTGTAACCGACGCGCACATGGGCGGTGAGGCGGTCGTCCTTGAGGAAGGCGCGCTGCAACTGGACGGTGTACCGCTGCCAGGAGCCTTCGTAACTGTAGAGCGTGGTCGGCTGGGCATAGTCGATGTAAGCCGACACGGAGAGCGTCAGCTGGGCTGGTAGCTTCTGCGTCAGCTGGTTGTAGGTGTCGAACTGCCAGCGATGCAAGGCGAGTCCCTGCGACGCGTTGGCCTTGTCCATCCAGCGGACAGTGCTGTTGCTCGTGAACTTGGTGGTGGGTGTGATTTCCCACTGGATGTAGGGAGCCAGCTGGAAATAGTTGTTCTTTCCGAAGTTGTCGTAAGTCGATAGGAAGCGGCCGTCCTCCACCCACGTCAAAGCGGCGATGGCATCGTCGCACAGGCTGTATGCCACGTTGAGGCTGGCCGTCAGCTTGGAGGTCATGAGGGTGTAGCCCAGCGTGATGTTGCTGGCCTTCGACGTGCCCAGCTGCGGATTGCCGTAGCGGACGTCGGTGGGCGTTTCCGAGCGGAACGGGTTGAGGTAGCTGATGCCGGGGCGCGAGAGCCGCATATTGTAGGCCAGCTTCAGCGAGTGGTGGTCGCCGATGCGCCAGGTGGCGCGCACGGAGGGCACGAGGTCGTTGAAGCGGCGGCTGAAGTCATCCTGCGATCCGTCGGGCCACGATCCTTTCATGCGCGAGGTCTCGTAGCGCAGTCCAGCGGCGGCGGTCAGTCCGCCGAGGCGGTATTTGTATTCGGCATAGGCCGCGCCCACGTCGGTGGTGTGGTCGAACTTCTCGGTAGGGGTGCGCAGCAGGGTGCCGGCAAGGTATTCCCGGCGCAGGTTGTCACTGTTGTTCAGGCGGATCACATACTTGCCGCCGACGTCGAGCGAGTGGTGGCTGTCGAAGGGGCGTTCATAGTCTATCTGCAGGGTGTGTTCGTTGAACCGGGTGCGGTCGTCGGCCCACTGGCTGTCGTAGTCGCTGTAGTTGATGCAGTCGGACAGGTCGAGGAAGCCGTCTCTGTTGGAACGCGTCGTGGAATAGAGGTAGTCCACGGCCAAGACCTCGCCCTTCCTGCGGAAGCTGTGCTGGTACGACAGTTGCAGGTCGATGTCGAAATAGCGGTTGTCCATGTCGCGGTAGTCGGTATGCATGGCGTAGAGGGTGTTGCCTGCGGCATCGTCCAGCCGCCGGTAGCTGCTGCCCTCCGACCCCACATTGTAGGCAAAGCCACTGGCCGTGAGCGTGAAGAGGTTGCAGGAGTCGAGTTCCAGGCTGGCATCGATGCCGTACCAGATATTGTGGCCGGGATTGCGTTGGGTACTGGAGGACTGGTAGTGGTTGTTGCTGTCCGTATAGGTATAGTCCTCGTCCGTCGTCTGCTTCCAGTGCTGGAAGGCACAGCCGACGTAGGGGGCCACGGTCAGCTTGCCATGCTGCGACGTCAGGTAGAGCGTGCCGTTATAGGGATTGGTGGCGCGCCCGAGACCCACGCTGGACTGGAGCGTTCCCGTCACGCCCGCCAGCTGGCTCTGCCGGTCCATCACGATGTTGAGGATGCCCACCAGTCCCTCGGCGTCGTATTTCGCGCCGGGTTCCGTGATGACCTCGATGCGCTTCACCATGCTGGCCGGGATGCCCTTGAACAGCTCCTTGGCATTGTTGGTGAAGGAACGGTCGGGACGGCCGTTGCGGAAGATCTTGAAGTCGGTAGACCCCTTGATTCGGATGGTGCCGTCGCCATCGACGGTGACGAACGGCACCTTCTTGAGCATCTCCGTCAGCGGATTGGTCTTGGCCTCCGGGTCGGCGGTCACGTCGTAGCTGACACGGTCGTCCTGGGTCTTCACCAGTTGGCGCTGGGCACTGACGGTCAGCTCGCCCAGGCCTATATTCTTGTAGATGTCGGCGGAGTCGCCGACAACGGCGGTAGAGTCGGTCTGTGCCTTCGCTATCGGGCACAGGAGGAGCAGCAGGGCTGCCAAGGTGTTTTTCTTCATTATCCTAAGATACATTTAAAGAGTGTTTATGATAAGTTTCTTGTTGCGTTGTCAGTCGGTGCCGAGATAGGTGGCGGCCTGCAGGAGCATGCCGTCGAGGAAGGTGTCGGGCAGGGTCTTGCCGACGGTGGCGCGCAGGTCGGTGAGGGTCTTCTTGCAGGTCTGCCGCTCCACGGTGGTCAGCAACTTGGCGTGATCCTTGCAGAGGGTCACCATCTTGCCGGCAATGCCCACCTGCAACATCTTCTGATCGGCATCCTTGATGGCGTCAAGGAGTGTCACGCGGAGCAGTCCGAACTGCGTCATAAACTCCACGTCGTTAGTGACCTGCTGTCCTGCATCGGAAACCAGTTCTGACCTGATGCTCTTCAACTGTCCATTGCCGTCATATTCTTCCACAACCAGCGAGTTGCCCGACAGGGTGGCACGACGGCTGCCGGTGCGCTGCTCCGAGATCTTCTTGGTCGGTTTCCGGCTCTCGACGAAGTTGGGGTTCTTGCCGTAGATGTGGTAATAGTAGCAGTGGAAGGATTTCCCTTCCTTGAACCACACGAACAGGTAGGCGTGGCGGCTGAGGGAGTCGGTCGGTTCCTTGAAGCAGGCCCCGTAGTAGTAGTGGGACTTCTGGGATCCGAACAGCACGGCGAACTCATTGTTCGGGCCGTAGACGTACCGCTTCGTGTTGTTTTGCGCGAGCTTGCTGGCATCGGGGCGCTTGACGAAGAAGGAAAAGGCACTGTCCTGCTCGCTGAGGATGGCTTGTTCCAACCGACTGACGAGGGACTCGTTGCGGGCGGGAATCTGGAACTCCGTGAACTTGCAGTAGGTCGTGGGGAAGTCGGGGCGGTCCTGGTAGTCGGATCGCGACAACAGCTTGACAGCCGAATGTTTCATGACCTCCTGGTAGGTCTCCACGAATGTCTCCTGTGCCTGAAGGCTGGCGGTTGCCAGCAGGGCAACCAGGGTTATGGTAATCTTTTTCATTGTAGTATTGTTGTTGCTTCGTTATTGTTCGATATATTCTTCGTCGTCGGTGTCGAGGGCATCCATGGCCTGGAGGAACTCCGACTGGGCATCGCCGAAAGCCGCCTCCTGCTGTAGTTGCATGGCCTGGAGCAGGCGGTCGGCCTGGCGCATGGCCTCTTCAAGGTCTTGCTGACTGATGCCATAGTCCGAGAGCTCCGCCGCATCCGCTGCTTCCGTCGCCTTGCTGCCGGTGGTCTCGGCCAGGTAGGTCTTGGGCACGGGCGGCATGCTTTGCAGGCGGCGCATCTTCCGCTTCCGGGGCTTCACGGGCGGAACGGCCGTGCTGTCGGCGGGGGCGTGCTTGTCCACGGCCACGGTGTCGGCCATCGTCTCGCTGACCGGCTGCGCCACCTGTGTCAGGGGCGTTGCCTCGTCGGCAGGATGGTGCCAGAGCGTCAGCGCACCGATCAGTAGCACAGCAACCGATGCGGCGGCAACAGCCGTCCAGCGCAGCATGATGCGGCGGGGCTTTTGTGTCTGGGCCACGGGGGCTGCGTCAAACATACGGAACAGCTCGCCGTAAGCCTGCCAGTCGGCGGCAGACACCGCATCGGGGCGGTCGGCCTCCGTGGCGGTGCGGAAGAAGTCGGCCAGGCGGGTCTCTTCTTCTACGGTCGTCGCACCGTCCATGAAGCGTGCGAGCAGGTCGATGAGTTGTTGGTGGTTCATTGTCGGTTCCTTTCTTTAATATCGTTGAACAGTTTTCGGCGTGCTGCCGACAGGATGGTGGCTACGGAAGCCTCGCCGATGCCCAGCAGGGCGGCTATCTCGGCATTGGAGCGCCGCTCGGTCTGACGGAGCTGGAGCACTTGTATCTCGCGGGGCGGCAGTTGTTCGATGCGGCGGCGGAGCCATTGCTCGTCTTCGTGCCATTGCAGTTGGCGGTCGGGGGTGTCGGTGACGGGGATGTCGAGGGGAACTGCCGCCGTTCCACCGTCGATGCGGATGGAGGGGCGCCGTCGCCGCTGCTGGTCGATGGCGGCGTGGCGGGCCACGACAACAGCCAGACGGACGGCGTGCGAAGCGTCGCGGAGCGTGTCGTGCACCGCCCAGAGGCGTAGCATCGTCTCGCTCGCCGCATCGTCGGCATCGGCACTGTCGGACAGCACGCTGTTGGCGGTCTGCCAGGCCTGCTGCCGCAACTGCCGTGCCACGTGTTCAAACTGCTGCTGGTTCACCTTCTCGTTTCCTTTCCGGTCTTGTACGTCCGTTCATCAGGGGTTGGCCACCACCCCGCGCACGGGGTTCGACTGGTGCCGGCTCTTTGCGTCTGTCTGCTTCCAACCGCTGTCGCTCTGGACGGTTGCGGCGGTCAGCCCGTCGTCGTCCACGCTGCCCGATCCGAAGACACTCTTGGTATAGTGGGCAGCCTTGCCCGAGACGCGGACATTGCCTGATCCAGCCACGCTACAAGTCAGCTGTGCTTGGCAGTCCACCTGCGCCTGCACCTCACCAGATCCAGCCACCGAGAGATTGACGGCAGTGGCCGCGAGATGGTCGGCAATGACCTCTCCGGAACCGGCCACATTGATACTGGCCGTGGTGAGCTGGGCCTTCCCGAGTCGCATCTCACCGGATCCTGCCACGTTCAGCGTGATGGTCTGCTGATCCAACCGGTCTATCTTCACCGAGGCGCTGCCCGTCAGGTTGATGACGTTGACCGAAGGCGAAGTGACATAGATGGTGACGTCGCCGCCGTTGGAATTGCTGTAATAGATGCCGCCAATCTTGGTGGTCTTGTAGCCGACGTTGAGCTGTGCTCCCGTCTGGTTGATGTTGAGTCTGTCTATATCTTCTTGGTCGCCTACCATGCGCACGCTGTAGCTGTCGCCCTGCGTGTAGACGACGTCCACGCTCCCCAAGATATTTAAGGTGGAGAAGGCGTCGAATGATTTGCTGACTTCCGTCTTCGTGCCTGCCGCTGCGGCCAGCGTGACCAGCAGCAGGGCCAAGGTTGTGATGATACTTTTCTTCTGCATTGTCATTGTCGTTTTGTTTCTTGGCTCGGGGATTTTCCCTTGCCTTCTGTACTAATAACGTAACAAGGCCGCAAACTCAACGGTCAAAACCCCTTTTTAACATTTCTTTAACACAAAAGGCGGCATTTTCCTTTGTTTTTCCCTCGTTTTCCACTACCTTTGACACTCGTCACAAAGGTACTCATGACCAAGGTATCATGTCCGAGGCCTCACGTCCGACGATCAAAGAAGCATGTACAAAGAAGGGCTTTCCATCTTGATTCCCGTTTTCAATCGCCCGTGCGGCGGTTTGGTACGGCAGTTGCACGCACAGGCCGTGGCCACTGGCGCGGCCTTTGAAATTCTGGTCGTCGAAGACGGTTCCACCGACCGCGCATCCGTGGAGCAGAACCGGCTGCTGGCACGGCTGAAAGGAGTCCGCCACATCGTACATCAAGAAAACAGGGGGCGCGCCGCCATCCGCAACGGGTTGGCCAGCGAGGCCGTGTTTGCCACGCTACTCTTTCTGGACTGCGACGTGGAGATTCGGAAGGCTGATTTCCTCCTGTGCTATCTGAAGGAGCAAGCACCCGTGGTCTGCGGCGGCATACGCATCGGCGGCGACGCGCAGCAGCTGCGCCACAACCTGCGCTACCGCTATGAGAAAGCGTTTGAAAAGCGGCATCCGATCCGTTGCTACAAAGACCCGGCCTGCATGGACTTCCATACGGCCAACGTGCTCATAGGCCACCACGTCATGGACACCTGCCGCTTTGACGAGCGGTTTCGTCGCTATGGCTACGAAGACGTGTTTTTCGGGAAAACCCTGCAACAGGCTGGACTCGCCGTCACGCACATCGACAACCCCGTCTGGCTGACGCAGTATGAACCGAACGCCTCTTTCATCGCAAAAACGGAAGAAGCCCTGCACACCCTGTACGAGTTCCGCTCGGAACTCCACTCCCACTCTCGCCTACTGCAAATAGTGGCCCGACTGAAACGTCTCGGCCTGCTACCCTTCGTGCGCATCCTGCATCGCTGCGTGGGCGGAATGCTAAGACGAAACCTCAGCGGGTCCCATTCCGTTTGCGCCTGGTTCAACGTCTACAAACTCCTATATTACTTGGGAGTTTAGTTTACCGTTTAACAAAGTTTAACGGGGGGGGCGGCTATGCGCCTTTTATTTCGTACCTTTGCAGACCAAATTACAAACACACTTATTTCGAAACAAGAATTTATGGAACAGAGAAAAAACTACGAAGCTCCTGCCATGGAAGTGGTGGGACTGAAACTGCAGGGTAGCCTGCTGGCCGGCAGCAGTTACGATGCAACGATCGACGACGGCACCCTGAACAACTTCGACAACGATTGGGAGTAGAACAAAAGGAAGAAACAAGACAATGAAGAACAAGTACATGACTTTCGTGGCCCTGGCTGTAGCAGCCCTCGCCACCTCCTGCGCCTCAGACGACCTCGCTGAACAGAAAAAGGAACAGAATCAAAACGAGCTTCGGACTGTGACGCTCACCGCCTCCGTAGCCGACGACAACACGACGCGCGTGGGAATGAACAAGAGTGGCACAACCGCCAAGTTCTATTGGCAAAGTGACGACAAAATCTTGGTGCAGACCCTAAAAGACGAGAACTACAGCGGCGCCGAGTTTACCGCAACTGTCAACGCCAGCGATAAAACAAAAGCCGAATTCACAGGAGATATCGCTGAGGGGACTGCGGTGGCAGGATACGCCGTTTATCCTTACAGCGAGAACCAGAAGCATACGTTTGCTACAAGCAATGCGAATGAGCTCACCTACGTTCTTCCGGCCACGTACACCAACTACACACCGGCGACCCAGATTTTCGGTAATGACGGAATCTCCACCAATATGCCGATGGTCGGTAAAATCGAAAGCGGAAAGATTGCGTTCAAGCACCTTGGCGGCCTGGCCGTCATCCGTGTCGATAAGATGCCGGATGCATCGGGTACACTCACCATCACGGCCGACCAGCAGCTTTCGGGTGACTTTACGGTTAGCGACCTGTCGGCAGACGAGGCAAAGATTGCGACTACTACAGCATCTGGCGACAACGGCAAGGTGACCTTCACCTTCAGCGGTGCAACTGCGGACGGTGTCGGCGTATTCTATCTTCCCTTGGCCACGGGCAGCTACACCAACGTAGAGATTGTGCTGAGTTGGGAGGGCGGCAGCCAAACCATGAATTGGGCCAGCATTGCTGTAGATCGTGCCAAGGTAATCGCCATTCCCGTGGCCATGAACACGGTGATCAACGACCACACGTTCGTGGACCTCGGACTGAGTGTACTTTGGGCAGAGACCAACATCGGTGCTTCGACAGCTACTGACTATGGCAACTACTATGCCTGGGCCGGGACATCAACACAGGGCAGTTACAATGAAGGGGATGCCCCGTATTATTCGAGTGATACTGATAGCTACACCAAGTACCCCTCCGGCTCTGGCACTAGCTACGACGACTACGAGGACTACGGCTCCAGCAGTATCAATGTCCTCAGTGTCGGTAAACACGATGACGATTACTACGATCCAGATGATGCCGCCGCTGTAGCCGCTAGAAAATGTGACGATGCGGCCTGCTACAACTGGCACGAGCCCTGCCGTATGCCCACCCAAGCAGAGTTCCAAGAACTCATCAATAACTGCACCTGGACTCTGATCCCCCAGAACCACACTGAAGATGAACCAATCGATGGTTATAAGGTTACCAGCCGCAAGAACGGCAATTCGATATTTCTCCCTGTTGCGGGTTATAAAGAAGACATTTCGACCTCCCTCGATGGCTGGAACGGCTACTACTGGTCAAGTACGCTCTACAGCGGTGACAACAATACAAAAGCATACCACCTCTCTTTCAGTGACACTATGGAACCCTATATCGGATATGATAACCGTTATATTGGCTACTCCGTCCGTCCGGTCGCAGCAAAGCAGTAACACGGAACAGTCGGACTGACCCTCCCTTTTTCATTTCCCTGCTCAGAGAAAAATATTTCTCCAGGCAGGGAAATATTTTTATCGACTAAGTAATCGTAACTATTCAGCGAACCTCATTCATTGGGCTGAATTGAAAATCGGCGGCCGAAGATACTGTATTGCACCGTTGTAGAAAGCGCTGTGAGCAGCATTTCTCAACTATTTCTCCCCATCATTGTCCAGTATTTGTCCAGTATTTGCCCAGTACTTGTCCAGTACTTGTCCAGTGCAGACTGGACAAATACTGCACATATACTGGACATCTACTGCGCATCGGATGACGCTGCTCCTTTGCTGCTCACTGGGAGATCCGAGCCTGCTCTCTACCAAATCCAAGGCTGTCATTATGTTCTCTTTCTTTCCAATATCTGCGCAAAGATAAGCAGGAATTTATTCAAGTGCCGATGCGTACTACCTCAATCGGGTAGGAGGTAAATGCTAATCATAAAAGGCAATTACCTCCTACTTTCACA
>CAVBXH010000043.1:0-24207 GCA_963599475.1 Acutalibacteraceae bacterium | reverse complement strand
TCGAACCAGGAAAGGCAGGACCAGAATCTGCAGTGTTACCATTACACCATACCCCAATGGTTTTGTTTGTGGGTGCAAAGGTACTCGTTTTTTTTGAAACGCCAAAGGAAAACCCCGTTTTTTTTCAAAAAGTCCCGGAAAAGTGCAAAGAAAAGGGTGTTTTCCCCACCGGGTAAGGTATAAAAAAATAATTTGAACAGTGTACCCAGGGTGTCGCTTCGCTTGCCCTGGGCTATGGACTGTTGGGCTTTCAGGGCGGAGGTTGATGGTTCGTTATCCCCAGGGCGTTGCCCTGGGCTATGGACTGTTGGGCCTTCAGCCCGATGCGTTTCAACTCTGTCCCCGGTATACCCAGGGTGTCGCTTCGCTTGCCCTGGGCTATGGACTTATGCCCTTTCAGGGCGGAGGTTGATGGTTCGTTATCCCCAGGGCGTTGCTTCGCTTGCCCTGGGCTATGGACTGTTGGGCCTTCAGCCCGTTGCGTTTCCTCGCTTATTCGTACCTCTGGCTTGCAGCCGAAGGTACTTTCGCTCGAAAATGAACAGAAAAAAGAGTTTTTCTTTTGCATTTTCCTCGCTTATTCGTACCTTTGACGCTTCAAATTCAACAGATATGAACGAAAAGCAGAGAAAAGACCCTAACATGAATATGCCACGCTTCAATATGGGGTGGCTTTATACACTCGTTGTCATTGGCATCGCCATGGCACTCTTCACGCAGGGCGGTGGCACGCAGGGCGTGAACACCAAGCGCACCTACACCCAGTTTCAGGAGATGGTGCGGAAGGGCTACGCCCGGAAAATCGTGGTCAACAAAAACAAGGACGTGCTCCACATGTACCCTAAGAAGGAACACGTGCGCGACATCTTCCAACGCAGTGCGAAGCAGTTAGGCCAGGACCCCGCCGTGGAGGTGGAGATCGGTTCCGCAGACCAGGTGGAACGCTTCGTGGAGGAGGCACGGGCGCAGCAGCAGTTTACCGGCGACCTCTCCTACGACAACGAACAGGACACGGCACTCTTGCACTCCATCCTCATCAACGTGCTACCCATCCTACTCATCGTGGGCGTGTGGATCTTCATCATGCGGCGCATGGGTAAGGGCGGCGGCATCTTCAACGTGGGGAAGTCGAAGGCCCAGATGTATGAGAAGGGCGGTACGCAGGACATCACCTTCAAGGACGTGGCCGGTCAGGCCGGTGCGAAGCAGGAGATGCAGGAGATTGTGGACTTCCTGAAGAACCCGAAGAAATACACCGAGCTGGGCGGTAAGATACCCAAGGGAGCCCTGCTGGTAGGCCCTCCGGGCACGGGAAAGACGCTGCTGGCGAAGGCCGTGGCCGGCGAGGCCGGTGTGCCCTTCTTCTCCATGAGCGGTAGCGACTTCGTGGAGATGTTCGTGGGTGTGGGCGCCAGTAGGGTGCGCGACCTGTTCCAGCAGGCCAAGCAGAAAGCCCCCTGCATCATCTTCATCGACGAGATAGACGCCGTGGGACGTGCCCGTTCGAAGAACCCTGCCATGGGTGGCAACGACGAGCGCGAGAACACCCTCAACGCCCTGCTCACCGAGATGGACGGCTTCGGCACGAACAGCGGCATCATCACCCTGGCGGCCACCAACCGCGCTGACATGCTGGACAGCGCGCTGCTGCGCGCCGGACGCTTCGACCGCCAGATCCATGTGGATCTGCCCGACCTGAACGAACGCAAGGAGGTGTTTATGGTACACTTGAAGCCCCTCAAGCTCGACGACACCGTCGATGTGGACTTCCTGGCGCGCCAGACCCCCGGTTTCTCGGGTGCCGACATCGCCAACGTCTGCAACGAGGCCGCCCTCATCGCGGCGCGCCACAACCGGCCACACGTGGGCAAGCAGGACTTCCTCGATGCCGTGGACCGCATCATCGGTGGACTGGAGAAGAAAACCAAGATCATGACGCAGGAAGAGAAGCGATCCATCGCCATCCACGAGGCCGGCCACGCCACCATCTCGTGGTTTACGGAGCACGCCAACCCCCTCGTCAAGGTGAGCATCGTGCCACGCGGCGGAGCACTGGGTGCGGCCTGGTATCTGCCCGAGGAGCGCGTCATCCAGACCAAGGAGGCCATGCTCGACGAGATGTGCTCACTGTTGGGTGGTCGTGCCGCCGAGGAACTCTTCATCGGCCACATCTCCACCGGTGCGATGAACGACCTGGAGCGCACCACGAAGCAGGCATACGGCATGATTGCCTACGCCGGCATGGGTGACAGCCTGCCCAATATCTGCTACTACAACAATGCGGAATACCAGTTCCAGCGTCCCTACTCGGAGACCACCGCCAAGCTGATGGACGACGAGGTGCTGAAGATCATCAACGAGCAATACCAGCGTGCGAAGGAGATCCTCCAGGAGCACCGCGAGGGTCACGCCCAGTTGGCCGACCTGCTGATGGAGCGTGAGGTCATCTTCGCCGAGGACGTGGAGCGCATCTTCGGCAAGCGGCCGTGGACCAGCCGTGCCGAGGAACTCCTTGAGGCACAGCAGCGCGCCGAGGCCGAGCGCATGGCCGCCGAGCGCGGACGGCAGTTGGAGGCCGAGGCCGCAGAAAAGAACGGAACAACGGACGGCACGGAAGCCGAACCGACAGCGCAAGAAACGGGAAAGGAGGGCGAGCAATGAAAAACCTCCTGCAGAGAACCGTCACCGGCGTGATCTTCGTGGCCGCCGTTGTGGGCAGCTTCCTGCGCCCCGAGACCATGGTGCTGCTCTTCGCCCTCGTCACCGCCCTCACCGTGTGGGAGTTTGGTGGACTGGTGAACCGGCGCGAGGGCGTCACCATCAATCGCTTCATCACCACCGTGGCCGGTGTCTACCTCTTCCTCGCCATGACCTATTTCTGTAGCGATGTCTACGGCGGCATGGCCAAGTCGGTGGTGTTCATCCCCTACCTGATTACCATCATCTACCTCCTCGTGGCCGAGTTGTACCTGAAGCATGCCGACCCCATTGCCGACTGGGCCTATACCATGCTCTCACAGATGTATATCGCCCTACCCTTCTCCCTGCTCAACGCCCTGGCCTTCAACGCCACCGCGGAGGGCACGGTGGTGTATAACCCCCTGTTGCCCCTCTCCGTCTTCGTGTTCCTGTGGATGAACGACACGGGCGCCTATTGTGTGGGATCGATCCTCGGTCGCCACAAGCTCTTCCCCCGTGTGTCACCCGGCAAGTCGTGGGAAGGCAGCATCGGCGGCGGCCTCGTCGTGATGGGTGTGGCTTGGCTGGTGGCCACCTATGTGGACAACGGTGCACAGCCGATGCTCACCGTCTGGCAGTGGCTCGGCCTCGGCCTCACCGTCGTGGTATGTGGTACGTGGGGCGACCTCGTGGAGAGCCTCTTCAAGCGCACCTTGGGCATCAAGGACAGCGGTACCATCCTGCCCGGTCACGGTGGTATGCTCGACCGCTTCGACTCTTCCCTGCTGGCCATCCCGGCCGCCGTGGTGTACCTCTACACCCTCTCCCTCTTTTAATAAGGTAAAGGTAGAAATGGAGACGGCTACGCCATCTCCACTTCTACCACGTGGTGGCCTCCTGTGCAGGACACCACCGTTCCGCCAATGGGCTTGCCGTCGACGGTGATCTGCTTCACGCCCTTCTGACTGCCGCGCGGATTGCGCACCAGGACGTCGAACGTCGTGCCGCGCAGTACGCGGCGGACGCGGTATTCCTTCATGTCGGTCGGCAGACAAGGGCCTATCTCCAGTCCGTCGTAGGTCGGCTTGATGCCCAGCAAGAACTGGCTCACCGTGTACCACATCCACGCCGCCGTGCCCGTCAGCCACGAGTTCTTGCCCTCGCCCGGCCGTGCGGCATCCTTTCCCGCCACCATCTGACAGTTGACATACGGCTCCACCTTATGCAATGCTTGATCTTGGAGGTAGGCCGGACAGATCTTACGGAACAGTTCCCAGGCATCGTTGCCGCGTCCCGCCACCGTCTCACCGATGATGACCCACGGGTTGTTGTGGCAGAAGATGCCCGCATTCTCCTTGTAGCCGGCAGGGTATGAGGAAATCTCGCCCATCTCCACATGATAGGACGTGAAGGCCGGGTTGTTGAGCACCATACCATGTTCGCAGTCGAGGTAGCGGCGGCAGGCATCGATGGCCTTGTCGCACAGTCCCTCCTCCAGTCCGATGGCCGCCATGGTGCAGAAGCCCTGCGACTCGATGAAGATCTTACCCTCGGTGTTCTCGTGCGATCCTATCTTATTGCCGTAGAAGTCATAGGCCCGCAAGAACCACTCGCCGTCCCAGCCATGCGTCTTCACCGCCTGCACCATGTCGCCGATGTGGCGCAGGGCGCGATCTGCCTCGTCACCCTTGCCCACCTGTCGGCACAGCTCCACATACTGTCTGCCGCAGAACACGAAGAGTCCGGCAATCATCAGCGACTCCGCCTTCGAACCCTCCGTCTTGTTCTCCGTGGTCTGGAAACTCTCATCCGGGTCCCACGAGAAGCAGTTGAGGTTCAGGCAGTCGTTCCAGTCGGCGCGTCCGATGAGCGGCAGTGCGTGCGGTCCGAGGTTGTCCACCACATGGTTGAACGACACCCGCAGGTGTTCGAAGAGCGACACCTCCGTGCCCGCCTGGTTGTCCCAGGGCACCTGCTCGTCGAGGATGGAGAAGTCGCCCGTCTCCTTGATATACGCCACCGTGCCGAAGATGAGCCACATGGGGTCGTCGTTGAAGCCACCCCCGATGTCGTTGTTGCCGCGCTTGGTGAGCGGCTGGTACTGGTGGTAGCAGCCCCCGTCAGGAAACTGCGTCGAGGCGATGTCGATGATGCGCTGGCGGGCGCGCTCCGGGATCTGGTGGACGAAGCCCACGAGGTCCTGGTTGGAATCGCGAAAGCCCATGCCGCGTCCCACGCCACTCTCGAAGAACGATGCCGATCGCGAGAAGTTGAACGTCACCATGCACTGATACTGGTTCCAGATGTTGACCATGCGGTCCAGCCGTTCGTCGCCGCTCCGCACCACAAACCGGTCGAGCAGTCCGTCCCAGAGGGTGCGCAGCTCCTGGAACGCCTCGTCCACCGCCTCCACCGTGGCGAAGCGACGGATGGTGTCCACGGCCTTGGCCTTGTTAACGAGCGTCACGTCGCTGTCCTGCGAGGAGAGCAGCTCGCCGCACCGTTTGCGTGCGATGTCCGCCTCGCAGAACTTCTCATCCTGTGCGTTCTCCACGTAGCCGAGGAGGAAGATATAGTCGCGGCTCTCGCCCGGCTTCAGCTCCACCTCTATATAATGCGATGCGATGGGGCTCCAGCCGTGCGCCAGACTATTGGCCGGTCGGCCTGCCATGACACACTGCGGCTGGTCGAAGCCGTTGTAGAGTCCGATGAACGCCTCGCGATCCGTGTCGTAGCCGTCGATGGCGGCATTGGCCACCGCATAGTAGGCATAGTGGTTGCGGCGCTCCTTATATTCCGTCTTATGGTAGATGACGCTGCCGTCAATCTCCACCTCCCCCGTCGACCAGTTGCGCTGGAAGTTCTCCATATCCGTGGCCGCATTCCACAGGCACCACTCCGCGAAGGAGAAGAGCTTCAGGTGTTTGGTGGTGGAGGTGGTGTTGCGTAGCGTGACGCGCTGCACCTCCGCCCACGTCTTCAGCGGTACGAAGAAGAGCACGCTGGCCTCCACGCCGTCCTTGCTACCCGTGATGCGCGTATAGTTCATGCCGTGGCGGCACTCATAGTGGTCGAGCGGTGTCTTGCACGGTTTCCATCCGGGGTTCCACACCGTGTCGCCGTCCTTGATGTAGAAATAGCGTCCGCCGTTGTCCATCGGCACCCCGTTGTAGCGGTAGCGTGTGATGCGGCGGAACTTGGCATCCTTGTAGAAGCTGTAGCCTCCTGCCGTGTTGGAGATGAGGGAGAAGAAGTCTTCGTTGCCCAGGTAGTTGATCCAGGGGAACGGGGTCGCGGGGTTTGTGATGACAAACTCGCGGTGCTGGTCGTCATAGTGACCGTAGCTGTTGTTTTCCATTTGCTTAAAAAAGGTTTTAGCGTATCATTATTATAATAGGTTTATTCATTTCTCGACGAGGATGCGTGCGTCCACCGCCACCACCCCGTCGGCATCGGCCAGCAGCGGGTTGATGTCCATCTCCTTGATCTCCGTGGCGAAGCGCAGCAGGGTGGACAGGCGCACGATAATCTCGGCATAGCGTTGCTCGTTGATGCCCTGTTGTCCGCGTGTGCCCTTGATGATCTTATAGCCGCGCAGGGACCGTATCATCGAGTAGGCCTCACCGTAGGACAGGGGAGCGAGACCACTCTGTACATCCTTCAGCACCTCCACGAAGATGCCGCCCAGTCCGCAGAGCACCACGTGGCCGAAGCGCGCCTCGTATTTCGCGCCGATGAACAGCTCCGTGCCCTTCAGCATCTTCTGTACCATCACGCCCTGTGCCCCCTCGATCTGCATCATGCGGTCGTACTCTATGGCCAGATGCTCCGGGGTGCGGATGTTCAGTGTCACGCCGCCCACATCACTCTTGTGGACAGGTCCCACCACCTTGGCCACGACGGGATAGCCCACCCGATCAGCAAAGTCGACGAGCTGTTGCTTGTCGCTGGCCACCAGCTCCGGCACCATCGGGATGCCGGCACACTCCAGCAGGCGGTGCACCGTGTCTGGCGACACATAGCCATTGTCCGTGATGCCCCCGATAATCTCCCGTATCTTCGGTACGTCGACCCCGAACAGCTCTATCTCCGGCGGTGCCGGCTGTGGGGTGCGCATCACCTGCGACAGCACCGTGGCTAGCGTCACCTCGTCGCTGAAGTTCACGTGGCCCTTGGCGAGAAACTCCGCCACCTCCGGCCCTGCCGTGTGCAGGCTGGGCAGGATGGGGAAGATGGGCTTGTGGCACTCCCCTATCTTGCGGTGGAGCACCTCGTAGGCTTCGTATAGCGTGGTAAGGCCCGGTGTGCCGTAGATGACGGCGATGGCATCGATATTGTCGAAGCGCTGATCACAGTAGTCGATGGTGATGCCCAACTGCTCCGGTGTTCCCGTGGCGAGGATGTCGATGGGGTTGGCCACCGACGAGCCCGGGAATAGCTGTTTCTTGAGTTCGCCGGCCACCGCCGCGTCCAGCGTCGGCACCTCCAGTCCACCCTTCGACAGCGCATCGGTCAGCATCACGCCGGGTCCCCCGGCATGGGTGACCACGGCGAAGCGTCGACCCGTCAGTGGCGGTAGGGTGAAGATACACCCCACAGTGGTCAGTTCCTCGCGCGAGTGGCACCGCACGATGCCCGCCTTGCGGAACAGCGCCTCGACGGCTGCGTCGCTACTGGCGATGGCTCCCGTGTGGCTCGACGCTGCCCTGCTGCCACTCTCGCTACTGCCAGCCTTGACGGCAGCGATGCGGCATCCCTTCCGGATAAGCGACGAGGCATGGAACAACAGTTTGTCGGGGTTGGCGATGTTCTCGATATACAGCAGCTTCACCTTCGAGTCCGTCTCGGCGTTGAAGTGCTCGTCCATATACTGCAGCACGTCCTCGATGCCGATCTGTCGGCCGTTGCCGACCGACCACACCGAGTTGAACTGCAGTCCCTTGATGACGGCACTCTCCAGGATGAACACCGCGGTAGCCCCCGATCCACTGATGAAGTCGACCCCTTTCGGGTTCAGTGTCGGGATGGGTTTGGTGAACACGCTATGGTGGTGGCGGGTGAGCAGTCCGATGCAGTTGGGACCGATCAGTGCCGCACCATACTGCGCACAGGTGTCGAGGATGCGCTGTTCCATGGCCGCCCCGGCCTTGGTCTCTTCGCCGAAGCCCGCTGAGATGATGATGAAGGCCTTCGTGCCCTTCTCTGCTGCCAGCAGCTGTACGCTGTCCGGGCAGAGCTTGGCCGGAATGACCAGGATGGCGAGGTCGGTGGGTGGCAGTTCACGGGCATCGTGGAACACCTTGATGCCCTGCACCTCGTCCTCCTTGGGGTTGACGATGCGCAGCGTGCCTTGATAGTTTCCCTGCAGGAGGTTGCGCACGACGGCACCTCCCGGCTTATGGACGTTGTTGGACCCACCGATGACAACGATGGAACGGGGGTGGAGCAGTTCTGGAGTGATCATAGTAGTTAGGGTGCGGTTTTTCCTGCAAAGTTACGATATAGTTGGCGAAACGCAAAGAAAAAACAGATTTTCTTCGTGTTTCAACTTTTTCTTTGTACTTTTGTACACCTAAAGAACACCCTATATGACATCAAACGACCGAACAACGATATATGGACGGCACTGGCTCGCGGCCTGTTGCCTGTTGATACTGCTGCCCCTCGGGGCTCACGCCCAGAAGTTGATAGCCCAAAAGACCGTCGTCGACGTGGGGGCTACGGGATTCCGCCAACCCGTCACCGCCGTCTTCGAGTTTCGCAACAAGAGCATCCGGCGGTTGAAGATCGAGGCGGTAGACCCCGACTGCAACTGCACGGTGGTGGACTACCCGAAGGACGTGGTGAGGATGGGCGAACGCTTCCAGATCCACATGACCTACGATGCACGGCAGTTGGGCCACTTCGACCACCAGGCCGCCATCATCAGCAACGGCACAAAGAAGCCCGTGTATATCCGCATGAAGGGTGTGGTGCTGGCCAACTATGTAGACCTGTCGCGCAACTACCCCATCGAGGTCGGCACGCTGCGTGTGGACAGGAACGAACTGGAGTTTGACAATGTCAACAAGGGCGACCACCCCGTGCAGCAGATCCAGGTGTACAACAACAGCGGGCAGCCCTGCCGTCCGAACCTGATGCACCTGCCGTCGTACCTCACAGCCACCGTCGTGCCGGAAACCGTCGCTCCTCGTGGCACTGCCACCATCTCGGTGATGCTGCAATCGGAGCAGGTAGGAGCCTTCGGTCTCACGCAGTCGAGCATCCACCTGGCCGCCAACCCCGGTGACAAGGCGACGGCCGACAACCTCATCGGTGTGTCTACCGTCCTGTTGCCTTCCACGGCGGGCACGAATGCCGACGATGGACAGGCTCCGCGCCTGTGCCTCACGAAGGAGCAGGTGGAGGTGACGCTGGGCGGCAAGGCGAAGAAGCGATCGGTGATTGCCATCTCCAACTCCGGGCGCAGCGACCTGAAGATCTCCTCCATCCAACTCTTCACCGTCGGTCTGCACGTATCGCTCAACAAGCGCACCCTACGACCGGGCGAGTCCGCCAACCTCAAGGTGACGGTGCTACGCGACGACATCAAGAAGGCGCGCACCCAGCCCCGCATCCTGATGATTACCAACGACCCCGACCACGCGAAGGTGGTCATCCCCGTTCATGTGAAATAACCCCTAACACAAGAGCCATGGAACACCCCGAGAACAATGAAGCATACGCCGGACTGCAGGTGAACAGCGGTGTGGAGCAGCCCTCCATCATCAACCCCTATCTGACGCGCCACCGCTACAAGCGGCGCGAACGCAGTGCCGCCGAACTGGTGGAAGGCATCGTCAAGGGCGATGTCACCATCCTCTCGCAGGCCGTCACCCTCGTGGAGAGCGTCAACGCCGACCACCAGGCCAAGGCGCAGGAGGTCATTGACAAGTGTCTGCCGTACAGTGGCAACAGCATCCGTGTGGGCATCAGTGGCGTGCCGGGAGCCGGCAAATCGACCTCCATCGATGCCTTCGGCATGCACGTACTGAAGGAGAAGGGCGGCAAGTTGGCCGTGCTGGCCATCGACCCCAGCAGTGAACGCTCCAAGGGTAGCATCTTAGGCGACAAGACACGCATGGAGAAGCTCGCCGTGCACCCCGCCTCGTTCATACGCCCCAGTCCGACGGCCGGGTCACTGGGCGGTGTGGCGCGCAAGACGCGTGAGACCATCATCCTCTGCGAGGCTGCCGGCTTCGACAAGATCTTCGTGGAGACGGTGGGGGTGGGCCAGAGCGAGACGGCCTGCCACTCCATGGTCGACTTCTTCCTGCTCATCCAACTCGCCGGTACGGGCGACGAGTTGCAGGGCATCAAGCGCGGTATCATGGAGATCAGCGATGGCATCGTCATCAACAAGTGTGACGGCGAGAACGTCGACAAGTGTCAGATGGCCGCCAGCAATTTTCGCAACGCCCTGCACTTCTTCCCCATGCCCGAGAGCGGCTGGCTGCCGAAGGTACTCTGCTACAGTGGTTTCTACGGCCTCGGCATTAAGGAGATATGGGACATGGTCTATGCGTATATCGACTTTGTCAAGCAGAACGGCTATTTCGACTACCGCCGCAACGAACAGGCCAAATACTGGATGTACGAGAGCATTGACGAACAACTGCGCCGTAGCTTCTACAACGACACCTTGGTGCAGGATCGCATGCGCGAGGCGGAGCAGGCCGTGCTGGCCGGACGGCAGACCTCGTTCGTGGCGGCGCAACAGTTGCTGGACCTGTACTTCGGACGACTCAGGAACGGACAATGACAATGGGAGGAACAGGCGATGATGCGGGGAGACAAGAAGGATATACAGATAGAGATAGACAGTGGGAGCGGCTTCTGCTTCGGTGTGACCACGGCCATCCACAAGGCCGAGGAGGAGCTGGCGAAGGGTACGCGCCTCTACTGTCTGGGCGACATCGTACACAACAGTATGGAGTGTGAACGGCTGCATCGGTTGGGACTCATTACCATCAACCACGACGAGCTACGGGAACTGCACGGCGTGAAGGTGCTGCTGCGCGCCCACGGCGAGCCCCCCGAGACGTATGCCCTGGCACAGCGCAACGGCATCGAGATTATCGACGCCACCTGTCCCGTGGTGCTGCAGTTGCAGCGCCGCATCAAGCGGCAGTATGAGACGGGCGATGGACAGACCGTCATCTTCGGCAAGAACGGCCATGCCGAGGTGCTCGGACTGGTGGGACAGACACGCGGCGAGGCCATCGTCATCGAGAAATACGATAACGTGACGCGCCTGGACTTCACCCGCGACATCTACCTGTTTTCGCAGACGACGAAGTCGCTGGACGAGTTTCACCGCATCGTGGACTATATCCAGGCGCATATCCAGCCTGATGCCGTATTCCGCCGCTTCGACACCATCTGCCGGCAGGTGGCCAACCGCATGCCGCACATCTCACAGTTTGCCACACGCCACGACCTCATCCTCTTCGTCTGCGGCCGCAAGAGCAGTAACGGCAAGGTGCTCTACAATGAGTGTCTGCGCGTCAACCCCAACGCACGCCTCATCGAAGGCCCCGGCGAGATACAGCCGGCATGGCTGGACGGCATCTGCACCGTGGGCATCTGCGGAGCTACCAGTACGCCGAAATGGCTCATGGAGCAGTGTCGCGATGCCGTAGCAGCACTGGTCGGGGCATAGAACGAATATACCGCCAGCCAACCCATGGAACAGAAAAAGATACCACAGGTAGACCTCGACCAGCAGCGCACCACGGGATTTCTCTTGGGACTCGTCCTGGTACTGGCACTGCTGTTCGTCGCGCTTGAATGGAATAGCATGCCTGCGGAGGATCCTGTCGATGAGGAACTGGACATCCAGGAACTGGTTCATGAGGAGGAGCAGGTACCGATGTCGCTGGAGCAGCAGATGGCCGAGATGCCACAGGCACGCCCTAAGGCCGAGGAGGGCACGCAGCTGCGTGTAGTCGACGACAACGTGGAGCTGGCATCGGAGGAGCCGGACCGACAGCCAGCGACCGACGGCGACAAGAACGGGGAGGACGATGCCCCCATGCCGACGACGGTGAAGACGGAAGACCCGAAGGTGCTGGCACCGGCGGGTATCGACCCCAACGACAACCCACAGCAGCTCCGCATCGTCGAAGACCTACCGCAGTTTCCGGGGGGTGCCGTGGAACTGATGAAATGGCTCACCCGCAACCTGTCCTACCCCCAAACGGCGCAGCAGCGCAAGATACAGGGCAAGGTGGTGGCCTTCTTCTACGTGGAGAAGGACGGTCAGGTTACGGGAATCACCATCCAGCACTCGCTGTCGGAGGAGTGTGACGCTGAGGCGTTGCGCGTATTACGCATAATGCCGCGCTGGACACCCGGCATACAATACGGCAAGCCCTGCCGCACCAAGGTGTGCATCCCTATTGTCTTCAAGCTATAAACAAGCAATCATCAAAAACGAACCACTATGATACTGTCAGCAAAAGAAACCCTTCGGGCAGTCAACGACTTTCTGGAACAACTGCCCTACGACCGCCAGCCACAGTCGCTCTATGATCCGATCCGCTATGTGCTGTCGATCGGCGGCAAACGCATCCGCCCGGTGTTGATGCTTATGGCCTACAACCTCTTCCGGGAGCATCCTGAGGACATCCTCATGCCGGCCTGCGGACTGGAGACCTACCACAACTACACACTGCTGCATGACGACCTGATGGACAATGCCGACCTGCGGCGCGGCCATGAGACGGTGCACAAACGGTGGAATGCCAATACGGCCATCCTCTCTGGCGACTCGATGCTGGTGTTGGCCTATCAGCGCATGGCGCAGGTGCCGGCCGACAAGCTGGCGCAGGTGCTGGACTGCTTTACCGAGACGGCCTTGGAGATTGGCGAGGGACAGGAGTATGACATGGCGTTTGAGACGCGCCGTGATGTCCGCGAGGAGGAGTATATTGAGATGATACGGCTGAAGACCTCCGTGCTACTGGCCTGCGCCACCAAGATAGGGGCTGTACTGGCCGATGCCCCCGAGGCTGATGTCGACCGCCTCTACCGCTTCGGCGAACGGTTGGGACTCGCCTTCCAGTTGCAGGACGACCTGCTCGATGTCTATGGCGACCCGGCAGTGTTCGGCAAGGCCATCGGCGGCGACATCGTGTCCAACAAGAAGACGTATCTACTTATCAACGCCTACAACAGGGCGGACTCGGCACAGCGTGCCGAGCTGTCGCGGTGGGTGGAGGCTACCACGTTCGACCGTCAGGAGAAGGTGGCTGCCGTCACCCAGATCTATGATGAGATGGACATCCGCCAGTTGTGCGAGGAGAAGATCAATGCCTACTTCCGGCAGGCAGCCGACAGCCTCGGGGAGGTCGGTGTCGATGCCGACCGCAAACGGATGCTTTACCAGTATATGGACGAACTGCTACACCGCGACAAATGATATACTATACCGACACCCACACCCACCTCGACGGTGAGGAGTTTCAGAGTGACCTCGACGCGGTGGTAGAACGCGCCCGGGAGGCCGGCTGCCGTCGCGTACTGGTTCCGGCCATCGACCGTGCCTCGATCTACCATGTGCCGACCTGTTGCCGGCGCTATCTCGGGTATACCTTTCCCATGATGGGGCTGCACCCGGAGGAGGTGAAGGCCGACTGGGAGGAGGTGCTGGATGCGATGCACGGTGCGTTGTTGGACGACTCCACGTATGTCGCCATTGGCGAGGTGGGTCTTGACTACTACTGGAGTCGCGACTTCGAAGCGGAGCAGTTGGAGGCTTTCGAGCGGCAGGTGCAGTGGTCGGTGGAGCTACGGCTTCCCCTGATGATTCATTGCCGCAAGGCGCAGAACGAGATGGTGGGTGTGCTACGGCGCTATGCCGACCGGCTGCCCGGTGGCGTGTTTCACTGTTTTACGGGCAACGTGCAGGAGGCTCGCCAGCTCCTCGACTTCCCCGGTTTCGCCTTGGGCATCGGTGGTGTGCTGACGTTCAAGAAGAGCCACTTGCCGGAGACCCTTCCAGCCTGCGTGCCCCTCGACCGCATCGTTCTGGAGACCGATGCACCCTATATGGCTCCCGTTCCACTGCGTGGCCAGCGCAACGAGCCGTCGTTCGTGCCCCATGTCATCCGTCGTCTGGCGGAGGCCTATGGGGTCAGTGAGGAGCAGGTCTGCGACACCACCGAGGCCACCGTTCTGCGCCTCTTCCCCCGTCTCTCCGCCCCACGAGAATAACCGTCCCCTTTCGCCAAGGAAACAAAAAAATCGCGTTTTTCTTGCCCATGCCAAATAAATGTTGTAATTTTGCATCCGCAAACGCAAAAGGAGAGGTGCTCGAGTGGTTGAAGAGGCACGCCTGGAAAGCGTGTAGCCGGCAAAACCGGCTCGCAGGTTCGAATCCTGTTCTCTCCGCTTTTCATATATAAAGGGAACCGTTCAGGCTCCCTTTTTTGATGCCTGATTGTCAGCGAGATAACAATGTAACTCGTTGATAGTGAGATTCCCAAGAAATTTCATACCTCAAAATTGATACATCTCAAATGGAAAGATGATGTATGAAAATAAATATAAAGACCCATTATAAAACAATTAGTGGTATGAAAGAACAGAAATTAAATGAACAGACATTAGAAGAAGCTAATGAGCGGTCCGTCGTGCGAGCAAAGCACGTCGACATGGGGCAGTCGCTGCCCTCCCCTCCGTATGGCGTTTTTATGGAGGCCCCAGGCAACCCTTCCTATTATGTGAGAATGATTAACGAGTTGGCAGATGCCATACAGTTAGTGGCATCCCCCCTCGTGAGGTACTGGGTATGCCGGAACAGCGACTCAAAGTACTGGAAACGCTGTCAGAAGCTCGTGAACACTTTCAGGAAGTCCTATCCTATGAGGAATACAGGTCACATCCAGAAAAGTAATGCACAAATATAGGCAAAATGTGCAAAAATAGGCTGTTTCGTGACATCCTAAGTCGTAAAATAGTTAATATACGAGATATTTTTTTTCAAGACCTTACATTTTAGACGAAATCACGAACTTTGCGGCAAAAACAAAAATCAACAGAATACTATGGACAGAAAGGAAATGAAAGAGCTTGCAAAGCTCGTAGCAGAGTCAACAGCAGAAATTGTAGTTAAGCGCATGAAGGAAATACGTGGTGTGACCGACGCAGAACTGGTTGACGTGAATGAAGCAGCACGCATCCTTGGCGTAACGCCCAACTACCTGCGCCAGAAGAAAGAGAAGTATGCATACGTAAAGTCCGGCGACAAACAGCAGGGTCGTCTGATGTTCCGCCGTGACCTGCTGTTAAGAGAGTTCAACCTATAATGAGAGTTATCCGCCAACCAGTCCTGACCTATATATTTAATAGGTATCATCACGCATCGCCGTCTCGCGTTGCCGTGATAGAGCTACGTATTGCCTTTGAAGGCCGACAGAAGTATATGTCCACCGGCATACGCGTCTATCCAAACGAATGGAAGCGCAGTCGGGTGGTGAACCGCATGGATGCCGTCATCCTCAACAAGACCCTCGATAAGCTGATGAACGATGTCCGTCAGGTTATCTATGAGATGTACGATGAAGGGCATATAGACATCTTCGCCATTCCGGCGAGGATAACCGCCAAGCAGAGGGTAGATGTAGCCTTCCTGGACTTCTGTGAGAAGCAGGCCAAAATACGTAAGTACGGAAAGGCTGCTGACAGTCAGGAGCGTTACGACCGTTTCCTCACCTTCCTGAAGGACTGGGGCAAGATCAAGACGTTCTACGACCTGACGGAGCATAAGGTGATGGAACTTGACAGGTATCTGCTGGCAAGGAATATGAAAGCCAAGTCACGATGGAACAACTACCATCGGTTCTTGAACAGTTTTATACTGGATGCTCGCAAGGATGGACTGATACAGGTCAACCCTTACGACAAGGTGAAGATAGACCGTGGCAACGACTATGACGGCATCGACAAGTTCCTGTACCCGGAGGAGTTCCATAAGCTGCGTAATGCGGCGATGCCGAACGAACGGCTGGAGCGCATCAGAGACTTGTTCGTATTCCAGACGTACACTTGTTTGGCTTACCACGACCTGGCCAAGTTCTCGACGGCGGACATCAAGGAAGTGGAGCTGACAGAGGTGCTGTCAGGACGTAGAGGCAAGACGAATGTAGAGTACATGGTACCGCTCCTTGCACCTGCCAGAGAGATATTGCAGAAATACGGCGGTCTTCCGGCATCGTTGACGGTAAAGAAGAAAGTCAAAGGCTCCATCCTGACCAATCAAAAGTACAACACATATATCAAGGAGGTGTTGGGTGCTGCTGGTATAGACAGGCCAGCCACCACACACTGGGCAAGGCATACTGGCGCGACGCTGCTACTTAACGCTGGCGTGCCGCTGCCTGTAGTTAGCAAGGTCTGCGGTCACTCTTCTATCAAGATGACGGAAAGAATATATGCCAAGCTGCTTGACCACACCGTAGTCAAGGAGGTGATGGCAGTGGAACAGAAGCTTATTTAACTATGACAAAGAACATGAACCGCCCACCCTAAAAAAGTGGCTGACTTCGAGCAGTGAACTCGAAGCCAGCGTAATTGAAGCGAAGATGTTATGCTCCTTCTTCTTTTTAAACAGAGACAAAGGTACGCATAATTCTTGACTTCCGCAAATTTTACCACAGTTTTAACATAAAATTTTGCAGTATTTTTAGTGTAAGAATTCAACGGAATAAAATTATGGACATAAAGAAACTTTATGAGGCTACAAATAACGGCCTTGACATCATTAAATGGATATATCCCGATTTCAATGACAAAAGCAAATTAGATAAGCGTACAACGGAAAAGTACGGTGACGTATGGTATACATGTGGAGACAACGGCAAATGGTACAGTCCCATCGATGTATATATATTCGCCCACCAGATGGAAAAAACTCAGTTCAAAGAAGCGCTTCATGAAATCGCAAAGAATTTCGGCTTCGAGAAAAAAGGCGGTGGAAAAGGAAAGAAGGAGAGTCTTGTTGACGATGACGAAGTCGCAAGGATTGCCTCGAAACTAATACGCATAGGTAGTAAATGGTATCAGAAGACTAAAGATCCACTGACCCAGCAACAAGTCCTCTACCCCATAAGCAGTTCTGTTATTTTCGTTGACTACGGAAAGGAAATAGGCAATTTGGTTCAGAAGCTTGCACAAAAGTATCTTGGGAAAACCAATATTCCCTCACATATAGACTATCAGGAGTGTATTGATAATGGGGACGGCTCATTCTTCTACAATATATACAGACCCATCAATTACAAACCTGGTAATCCAGGTGACTTCCGCCACATCGATATGCTTATTGATCACGTTTTTGGAGAACAGTATGAAAAGGGAATGGACTATGTACAGTTGATGTACCTACATCCCATGAGGCGTCTGCCCGTCCTTGTGTTAGTCAGTCGTGAGAACTGCACGGGCAAGTCCACTTTCTGCAATTTCCTGCGTGAGTTGTTCGGCGAGAACTGCCAGCAAATTGATAATGACACCTTGCGCTCAAATTTCAACTCCACGTGGATCACGAAGTTGGTGGTTTATTGCGAGGAAACGCTGTTGAACCGTCGTGAGGACAGCGAGAAGATAAAGAACTTAGTCACGGCAAAGGAAGTACCATCAGAAGCCAAGGGGAAAGACCGCACCAATGTGCAGATATATCTAAAGTTCATCCTTTGCAGCAACGACGAAGACCACCCCATCTTCCTAAATGCCGAGGACACCAGACATTGGGTTCGAAGGGTGCCACCCATCGAGAACAAAAATCCCAACGAGGATTTTCTGGAGGAGTGCAAGAAGGAAATCCCCGCCTTCCTACGTTTCCTTACGGAACGCGAGCTATCCACCAAAGGCACCGACCGACTGTGGTTCTCCCCTGAAGAAACCCGGACGGATGCCTGGCGGCGTATCGTTGCTGGGGGCATGAGCAAGCTGGAGCGTGAGATTATCGACTTAATCCTCTCTATCATGGTTACGGAAAGTCTCGATGAAATCAAATATGATGCGGAGGGCTTATATCAAGTCGTTAAGGGTGCAGCCGTTCCTTACGATCTCAAGGTCCCGTTCTCACGGGCAATCGTTCGTGACATGCTCCGCAGTTGGGGGTTTAGGGCATCCCAGACAGCAGTCCGCTACAAATTATACGTAAAAGATATTGACGGAAGCGTAACGTTGGCTGGTGACAGGGTTGGCAGGGCCTATACGATAGACAGGAAGACACTTGAAAGTTTAACAAATTAGCGTTACAAACGTTACAAACGTTACAACCCTTGTAAATAAAAGGCATTTCGATGTAACGAAAATGTAACGTTGTAACGAAAAGACAGTAATGAGGGAAAGGGAGAAGATTTGGAAACGTTACAACGTTACAAAATATTACACTCGTAAGATGCTAATAGACAAAAAGTTCGACATTTGTAACGTTTGTAACGTTTTTCTTAAAACCTCGCCGTGAATTCAATGGGATTTGATACAAAGTGAAAGAAACATGAACGTTAAGCAGATAAAAAACACTTACACTTGTCTGGACTATCTCGGCCAGCCGTTGAAGAAGACAAGTGCCGGATGGCATATTTACCGATGCCCGTGGAAAAAGGATAGCCATCCTTCCCTGAATGTCTCTCCTAACGGTAGGGCATGGCACGACCTGTCCTCCGGAGAAAAGGGCGGTATCATAGAACTGGTGCAACGCTGCTTGAACACAAGGGACCTTAGCCGTGTGTGTGCAGAGTTCAGTTCTTCTTCTTTTTCTCAGTCAAAAATTATTGGCGACGAAAAGAAAGAAGAAGTTGGGAGTACGGCCTTCCGAACGTTCGAACTGGTACCGCTACAGAGCAGAGGATTGTATGCCTATCTGACGAAACGCCGCATCAATATCCATATCGCCAGACAGTTCCTCCAGGAGGCACACTATAGCTTCCAGTCCAGAGAGGACGGCAAGTATCTCTACGCTTTGGCCTATCCCAATGACAAAGGGGGCTGTGAGCTGCGTAGCGAGTTCTACAAAGGCGGAACAAGTCCGAAGGGCATAACTACCCACCTCGGACAAGAAAACGCGCCTACAGTCGTTTTTGAAGGTTTTTTCGATATGTTGTCATTCGCTACTCTCTGCGGCGAGGTTAAACACAACTACATCGTGATGAACTCCATCGTCAACAAGGAGGCCGCCGTGGATGTGCTGCGCTCCACCACCAGTAAGATTCTGCTCTGTCTTGACAATGACAAGGGCGGTGACGACGCGACCAAGGCTATGCTTGATACACTGCCGTCCGCCATTGACATCAGAAGCCGTTTCGCACCTGCAAAGGATGTGAATGAGTACCTAATGAAGCGTTAGCGAGCGGGGGAAAGAGGGATTCCACGTTTGACTTTTCACCCTCCTTTTGGCCAGGTCAATCAGCTCCTGCTCCACCTTTCCCAGTTGATTCTCTCTGTAAGATATTTTCTCATTGATTCCAGTGAGCTGCTGTTGTCTTTCCGCCAGCTGTTTTGCCGCTTCCTCGTTCCCCTCGTCGCGCATCATTTCAAGAGCCGTTATGTCAATCTCCAGAGCCTCCTTCTGCTCATTCAGGTTGTTCAGCATGGTGGTGAATGATTTCAGTTTTTTCTCTGCGGTCTTGATCTCGGCATTGACGTCATAGAGTTGTTTCTTCTGCCCAAAGATTACCTCTGTCTGTTTGCTGATGGCGTCTTCTTGCCTCTCCAACACCTTTTGGTTTTCATAGATCTGTTCGCGCATCCACCGGAGGTAAGACTTGTGTTTTGCTCCGGTCTTCCGCGAGTCATCCCCTCGTGCCATACCATACTTCTCCGCAATCTTTGCCGCTTCATCCCAAATCTCCCTGGTGCGTTTGGAAAACTCGTACTTGTCATCTCCCGTGAATACTTCATGGAAGGATAGTTTGCCGGAAGGTGTTATGGGAACCACCACGCAATGCGCATGTGGCGTTGTCTCGTCGAGGTGTACGGTGAACTCCGCAATGTTTTTCTCCCCATATTTCCGCGCAATAAAATTATACATATCCTTTGCCCAATTTTCGATTTCCTCTTTTCGTTCGACATGTGAATTGTCTGGGTTGGGGTTACTCCAATCCACCTGCTGGTCACCGAATGTCAGACGGCGCATGGTGTCCTGCGAGCCTTGGAGAACGAAGCTTGCATACGTCCGTCTGCCGACGCCACTCTGCTTCAGCTGTTCCTCCGTCCATCCGATGTTCGGATCACTGATGCCGTGGTCGGCGAGGATGTTCTTGATGCGTTTGCCCACCGACATGGATTTGTTGATATCTTTGATGACACCATCCTTTCCCACCTCGAAGTCGAGACGAGTGCGTGTTGGTCGAGTGTTCCAGCGATGTGCGCCATCCATGCGCTGCTGTCTCCGATGCGCAGGTTCTCGTTGCTGAGTGCAGTAGCGAACCTTTTTCCCGGTCTCATGTCCAGCGACTGCTTTTGTTCTTTTGCCATATTGTTCGTGTTCGTTTAGAGTTAATCGATAAACGTTGTCATGCGGGGTCTCGGGGTGTCCCTAAGCCTACTACGCCACTGAGCTTGCTCAACCTTGGTGTGTGGCCTCCATCTGCGGCATTTATGTCGTAGGTGGGTAGTAGGCTACCTCTATTGCGGTATGTCGCAATACGCGCAAGCGCATTCCGTGTTGTTGCGGTACTCTGCGAGGGCCGTTGCGGAAGAGGCTGTCGCCTCTGATTGCCGTAGGCCGTTGCGTTGAGAAGTTGAGCGCGTTCCGCGTGATTTTCCGGCGTTGTGACGCCACAGAAAAGGTTTTAAGTCCCGTTGACCGCAGACGAGGGTGTTCGTGGCTCTGAGGGCTTCTCTGGGGCTTCTGGGACGCTCTTGGTGATGGTGACGTTATTCACCTTTACCGCCTTGCGTATTCCTCCCGTGTCGATGGCCACCGCTCCAATCTGTTCAAGATTCGTCAGGAAGTGCGATACCGTCACCCGATCCCACCCCCATGCCTTTGCCAGGCTGTGAACGGTTCCCTCGATATGTTCGTCTCCACCTTTGAGCGCGGCGAAGCTATGTCGGTTAAGGAGGTCACAGAAGGCCTCCAGCCGTGACAGTTTGTGCGACTTCTTGACACCCTGCAGGAGCAGTTGCCAGAGAGCCATATCCGTCTGGACTGTCATCCCTATGAGGGCCTTGTTCTGTTGTTTGTTCTGTTGTCTATTCTGTTCACTCATGTTTTTTATTCTTTACATTTTTATTGTGGTTTCCCACGTTTGATTACACCTTGTATTCCACAGAGCTCATCGTTCACGTTTTGCGTTTTTGTGTGGTGTTGCTGTCGTTATCTTCGTGGAGGGTCGCCATCGGTTTTCACGCTGCCTTCCTGTACTCTTGTCGTTCATCCTTCGGTATGCGTTTCCGTCCCTTCGGGTCGTCAACAGAAGTCCTGTTCGGGTAAACCAGTGCTGCCAGCAGCATCATGTGAAGTACCTCCGCAACGATGAAGTATCGTGGTGATGCGAAAAGGATGACGAGTGTCAGCAGTGCGATGGCCAAGAAGAATTTCTTTCTGTTGTGCAGACGTGTCAGCAGCCAGTCCGCCGCCTTATACGAGAAGAGCATCAAGCTTAGGCAAGCAGCCAGCACGGAAGCGTGCGGGCGCGTCATCAGCGAGCCGTATGCCGCTATGAACTTCGTCTGTTCCGCGCTACCGTTCAGTTCCCGGATACCCTGTGCGACATCCTGTGACGCACTGAAGTCCACGAACTGTACAACAACCATCAGCAGCAGTGTCACCAGAGAAAAGAACTTTCTAAAGTTGTCACTTTTTTTCATACCCTCACCGATACGGTGTAGGAATCGTCCGATGATTTTCTTGACCGCTCTGAGTCGCGGCATCTGCGTGGCGAGTGCGGTAAACAGATTTCTCCAGACCGGTGAAGTCTTTTCCTTCGGTCTGACATAAGAGACATAGAAGAATGGCAGTGCCGATAGCAGGAGTGCCAGGATTAGTTTGAGGTATATCATTTGTTTTCTGCGTTTAGAAAGCGGAAAAAGAAAAAAAGAAAAAAGAAAAGGGTAAATAATTTGCTTTTTTCTTGGCCATCTGATTTATTATGTGTAATTTTGCAGCCAAATTACATAACTCTATCACCAAATCAAAAGTAAAATTGTAGCAAGAATGGACAAGATGGCAGTGGGAACAGACAAGTGCCGAGCAGTTCAATGACGATATGAAGTACTGAATCTGAGAACCGGGAGGAGGATTGTTCCTTGTCGTTTTGTGCGTTCTTTGACATGTTGCTACAATATTCGAGGTTCGTGATAGCGTATTCCCCAAACAGAATACCCTAAAATCTCACAGGCTGGTGCTGTTGTGCCTGCCTGTTCACTCTTGTGGCCCTCAACAACGAGGGTCTTATACCTTATTGATATTTTGTAATTTGAATGATGTAGATTATGCGGAAAGAATATAGACTTATTAGCGATTTCAAGAAACAGACACAAACAACCATTTGGAAACACTTAGATGCTATGGCGGTTAATTATGCCGTTTATTCCTCTCACCTGAAGGGTTTTCCCCCATATCTGACGGACTTCGACGTTTACCTGTACTGCGATACATCATGCATGGTTGTGGTGTGTCTTGACAGCTGCGGACATAGTGAAGAACAAACATACGTCGAGTCAGAAACGCTCAGTCCTCTTATTCTGTCTGAAGGACAGGAACCACGTGTCAGCAAGGTTTGGAAACTGGCGCAGACAGTCAGTGTTATTAAAAACCAGCTCACGATACCCGTGTATGGCGTGTTGCTGACCGAGGCAGACATCCTCAACGCATACGACCTGTACGATATGTGGGAATCCAACAGTGTGATGGCCATCGACACTCTACGGAGAATCAAGTATCACGGGATACCCGTGAATGAAGACAGGGAATTGGTCTGTAAGGCTTATGTGGACACTTTGACAGAGACTTCGTTATCAGTCGTGGAAACCGATAAATGTGAAGAAACATCTAGAGAAGGGCAATCAGAAGAAGATTTTGGATTTGACGCTGCCGATAACGATGAGGAGAGCGATTTCGAAGATACAGATGAGGATGATACTACTCCCTACGAAGATGTATTGTTCCCTAATGGTGAGATAGAGCAGCACCCCAATCTCAGTGTCAAAGTCGAAATTATACGTCCTATACCCAATCCTCGTGAAGAACTTGACAGGCTCGTGGGGTGCAATGACATCAAGCGCCGTATGGACGACGAGTTGGTGAACCTGACCAGCTATAACAAGATGCTCCAACAGTACTGCCCCTCAGTCAAACAGCACGCGGTCTCACTGCATAGTCTGTTCCTTGGCCGTCCTGGCACAAGGGCACGTTTGTGGGAACCCTTTGGGGGAGATGAGGAGCGATCCGCTCGGCAGATTATTGACATGGCGAAAGGGGGTGTGCTGATGATAGACGAGGTCTACCTGCTGAACTGCTCTCAATCACACCCGAGGACATCGTGCCCATTGAGGTTCCCCGTCCAAAAGCCAAAATAGGATTTTAAACTACGATTCACATGAGAAGAAGGATTCCTTATCGGGTATGCAGATGCATGCCCACTGGTGTTGTAACCCATCTTGAAGCCCGGCTGCTGAAGGATATCGTCAACCGTGCGATTCATCCCATCCGCAGTGCGTCCAGTTGCAAATGGAAATTTATGAGAGGTATGCGCATCGGTGACCTCTGTGCAGAGACAGGACACTTCTGGTGGGCACTGAAAGTCTGGCGATTCACGGCAAGTCTTATCGAGGACAAAGACTATGATGACTGGATTAATGTATGGTTTGATGGCAACAGAGTCCAATTGAGAGATGTGATTTCAGAAACTGAGGTTGAACTTCTTGACAGGCGATGCAGCGACTTGTGGCGTGCTCTCGGTTTTCCAGAATATTCTTGGTGGGACAAGAAATGGGAGTATCTTGCCAGCCGATACTTTGGAACGAGCTATTATTATCTGTACGCGGAAAAATATGGTAGTTACTACGATGAGCCAATTGGTCAGTGGGAACGGGAAATGGAAGCATATAAAGCCGAACAAGAAACGAAAGAATTATTTCGTGAAGGGCAAGTTGATAACATTCCACCCTGTTCACGGGATTTCTATGAGTATTGGCACGAAGACCTTCACCTGGAAGATTTTTCATGGTTGGAGGGATATGCCAACTGAACCATGTACGTATTGTCATCTCTATCAGCTAAGGGACTGAGATGTAATACAGAGCATTACTTCCAATGAAAATCTGTGTTCTCTGTGCTATCTGTGAGAGATTAAGCATCGCCTCTCAGCATTACCTCTTCGAGTTCCATGTCCATCTGGTAGACAAATGCCTCGGCACTATGCTCGTTGATACACACACCCATGCTTGCGCAGTAGCGTGCATACTCCTCTTGCCATTCGTGCGAATGGTGGTTCACATAGTCCAGCCAACCGTACTGTCCCTCCTGCATCTTCT